>NZ_JALBGB010000011.1:0-101788 GCF_022631395.1 Calidifontimicrobium sp. SYSU G02091
GTACCGCGCTCTCGTTGCCTTCGTCACTTCACGTTCTCCTTGCTTGGATTGAATCACTCAGCAAGGGATCCGGTTTTCGAGGGCAAGGTCAGTTTGCGGCTTCGCGTTCGACGAGTTGCACAACGCGTTTGCCGCCAAGAGCGAAGCGGAGCTGGTGCGGATGTCGCTGACCATGAAGACGCTCGTGAACTCCCTGTCCAAGCCGGTCATCGCGATGGGCATCAATGGGCTGGAGGACTCCCTGGACGGTCACCCTGAGCTGCGGCAGCGCTTCGAGCGTCGGGTGTTTCTGGAGGACCCACGGGTGACTTCACGCCAGGACGTGGAAGACATGCGTAAGCTGCTGCTGGCTATGAACCAGGTTCTGCCCTGTGAGCCGTCATGCGACCTTAGCTCACCGGACATGCTCCTGCGCCTGCTGCTGGCCTGCGAATGCCGCTTCGGCAGCGTCGTCAACATGGTCCGCAGTGCGTGCGAGCTGGGGGCAGCAGCTCGCCAAACGACGGTTAGTCTGGACAACTTCCGCGCGGCCTACCGAGAAGTCGCGCCGCGGGACAAGCGTCAGGACACGCACAACCCCTTCCTGATGTCCCGCGAGACTGTCGAGGCGCTGCTGTCGCAGATGCAGGCGCAGCGTGGCCGGTAGAGGGCTTCGTCATGAGGTCCGCTGCGGCCCACGGAGTGCCACGGCTGCTCATCCGTTTTCGCTTGATGCCGGACGAGTCGGTGGTCAGCTTCGTACAACGTCATGCCGAGGCGAATCGGGCTGCGTCCATGCGTCACATGTTGCAGCTCCTGGCGCAGGTGTCTGGAAAGACGCTTAACGATGTCCGAGACCTGGTGCACAGTCGGGCGGCCCTGCGCGCAGTGGAGTGGTTGACCGGCCTTGCGGACGGGGAGCTCGAGTCGCGCTACCTGGAGCGTCAATATCCGGCCTACTTGGTGTCCGAGCATCACGTCTGGGAATCGTCCGCGCGCATTGCACCGCGGCAGGCGGTTTGTCCTGCATGCCTCGAGGAGTCTGGCTATGCAAAGCTGAGCTGGGAGTTCGTCCAGGCGCCCGTCTGTGTCGCGCACGGTACCGCTCTGCTCGAACACTGTCCGTATTGCGCAGAGCCGTTGCGCCACACCCGCACGCGACTGAAGTGCTGCCAGCGTTGCGGCGCGAACCTGAGTAAAGCGCGAGCACATGGGGTGAGCGATGCGGCGCTCCAGGTGGCAAACCTCGTTCAGTCACCGTCCATGGTTCGGATGGGCGACGCCGACGCGACGGCGCCCATCGACCAGCTCGACCTGTCGAAGCTTCTACGGCTGTGCGTGCTTCCGGGACCCGGTTGCACCACATACCATGGGTTGACCGGTCCCCTTCATCACTTGCCTGTGGCCGACCGCATCATGGCCTTGGAAAGACTTGGGAGTGCCATGGTAGGTCCTCGCATCGACAGCTCCCGGCTGCGTTCCATCGTCGTCGAGCGCTGGCCTGGCGCAAACCTCCTGCCCGAAGAAGCGACGCGGGTTCTCATCATGGGCGCCGCCCAGATGGTTGAGATGGACGGCGAGGCCGCCGGTCTGCTGTGTTTCGGCGACTTGCGCAAGTGCCCGAAGAGTGCTGCCGAGCTCTACAACGGGAGGCCACCAAGGCTGGCGAATGTGAATGACGTGGCGCAGTTTCTGGGCGTGGACCTTCACGTGCTCAGCCAACTGAGCGCGCGTCACGGGCTCCATAAGGCCAGTCGGGGACAGGGCCACGACATGGACGAGGTGCTCGCCCTGCAGCGACACGTCGAGTCAGTATGCAAGCCGGAGATGCTCGACGGGGTTCTTGGCTGGCCCGGCCTAACGGCGTCGCTTGTGCACCTGAAACTGCTGACTGGTCTGGTCACCGAGGATGGAACTCTGCTCGGTGTCGAACCGGAGTCCTTCGGCATGCTGGTGTCCCGGATTCGGTCGGCAATGTCGTCTTCGACACCGCGGGACGCCCAGGCCGTACCACTCTCGGAAGGGGCCCGGTTTGGCATGGATGCGGCAGCCGTAGCATGGGCTGTCGCGCAAATTGCGGGTGGGAGCTTGGCGGCGTTCGATTGGCCGCCTCCGTGCCGCCTGTGCGACCTGATGGTAGACGTCGCACGACTCGAGCAGCTCTCCAACGGCGTGTCGAGCCCGACTTCTGCCTCTGCCTCCACCGCTACGGCTTAGCCGGCTGCTCCGAAGAGACGCATCACATGCAGACCTCTGACATGGGTCCCCGGCGACGGGGCCCGCGCAAGGCCTCGCTCAAGCCTGATTGAAAACGCAAACGCGCCGTGACGCCTGGCCCGTCTCGTCAACCGGCCGAGACCATTGACGCACGCTGCCCGGTTCAGGCCGCCAGGCTCAGACGAGCGTTAGGTTCTCGACACGACCCTGCTGCGTGGAACTGCACATTCGTGCCCACACGCAGTTTCGCAGCTTCACGGTTGCTGATAGCCAAGCCGACGACGTAGAGGTAGCTGCGCGCACCGCTCGCGTCAGATACGTAGCCGAATCGACCCTCGGGTCCTAGCAAGACGACCTTGCCAGTCTGCGGCCCGATGGCCGCAGGCTCCGTGTCCTGTTCCTCCACTTCGTCCCCGTCGCCTACCATGAGCCGTAGTCTACCGTCGACGGGTGACTTGTCGGCTGCCCGGCGCCGTCTACGGGTCCAAAAAATCCCCGGCCCAGCAAGCACTTAGAGCCGCTGCTGCAAGTTGCATTTTTTGTCTTGCAAAGCGGCGCCCGGTTGCATCGGTCAGCTTGCAACTCAAAATTTGGACCGCGCCAAGCTCTTGATTTTCCGAGACTCCCGTTGTCAGGGTCCTGAAGTCACCATAGCGCGTATCGGTGTGCGCCGTGCGGCAGGCCCCGTACCTGCCGCGCCGCGTCGAGCATCGCGCGCGCCGCGAAGTCGTGCAGGTCGAACCGCGCTTCGAGCAGCAGGCTCGCGTGGTGGCCGCTGGCGGCGGTGCCGAGCCGCTCGAGGACGACGCCTTGGTGCTCGCGGTCCTCGAGCGCACCGGCGTCGTCGACCGCGAACACCTGCGTCGGTACGCCGACGAACAGCGGATCGGCGGCGAGGCGCTCGCGCACCGCGTCGAGGCGCGCGCCGCGCTCGAGCTCGACGTAGACATAGCGCGTGCCGGCGACCTCGGCTTCGAGCGCCGCCCGCACGCCGTCGATCGCCGCCGCGGCCGCGCTGTGATGCAGCGCGGTGCCCGGGTGGCGCTGCTGCACCGTCTGGCCGCGCGGGATCATTCGCTCGAACGACGCGACGAAAGCCGACCACGCCCCCGGGTTCCAGCCGGCGCCGACGACGGCCGACGTGCGGTGCCGGCGCGCCGCGTCGTCGAGCACTTGGTGATGCCGCATCAGGGCGGCGCCGTCGAGCGCGGCGCACTCGACGACCGGCAGCCGCTGCTGCAACAGCGCGAGGGCGACATCGGTCGCATCGCCGGCGGGTACGCACACCAGCACAACGTCGACCGCCGGCAGTTCGCGCACGTGGCCGACGACGGCGGTGCGCTGCAGCCGCCCGGGCGCGTGCGCCGGGGCGTCGGCGCGGCGGACGATGCCGGCGAGCGCGAGCTCGGGGTCGTCGAGCAGCGCGAGCGCGCACGCGGTGCCGAGCCGGCCGAGGCCGACGACGGCGGCCTGCAGACGTGTCGCGGTTCCGGTCATCGCGTCGTGCGCCTTCATTGCGCGGGGCCCGCCCATCGCCGGAGTGTCACCGCCGGTCTCAGCGCGTGGCGGCGTCGACCGCGGCCGCGAGCGCATGCAAGCCGGCCGAGATCTCGACCGGATACGCGTCGGCCACCGGGTCGAGGCCGCGCAGCGGCTCGGGCAGCGCGCGCAGCTGCTCGGTGCAGCGCCTGCGGGCGTCGGCGAGCGTCGGCGCCGCGCCGACGCGCCGGCCGCCGCGCATCACCGGCTGCAGCAGCGGCTCGCCGTCGAGCGGCTCGCCTTCGAGCTGCACGCGGTCGGCGAGCATGCGGCCATGGGCGTCGAAACGGCGCACGACCTGCTTGACGCCGGGCCACGTCGCCTTGCCGGCCGAGCGCTTGCGCCGCGCGACGCCGGCGTAGACCTGCAGCTTGTAGACGGCGTCGAGCGACGGTGCGTCCGACGACGTGTCGAGCGCGGTGCCGATGCCGAAGCCGTCGATCGGCGCGCCCGCGGCGAGCAGCTCGGCGACGCGCCACTCGTCGAGGTTGCCGCTCGCGAAGATGCGCACGCCTCGCAGCCCCGCGGCGTCGAGCATCGCTCGCCCCGCCCTCGCCTGCGCCGCCATGTCGCCGCTGTCGAGGCGGATGCCGCCGATCTCGATGCCCTCGGCGGCCAGCCGCGGCGCGAGATCGATCACGCGCTGCACGCCCTGCAGCGGGTCGTAGGTGTCGACGAGCAGCGTCGGGCGCTGCGGGCGCGAGCGCGCGAACGCGACGAACGCGTCGGCCTCGCTCGCGTGTGCCTGCACGAACGAGTGCGCCATCGTGCCGAAGGCCGGGAGGCCATACCGGCGCGCCGCCTCGGCGGTCGCGGTGCCGTCGAAGCCGGCCAGGTAGGCCGCGCGCGCGGCGAACAGCGCCGCTTCGGCGCCGTGCGCGCGCCGCATGCCGAAGTCGATCAGCAGCTTGGCGGGCGCGGCCAGCACGACGCGCGCGGCCTTCGACGCGATCAGCGTCTGGAAGTGGACGAGGTTGAGCAGCCGCGACTCGACGAGCTGGGCCAGCGGCAGCGGCGCCGTCACGCGCAGGATCGGCTCGTCGGCAAAGAACACCGTGCCCTCGGGCATCGCGTGCACGTCGCCGGTGAAGCGCAGCGTGCGCAGGTGGTCGAGCAGCGCGGGCCTGAAGCCGCCCTGCCGCTCGACCCACGCGATCTCGTCGTCGGTGAAGGCCAGCGTCTCGAGGAACTGCAGCGCCTGCTCGAGCCCGGCGGCGACGAGGAAGTTGCGCTGCGCAGGCAGCTTGCGCACGAACAGCTCGAACGTTGCCTCTTGCTGCATGCCTTCGTCGAGGTAGGCCTGCAGCATCGTCAGCTGGTACAGGTCGGTCAGCAGGGCCGTCATCGGGCAAGCGGCGGGGCCGTCACACGCGGTCGATGCTATCCCGCTTTGCGCTGACGCAAAGCCGGCGCCGCGCGGCCGGGCATGCTGCGCCCCGGGGCGCCGGGCCACGGCGCCCGCGACGAGGTGCCACCCAGAGGGGCCACCATGCGACTGACCTCCCCCGCTTTCGAGCCGAATGGCCCGATTCCCGTGCGCCACACCGCCGACGGTGCCGACGTCGCGCCGGCGCTCGTGTTCCACGACGTGCCACCGGGCGCGCAGAGCCTGGCGCTGATCGTCGAAGACCCCGACGCGCCCGACCCGGCCGCGCCGGTCAAGCCGTGGGTGCACTGGGTGCTGTACGACCTGCCGCCCGACGCGACCGGCCTGCCCGAAGGCGGCACGCCGCTGCCGGCGGGCTCCCGCGAAGGCCTCAACGACTGGCACCGCCGCGGCTGGGACGGCCCGAGTCCGCCGGTCGGCCGCCACCGCTACGTGTTCCGGCTGCACGCGCTCGACGTGCGGCTGCCCGCGCTCGCCGCGCCGACCGCCGCGGCACTGCGCCACGCGATGCACGGCCACGTGCTCGCGACCGCCGAACTGGTCGGCACCTACGCGCGCCGCGCGCGCTGAACTCGCGCTCTCGTCAGGCCGGTGCGAGTGTCCAGCCGCCGTCGGCGCCGTGGCGCCAGCCGGCGGCGGCGTCGGGCTGCAGCAGCCGGCGCAGCGCGTCGACGGCATCGGCGTCGGCCGGCTGCAGGCGCAGCCGCCGGCGTTGCAGCGGCCACGCGTCGAGCCGCCGCAGCCGCCCCGAAGCCGTGTCGAGCCGCAGCCGCCACAGCAGCGCGACATCGTGGCGCCAGGGACCGCGGTCGCCGATGCCTTCGTAGTCGTTGATCAGGTCGCCGCAGCCGTGCAGGATCGCGTGGCCGGCGTACAGCTCGACCGGCAGCGGGTGGTGCGCCGAGTGGCCGTGCACGACGTCGGCCACCCCGATGTCGACGAGCCGGCGCGCGAAGTCGCGCTGCGCCTGCGGCACGGCCGGCACCCAGTTGCCGCCCCAGTGGATCGAGACGACGACGAGATCGCCCGCACGGCGGTGCCGCTGCACGCATTCGGCGACACGCTGCGCCGACGACGGCGAGAGGTCGGGCAAGCGGGCGACGCCGGCGCGGTGCCCGGCAGCGGCCCAGTCGGCGGGCACGCCGCTGTCGTCGGTCGCGAGGCCGAACACCAGCAGCCGGCGCCCGCTGCCGAGGTCGATCGCGGCCGGGCGCCACGCCGCGTCGGCGTCGGCCCCCGCCCCCACCGTCGCGATGCCGGCGGCGTGCAGCGCAGCGAGCGTCTCGCGCAGCGCGTCGCGGCCCCAGTCGAGCACGTGGTTGTTCGCGACCGTGCAGACGTCGACGTGCGCGGCCGTCAGCACGTCGACGTTGGCCGGGTGCATGCGGTAGTGAATGCCCTTGCGCGGCCACGGCGCGCCGCCGGCGGTGACGGCGGTCTCGAGGTTGACGACGCGCGCGTCGACGTCCGGCGCGAGGAACTGCGCGCGCGCGGCACCCCACGGCTCGTGCGGCGCCAGCGGCGCACCGACCGGGCCGTTCGCCGCCTCGGCGAGCCGCAGGTACTCGCGCGCGTCGTCGACGACCGGCTCGTACAGCTGCGGCGGCGCGTGGTGGCGCAATGCCTGATCGACGCCACGGCCCGTCATCACGTCGCCGGCGAGCAGCAGCGTGACGGTGCCGTCGGGCGTCATCGGCCCGGTTCAGGGGGTGTGGTGGCGCCCGAGGCTCACGCGCTTGGCCTGCAGGCCCTCGCCCGCCGGCTCGGCGACGAACTGCACCGCGGTGCCGACGTCGACGCGGTCGAAATGACCACCGGCGACGTTGTCGCGACTGAAGTAGTACTCCTCGCCGTCGGGCGTGCGGATGAAGCCGAAGCCGCCTTCGGCGTCGAGGCGCACGACTTCGCCGTGCAACTCGCGCGCGTGCTGCTTCTCGTCGCCGCGGCGCTGGTGCACGGCGTCCTGCAGCCGGCGCTTCATCGCGTCGAACGCGTCGCGCAGCGCGACGTAGACGTCCTCGTGCTGCACGCGGTCGACGACGAGCTCGCGCCCGGGCAGCGTCAGGTCGATGCGCACGCCGAACGGGTGGCCCTGGTGCTTGTGCTTCTGCTCGAGATCGATCACGACGCGGCAAGACACGACGTCGCCGCTGAGGTGCTCGAGGTGCGCGATCTTGTCGCGCACCGCCGTCTCGAGCGCGTCGGAGCGCTCGAGGCCGTGGAAGACGATCTGGGGCGGAACTTTCATCGCGGTCTCTCCTGTGCCAGTGCCACCCAGTCTGCCGCGGTGCGGGCGCCCGTGACCTGACATTCGTCAAGACCGGCGCTCAGCGCATCGTGCGCGCGAGCAGCGGCCGCAGCTGCGCGAGCGGCCGCGTGTTGAGCACGTCTGACGCCTCGAGCCAGCCGCGCCGTGCCTGCCCGACGCCGTGGCGCAGCGTGTCGAAGTCGGCCGTCGCGTGCGCGTCGGAGTCGATCGCGACGAGCACGCCCTCGTCCTTCGCGAGCCGGCACGCGGTGTCGTCGAGGTCGAGCCGCTGCGGCTGCGCGTTCAGCTCGACGAAGCAGCCGCGCTGCCTCGCGTGGCGCAGCACGCGCGGCAGGTCCAGCTCGACCGGCCCGCGCTCACCGAGCAGCCGCGCCGTCGGGTGCGCGAGGATCGTGAAGCAGCGCGCATCCATCGCGCGCAGCACGCGGTCGGTCTGCCTGTCGCGCGGCAGGTTCAGCCGCGAGTGCAGCGCGCCGACGACGAGGTCGAGCCGCTGCAGGATCTCGTCGGGCAGGTCGAGCCGCCCGTCGGCGAGGATGTCGACCTCGATCCCCTTGAGCAGCACGAGCCGCGCCTTCTGCGCGCGCAGCCTCTCGTTCAGGCGGTCGATGCGCCCGATCTGCGCCTCGAGCCGCTTCGCGTCGAGCCCGCGCGCCACCGCCAGGCGCGCCGAGTGGTCGGTGATCGCGAGGTACTCGAAGCCGCGCGCCTGCGCCGCGGCGGCCATCGCCTCGAGAGTGTCGCGGCCGTCGCTGTCGGTCGTGTGCACGTGCAGGTCGCCGCGCAGGTCGGCGAGCTCGACGAGCTTCGGCAGCCGAGCGGCCTGCGCCGCTTCGATCTCGCCGCGGTCCTCGCGCAGCTCGGGGGCGATGAACGGCAGGCCGACCGCGGCGTAGACCGAGGCCTCGGTGTCGCCGGCCACGCGCTCTTCGCCGCGGAACACGCCGTACTCGTTGATCTTCAGCCCGCGCGCCTGCGCGAGCCGGCGCAGCGCGATGTTGTGCGCCTTCGAGCCGGTGAAGTAGACGAGCGCAGCGCCAAACTCGGCCGCCGGCACGACGCGCAGGTCCACCTGCAGGCCGCTGGCGAGCACGACGCTCGCGCGCGTGCGGCCCTTCGCGAGCACCTGCCGCACCTGCGGCAGCGTCGTGAAGCGCTCCATCACGCCGCTGCGCCCGCGCACCGTCACGAGCAGGTCGAGGTCGCCGACGGTGTCGCGCCGCCGGCGCAGGCTGCCGGCGGGCACGACGCGCTCGACGCCCGGCACCGCGGCGAGTGCGGCGACGAGCGCGTCGGCGATGGGCTCGGCCAGCGCGATCGACACCCGCCCGGTGTCCGCCCGCGGGGCCGTGGCCGCCGGCGCGGCGAGCGCCTGCACGATCGCCTGCTCCGTCTTCGGCCCGAAGCCGGGGATCGCGCGGATGCGGCCGGCGCGTGCGGCGGCGGCGAGGTCGTCGACGGTGTGCACGCCGAGCTCGTGGTGCAGCGCACGCACGCGCTTCGGCCCGAGCCCGGGCACTTTCAGCAGCGCCGTGATGCCCGGCGGCAGCTCGCCGCGCAGCCGCTCGAGGAGCGCGCAGCGGCCGGTGCCGACGATCTCGGCGATCTTGCCTGCCAAATCGGCGCCGATGCCGGGCAGCGCGTCCAGATCGGCGCCCTGCGCGACCAGTTCGGCCAGCGGCCGGCCCAGGCCGCTGACGGTGCGTGACGCGTTGCGGTACGCGCGGATGCGAAACGGGTTCGCGTCCTCGACCTCGAGCAAGTCGGCGATCTCGTCGAACACCGCGGCGACCTCGGCGTTCGTCACCGCCGGCACGGCCGGCGGCGGGGCCGGCGTGCGGCGGGTCACGGCAGCACGTCGGCCGCGGCGACGACGACGGCGCCGCGCTGCTGCATCGCGGCCAGCGCGCGCTCGCCGTCGCCCGGCTGCACGTCGACCGCCGCGACGCCGTCGCGCAGCACGACGACGGCGTAGCCCAGCGCCAGCGCATCGAGCACGCTCGCCTGCACGCAGTAGTCGGTCGCCAGCCCGCAGACGATGAGGCGCCGCACGCCCAGCGCCTGCAGCCGCGCGTGCAAGTCGGTGCCGTCGAACGCCGAGTACGCGTCGCGCGCGGGCGTCGTCGCCTTCGAGATCACGACCGCGTCGGCAGGCAGCCGCAGCGCGGCGGGAAAGTCGGCGCCCGGCGTGCCGGCCACGCAGTGCGGCGGCCAAGGGCCGCCCTGCGCTTGGAACGAGCAGTGATCGGCCGGGTGCCAGTCGCGCGATGCGAACACCGGCAGCGCGAGCGCGGCGAAGCGCTGCAGCGCACGCCCGATGGCCGGCAGCACGGCATCGCCCGCCGGCACCGCCAGGCTGCCGCCGGGCAGGAAGTCGTTCTGCACGTCGACGACGAGCAGCGCGTCGCCGGCGCCAACAGCGGGTACGGGAGACGGAGACGTCATCGGTGTGCGCTCGCGGGGCGATGCCGCGAGCGTGCGCAAGGCCGGCCGCGCGCGCCTTGATGCAACGCAAGCCGCAAGCGCATCGTCGGTTGCCTACACTGCGTGCACCGCCACCGTCGGGAGAGCCCGTGCCGCTGTCGATCCAGGCCGTCGTCGATGCGCTGGGCGCGCACGCGCCCCATCCCTTCGCGGTCACGCTGCCCGACGGCGCGCGCCACGCGTGCGGCCACGGCGCGCCGGCGTTCACGCTGCACCTGCGCACCGAAGCCGCCGTGCTGGCCACGCTGGCGCGCGGCCACATCGGGCTGCTCGAGGCCTACTTCGACCGTGAGGTCGACGTCGACGGCAGCTTCCACGCCGCGATGGCGGTCGGGCTCGCGAGCGACCTGTCGCGCGGCACCAACCCGCTGCTCGGCGCCGAGAACCGCCTGCACGAGCTGCGCCACTCGAACCGCGACCCGGCGCAGGCCAAGGCCAACGCGCGCTTCCACTACGGCCTCGGCGAGGCGTTCTACCGCCTGTGGCTCGACGACCCGCTGAAGATGTACACCTGCGCCTACTGGCGCGAAGGCACCGCGACGCTCGAGGAGGCGCAGCGCAACAAGATCGACCACGTGATCCGCAAGATCCGCCTCGGCCCTGGCGAGCGCTACGTCGACATCGGCTGCGGCTTCGGCGGCTTCATGTTCCGCGCGTGGGAGACGGTGGGCGCGCTCGGCACCGGCGTCAACACGACGACGGAGCAGGTCGACTGGCTGCGCGCCGAGATCGCGCGCCGCGGTCTCGCCGACCGGCTCGCGGTGCGCGAGGCCGACTTCCGCGACGTCGACGGCCAATACGACAAGGTCGTCTCGATCGGCGTGCTCGAGCACGCCGGGCGCGACCAGCTCGCCGAGGTGATCCGCGCGCACGCCGACTTCCTCAAGCCCGGCGGGCTCGGGATGCTGCACTTCATCGGCCACGTCGGGCGCTACGACACCGAGCTGTTCATCCGCAAGCACGTCTTTCCCGGCGGGTGGATCCCGAGCCTCGCCGACGTGATCGTCGAGATGGAGCGCTGTGGCCTCGAGGTCGTCGACATCGAGAACCTGCGCCGCCACTACGCGCCGACGCTCGACGCGTGGGCCGAGCGCTTCGAGCGCCACTGGCCGCAGATCCAGGCGCTCGACCCGCAGCGTTTCGACGAGCGCTTCCGCCGCATCTGGCGCACCTACCTCGTCGGCTGCGCCGAGATGTTCCGCGCGCCCACCGGCTACACGCACCTGTGGCAGATCGTGTTCAGCAAGGGCAACGTCACGCGCGACAGCTACCCGATGAGCCGCGCGCACCTGTACCGCGACGACGCCGGCGATGGCGGCCGCTGACGACCATGCCGCGCGCCTGGACCGCCTGCGCGCGGTGCTCGCCGCCGCGCAGCCCTCGGCGCCGCTCGGGCTGGCCAAGCGCACGTCGAACCTGTTTCGCGACCGCACCGAGGGACGCAAGCAGCGGCTGGACCTCGGCGAGTTCCACCACGTGCTGCGCATCGACACCACGAGCGGGTGGGTCGACGTCGAGGGCCTGTGTACCTACGAGGCGCTGGCCGACGCGACGCTGGCGGTCGGCCAGATGCCGGCGGTGGTGCCGCAGCTCAAGACGATCACGATCGGCGGTGCCGCGGCCGGCGTCGGCATCGAGGCCACGTCGTTCCGCGAGGGCCTGGTGCACGACACGCTGCTCGAGATCGAGGTGCTGCTGCCCGGCGGCGACATCGTCGTCGCGACCCCCGACAACGAGCACCGCGACCTGTTCTACGGCTTCCCGAACTCGTACGGCACGCTCGGCTACGCGCTGCGGCTGAAGGCGCGCACGCGGCCGGTCAGGCGCTTCGTGCGCGTCGAGCACCGCCCGTTCGCCGACGCCGCGGCGTTCTTCGCCGCGCTCGACGCCGCGTGCGCCGACCCGGCGTCGGACTTCGTCGACGGCGTCGTCTTCGGCCGCGGCGACCACGTGCTCAGCGTCGGTCGCTTCGTCGACGACGCGCCGCACGCGAGCGACTACACGTTCGAGCGCATCTACTGGCGCTCGCTGAAGACGACGCCGGTCGATTACCTCACCGCGCGCGGCTACCTCTGGCGCTGGGACACCGACTGGTTCTGGTGCTCGAAGAACGTCGGCGCGCAGCACCCGCTGGTGCGCCGCCTGCTCGGGCGCGAACGGCTGAACTCGCGCACCTACACCAGGATCATGCGCTTCAACAGCCGCTTCGGCTTCACGCGCGCGTGGGCGCGGCTGCGCGGCGTGCACCCCGAGTCGGTGATCCAGGACGTCGACATTCCGCTGCCGCGCGCGGCCGAGTTCCTCGACTTCCTGCTCGCCGAGATCGGCATCGTCCCGGTGTGGGTCTGCCCGATCCGCCCGGCCGATCCGGCGCACACGTTCACGCTGTACCCGCTGACACCCGGCGTGCGCTACGTCAACTTCGGCTTCTGGGACGTCGTCAACGCGCGCGAGCCGCACCCGCCGGGGCACTTCAACCGCCTCGTCGAGCGCAAGGTGATCGAGCTCGGCGGCATCAAGTCGCTGTATTCCGAGAGCTACTTCCCGCGCGACGAGTTCGACCGCGCCTACGCGATGGAGCGCTACCGCGCGCTGAAGGCGCGCTACGACCCGCAGCACCGCGCGCTCGACCTGTACGACAAGGTCGTCGGCCGGCGCTGATGCGCGGCGCCGGCGTCAGCCCAGCGCCGCGCGCGCGTTGCGGAACATGCGCATCCACGGACTGAAGCCGTCGGCGCCGGCGGCCGACCAGCTCAGCTGGGCCTGGCGGAACACGCGCTCGGGGTGTGGCATCAGCGCGGTGAAGCGCCCGTCGGGCGTCGTCACCCCCGTCAGGCCGTCGGGGCTGCCGTTGGGGTTGTACGGGTAGACCTCGGTCGGCCGGCCGTGGTGGTCGACGAAGCGCAGCGCACGCGCGACGCGCTGCGCGTCGCCGCGCTGCGAGAAGTCGGCGCGGCCCTCGCCATGCGCGACCGCGATCGGCAGCCGGCTGCCGGCCATGCCGGTGAAGAAGACCGACGGGCTCGCGAGCACCTCGACGAGGCTCAGCCGCGCCTCGAACTGCTCGCTGGCGTTGCGCGTGAACTTGGGCCACGCGTCGGCGCCGGGGATGATCGGCGCGAGCGCGGCCATCATCTGGCAGCCGTTGCACACGCCGAGCGCGATCGTGTCGGGGCGCTGGAAGAACGCCGCGAACTGGTCGGCCAGCGCCGGGTTGAACAGGATCGAGCGCGCCCAGCCCTCGCCGGCGCCGAGCGTGTCGCCGTAGCTGAAGCCGCCGCAGGCGACGAAACCCTGAAACTGGTCGAGCCGCGCGCGACCGGCCTGCAGGTCGCTCATGTGCACGTCGAAGGTGTCGAAGCCGGCGGCGTGCATCGCATAGCTCATCTCGACCTGCGAGTTGACGCCCTGCTCGCGCAGGATCGCGATCTTCGGCCGCGCGAGGTGCACGAACGGCGCGGTGACGTCGTCGGCGGGGTCGAAGGTCAGGTGCACGTGCAGGCCGGGGTCGTCGGCGGCGCCGGCCAGCGTGTGTTCGCTGTCGGCGCAGGCGGGGTTGTCGCGCAGCCGCGCGATGCGCCAGCTGACCTCGTCCCACGTCTGATGCAGTTGGGTGAGCGGCGCCGAGAACACGCACTTCGTGTCGCGCCAGACCTCGACGACGCCGCGGTCGTTGGGCACGCCGATCACGTGCGTGAAGCGGCCGAGCCCGTGCGCGCGCAGCGTCGCGATCACGGCGTCGCGCTCGTCGCGGCGCACCTGCAGCACGGCGCCGAGCTCCTCGGCGAACAGCGCCTTGAGCGTCAGCTCGTTGCGCCGCTCGCTCACCTGGCTGGCCCAGTTCTTCGAGTCGCCGTACTCGGCGCGGCTGTCGCCGATGCCGTCGCCCTCGGTGACGAGCAGGTCGACGTTGAGGCTCACGCCGCGGTGCCCGGCGAAGGCCATCTCGCAGACGCACGCCCACAGCCCGCCGTCGCTGCGGTCGTGGTAGGCGAGCAGCTTGCCGCCGGCGCGCAGTTCGTTGACGGCGGCCACCAGCGCCTTCAGGCGCTGCGGGTCGTCGAGGTCGGGCACCTCGTCGCCGAAGCGGCCGAGCGTCTGCGCGAGGATCGAGCCGGCCAGGCGGTTGCGGCCGGCGCCGAGGTCGACGAGCAGCAGCACCGTCTCGCCCGGCTGCAGCTGCGGCGTCAGCGTGCCGCGCACGTCGGGCAGCGTCGCGAAGGCGCTGACGATCAGCGACACCGGCGCGACGACCTGGCACGGGCCGTCGGCGCCGTTCCACTTCGTGCGCATCGACAGGCTGTCCTTGCCGACCGGGATGCCGACGCCGAGCGCCGGGCACAGCTCCAGGCCGACCGCCTTCACGGTGTCGTACAGCGCCGCGTCCTCGCCGGGCTCGCCGCAGGCGGCCATCCAGTTGGCGCTGAGCTTGACGCGCGACAGTTCGATCGGCGCGGCGAGCAGGTTCGTGATCGCTTCGGCCACCGCCATGCGGCCCGACGCCGGTGCGTCGAGCGCCGCCAGCGGCGTGCGCTCGCCCATCGCCATCGCCTCGCCGCGGCAGCCGCTGAAGTCGGCCAGCGTGACGGCGCAGTCCGCCACCGGCACCTGCCACGGCCCCACCATCGGGTCGCGGTGGCTGAGCCCGCCCACCGTACGGTCGCCGATCGTGATCAGGAAACGCTTGCTCGCCACCGTCGGGTGGCGCAGCACGTCGAACGCGGCCTGCTCGAGCGTCACGCCGGTCAGGTCGAGCGCGGCCTCGGTGCGCACGACGCGCTCGACGATGCGGTGCATCTTCGGCGGCTTGCCGAACAGCACCTCCATCGGCATGTCGATCACGCGCTCGCCGCCCGCGCCGTCCTCGACGACGAGGTCACGCGCCTCGGTCGCGACGCCGACCACCGCGAACGGGCAGCGCTCGCGGGCGCACATCTGCTCGAACAGCGGCATCAGCGCCGGGTCGACGGCCAGGACGTAGCGCTCCTGGCTCTCGTTGCACCAGATCTCCTTCGGCGCCAGGCCGCTCTCTTCGAGCGGGACCTTGCGCAGGTCGAAGCGCGCGCCGCGGCCGGCGCCGTCGGCGAGCTCGGGGAACGCGTTGGACAGCCCCCCGGCACCGACGTCGTGGATCGCGAGGATGGGGTTGCGGTCGCCGAGCGCCCAGCAGTGGTTGATGACTTCCTGCGCGCGGCGCTGGATCTCGGGGTTGCCGCGCTGCACGCTGTCGAAGTCGAGCGCCGCGGTGTTGGTGCCGGCGGCCATCGAGCTCGCGGCACCGCCGCCCATGCCGATGCGCATCCCCGGCCCGCCGAGCTGCACGAGCAGCGTGCCGGCGGGAAACGCGACCTTGTGCGTCTGCGTCGCATCGATGCTGCCGACGCCGCCGGCGATCATGATCGGCTTGTGGTAGCCGCGCCGCACGCCGGCCACCGTCTGCTCGTAGACGCGGAAATACCCGGCGAGGTTGGGTCGGCCGAACTCGTTGTTGAACGCGGCGCTGCCCAGAGGCCCGTCGATCATGATCTGCAGCGCGCTGGCGATGTGCTCGGGCTTGCCGACGGGGTCGCGCTCCCACGGCTCGTCGGTGCCGGGCAGGTGCAGGTTCGACACCGAGAAGCCCGTCAGCCCCGCCTTCGGCCGTGCGCCGCGGCCGGTGGCGCCCTCGTCGCGGATCTCGCCGCCGGCGCCGGTGGCCGCGCCCGGGAACGGGCTGATCGCGGTCGGGTGGTTGTGCGTCTCGACCTTCATCAGCACGTGCGCGGTGACCTCGCGCGCGCCGTACCGCGGCGCGTTCGTGAAGCCCTCGGGCTGCCAGCGCACGACGGGGCCGCCCTCCATGATCGCGGCGTTGTCGCTGTAGGCCACGACGGTGCGCTGCGGGCTCGCCCGCTCGGTGTGGCGGATCATCGCGAACAGGCTGTGCGGCTGGCGCTGGCCGTCGATCGTGAAGTCGGCGTTGAAGATCTTGTGCCGGCAGTGCTCGCTGTTGGCCTGCGCGAACATCATCAGCTCGACGTCGCTCGGGTTGCGCCCGAGCCGGGTGAAGGCGTCGACGAGGTAGTCGACCTCGTCGTCGGACAGCGCGAGCCCGAACGCGGCGTTGGCTTCGAGCAGCGCCTCGCGGCCGTACGCGAGCACGTCGACGTGCGCCAGCGGCGGCGCCGGCTGCGGATCGAACAGGTGGCGCGCCGCGTCGCGCTCGAACGCGACGCTCTCCGTCATGCGGTCGTGCAGCAGCGCGGCGACGGCCTCGCGCTCGGTGGCCGACAGCGGCTTCGCACCGCCGGGCAGGCCGCCCTTGAGCGTCAGGTGGAACTCGGTCACGCGCTCGATGCGGTGCACCGGCAGGCCGCAGTTGTGCGCGATGTCGGTGGCCTTGCTCGCCCACGGCGAGACGGTGCCCAGCCGCGGCATCACGACGACGAGCTCGCCGTCGGCCGGGCCGGCATAGGGATCGCCGTAGGTCAGCAGCGCCTGCAGGCGGTCGCGTGTGGCGGCGTCGAGCGGTGCGTCGCTGGCGACCCAGTGCACGTGCCGCGCGGCGATGCCGGCGACGCGCGGCACCACCGCGGCGATGCGATCGAGCAGCGCGCGGGCGCGGAACGCGGACAGCGCTTGGCTGCCCTCGAAGTGCAACAGGTGCGGGGAAGGCGACGGCATCGGAACCCGGGGTCGAGGGCGGGGCGGAAACGGCCTGCCCGCGTGGAGGGTTGGCCGCGGCGAAGACCCGGGATTCTACGGGGGTGATGGGATAATCCCGGCCCATGACGATTCCGATCAAGACCGGCGCCGAAATCGACGCGATGCGCACCGCGTGCCGCCTCGCGTCCGAGGTGCTGGACCTGCTGACGCCGCATGTCAAGCCCGGCGTCACGACGCTCGAACTCGACCGCATCGCGCACGACCACATCGTGCACGTGCAAGGCGGCATCCCCGCGACGCTGGGCTACCAGCCGCCGGGCTATCCGCCGTACCCGGCGTCGCTGTGCACGTCGGTCAACCACCAGGTCTGCCACGGCATCCCGAACGACCGGCCGCTGAAGAACGGCGACATCGTCAACATCGACGTCACCGTCATCAAGGACGGCTGGCACGGCGACAACAGCCGCATGTACATCGTCGGCGAGGGCTCGATCGCCGCGAAGCGGCTGTGCCAGATCACCTACGAGGCGATGTGGAAGGGCATCGTCAAGGTGCGCCCGGGCGCGCGGCTCGGCGACATCGGCCACGCGATCCAGACCTACGCCGAGGCGGCAGGCTACTCCGTCGTGCGCGAGTTCTGCGGCCACGGCGTCGGGCGCAAGTTCCACGAGGAGCCGCAGGTGCTGCACTACGGCCAGCCCGGCACGCTCGAGGAGCTCAAGCCGGGCATGATCTTCACGATCGAGCCGATGATCAATGCCGGCCGGCGCGAGATCCGCGAGCTCGGCGATGGCTGGACGATCGTCACGAAGGACCGCTCGCTGTCGGCGCAGTGGGAGCACACCGTGCTCGTCACCGAGAGCGGCTACGAGGTGCTGACGGTATCGGCCGGCAGCCCGCCGCCGCCCGAGTTCGCGCGCGCGCCGCTGCCGGCCGCGGCGTGAGCGCGATGCCCGCCGCGCCGCTCGGCGCCGCCGCCAGCCTGGGCGAGCTGCGCCAGCGCTTCCGCGACGGCAAGACTGCACTGCTCGAGCAGTTCCGCGCCGCGCGCCCGACGGCGCCTGCCGCCACGCGGCTGCTGCGCGCGCTGGCACGCCACGTCGACGCGACGCTGGCGACGCTGTGGCAGCGCGCCGGCATGCCGCCCGGTGCGGCGCTGGTCGCGGTGGGCGGCTACGGACGCGGCGAGCTGTACCCCTACTCCGACGTCGACGTGCTCGTGCTGCTGCCCGACGCCGACGCGCAGCTGCGCCACGGCGAGGCGATCGAGGGCTTCATCACCGCGTGCTGGGACATCGGCCTGGAGATCGGCTCGTCGGTGCGCACGCTCGACGAGTGCCTCGCCGAGAGCGAGCGCGACGTGACGGTGCGCACCGCGCTGCTCGAGTCGCGCTACCTGTGTGGCGCGCGCCGTGCCTTCGACGCGTTCCGCCGCGCGCACGACGCGAGCATCGACGCGCGTGCGTTCCTGCGCGCGAAGACGCTCGAGATGCAGCAGCGCCACGTCAAGTACGAGGACACGCCGTACGCGCTCGAGCCCAACTGCAAGGAAAGCCCCGGCGGGCTGCGCGACCTGCAGGTCATCGTGTGGGTCGCGCGCGCCGCGGGCCTCGGGCGCAACTGGAGCGAGCTCGCCGCCAACGGGCTCGTCACGCCGTTCGAGGTCAAGCAGCTGCAACGCAACGAGGGGCTGCTCAAGCTGATCCGTGCGCGGCTGCACCTGGTGGCCGGGCGGCGCGAGGACCGCCTCGTGTTCGACCTGCAGACCGCGGTGGCGGCGAGCTTCGGCTTCGCGTCGACGCCGTCGCAGCGCGCCTCCGAGGTGCTGATGCGCCGCTACTACTGGGCCGCCAAGGCGGTGGCGCAGCTCAACCAGATCCTGATGCTCAACATCGAGGAGCGCATCAGCGGCAGCGAAGGCGCGCCGATGCGTCCGCTCGACGACGCGCGCTTCCTCGACCGCGGCGGCATGCTCGAGGTCGCCAGCGACGACCTGTACCGTCGCGACCCGCACGCGATCCTGCAGACCTTCCACGTGTTCCAGCGCACGCCGGGCATCAAGGGGCTGTCGGCGCGCACGCTGCGTGCGCTGTACAACGCGCGCGAGCAGATGGGCGCGTCGTTCCGCCGCGACCCCGTCAACCGCCGCACCTTCATGCAGATCCTGCAGCACCCGCACGGCGGGCAGACGCACGCACTGCGGCTGATGAACCAGACGAGCGTGCTCGGGCGCTACCTGTGGGTGTTCCGCCGCATCGTCGGCCAGATGCAGCACGACCTGTTCCACGTCTACACGGTGGACCAGCACATCCTGATGGTGCTGCGCAACGTGCGCCGCTTCTTCATCCCCGAGCACGCGCACGAGTACCCGTTCTGCTCGCAGCTCGCGCTGCAGTGGGACAAGCCGTGGCTGCTGTACATCGCGGCGCTGTTCCATGACGTCGCCAAGGGGCGCGGCGGCGACCACTCCGACCTCGGCGCGATGGAGGTGCGGCGCTTCTGCCGCCAGCACGGCGTCGGCGGCGACGACGCGAAGCTCGTCGAGTTCCTCGTGCAGCACCACCTGAGCATGTCGCGCATCGCGCAGAAGGAGGACCTGTCGGACCCCGAGGTCATCGCCGCGTTCGCAAGGCTCGTCGGCGACCCGCGGCGGCTCAATGCGCTGTACCTGCTGACGGTGGCCGACATCCGCGGCACGAGCCCGAAGGTGTGGAACGCCTGGAAGGGCAAGCTGCTCGAGGATCTGTACCGCCAGACGCTGCGTGCGCTCGGCGGCGCGAAGCCCAACATGGACGCCGAGATCGAAGCACGCAAGGCCGAGGCGCGCTCGATGCTCGCGCTCGCGTCGATGCTGCCCGACACCGAGCAGCCGCTGTGGCGCACGCTCGAGGTCAGCTACTTCGCGCGCCACGACGCGAGCGACATCGCGTGGCACGCCCGCGTGCTGTGGCGCCACGTCAACACGGCCGAGCCGGTCGTGCGCGCACGGCCGTGGGCGCTCGGCGAGGGGCTGCAGGTGCTGGTCTACGCGCCCGACCGGCCCGACCTGTTCGCGCGCATCTGCGGCTACTTCGACGGCGCCGGCTTCAACATCCAGGACGCCAAGATCCACACGACGCGCGCCGGCTACGCGCTCGACACGTTCCAGGTGATCCATCCGCAGATGGAGCCGCCGAACACGCCGAACTACCGCGACCTGACCGCGCTCGTCGAGACCGACCTCAAACGCGCGCTGCTCAGCGACGCGCCGTTGCCCGAGCCGAGCCGCGGACGCCTGTCACGTCGCGTGCGTTCGTTCCCGGTGACGCCGCGCGTGTCGCTGCGCCCCGACGAGCGCGCGCAGCGCTGGCTGCTGTCGATCAGCACGAGCGACCGCTCGGGGCTGCTGTACAGCATCGCGCGCGTGCTCGCGCGCCACCGCGTGAACCTGCAGCTGGCCAAGGTCACGACGCTGGGTGAGCGCGTCGAGGACACCTTCCTCGTCGACGGCCCCGAGCTGCAGCAGGCCAAGGCGCAGCTGCAGATCGAGAGCGAGCTGCTCGACGCCGTCGCGCCGCAGCCCGCGGGCTGATCGACGCATGGCGATCGCACTCGTCGAAGCGCGCGCCGTCGCCGACGGTGCGGCTGGCGTCGATGCCGTGATCGACGTGCGCTCGCCGGCCGAGTTCGCCGAGGACCACCTGCCGGGCGCGGTCAACTGGCCGGTGCTCGACGACCGCGAGCGGCGCGTCGTCGGCACGCTGTACAAGCAGGTCTCGCCGCACGAGGCTCGCAAGGTCGGCGCGGCGATGGTCGCGCGCCGCATCGCCGACCACCTCGAGCGCTGGGTCGCCGATTGGCCGCGCGACTGGCGACCGCTCGTGTACTGCTGGCGCGGCGGGCAGCGCTCGGGCTCGCTGGCCTGGTTCCTCGACCAGATCGGCTTTCGCACGCAGCAGCTCAGGGGCGGCTACAAGGCGTTCCGCAGCGTCGTGCGCGCCGACCTCGACCGGCTGCCCGTGGCGCTCTCGCTGCACGTGCTGACGGGGCGCACCGGCAGCGGCAAGACACGGCTGCTGCACGCGCTGCGTGCGGCCGGCGCGCAGGTGCTCGACCTCGAGGCGCTGGCGTGCCACCGCGGTTCGGTGCTCGGCGCCGTGCCCGGCGCGCCGCAGCCGAGCCAGAAGCGCTTCGAGACGCGACTGTGGCAGGCGCTGCGCAGCCTCGACCCGGCGCGGCCGGTGTTCGTCGAGAGCGAGAGCCGCAAGATCGGTGCGCTGCACCTGCCCGACGCGCTGATCGCGCGCATGCGCGAGCACGGCCGCTGCATCGAGGTCGAGCTGGCGCTCGATGGCCGCATCGCGCTGCTGCTCGAGGAGTACGCCTTCTTCACGCGCGACCCCGAGCAGTTCTGCCGGCGCCTGGCGGCGCTGGTGCCGCTTGCGGGCCACGCGAAGGTGCACCGCTGGCAGGCGCTGGCACGCGCGGGGCGCTGGGCCGAGACCTTCGCCGACCTGATGGAGCACCACTACGACCCGCTGTACGAGCGCTCGATGGCCCGCCACTTCGCAGGCCGTGCGGCCGCGCCGCGGCTCACGCTGCGCGGACACGACGCGCCGGCGCTCGCCGCGGCGGCGCGCGACGTGCTCGACCTCGTGGCGCGCGGCGACCGAGGCCGCTGAGCACGCCGTGGCGCTTGACATCGCTCAATCGCCGCGACGCGACGTCGTGGCAGGATCGCGGCCACGATGACGCGTGACGCCGCCCCCTCCACGCAGCCGCTGCCGATCCGCCCGATCACGCTGTCGTCGCCGTGGCGCTGGCTGTCGCGCGGGTGGGACGATTTCGCACGCTGTCCCGGCCCCGGCCTGATCCACGGCGCGGCGATAGCGATGTTCGGTGCCGCGCTGTTCGTGCTCGCGTACGACCGCTTCTGGCTGCTCGCCGGTGCCTTCAGCGGGTTCCTGCTGCTGGCACCGGTGCTCGCGACGGGCCTGTACGCGATCAGCCGCGGCCTCGAGCGCGGCGAGCGTGTCGACATGCGCACCGCGCTGCGCACGTGGCGGCCGCGCGACCGGCGCCTCGTCGTTTTCGGCGTGCTGCTGGCGGCGGCCGGCACCGGCTGGGTGCTGACGTCGGCGGCGCTGATCACCGTCTTCGCCGACGCGCCGGTGCGCAACCCGCGCGACTTCCTGCACGTCGTCGTGCTGGCGCCGAAGTCGCTGCTGTTCGAGGCCTGGCTCGTACTCGGTGGCGCGCTCGCGGCGCCGGTGTTCGCATCGAGCGTCGTCGCCATTCCGCTGCTGCTCGACCGGCCGGTGGGCATCTGGCGCGCGGTGCTGACGAGCTGGCGCGCCGTCGTCGAGCACCCGCTGCCGCTGGCGCTGTGGGCGGCGATCCTGATGACGATGACGGCGGTGGCGATCGCCGCCGGGATGGTCGGCCTGCTGGTGGCGGTGCCGTGGCTCGCGCACGCGAGCTGGCACGCCTACCGCGACCTCGTCGACACGACGTCGCTGCCCGAGTCGGCCTGAGGCGCCATGTTCGGATTCGACGAGGAGCAGATCGCCTGGTTCGGCCTGACGTTCGGCGTCACGGCCTTCATGCTGTACATGATCTTCATCGTGCTGCAGCTCGCGCGGGAGTCGAAAGCCGGCAAGTTCGGCACCTTCGTGCTGCTGCTCGTCCTCGGCTTCGGCCTGCTCGGCTTCGCTGCGAAGGGTCTGATCAAGTACTTCCTCGCCGGCATCGGCGAGTGAACGGCGCCCCAGAAGCAGAACGCCGGCGGATGCCGGCGTTCTCGTTTTTGGGCCAGCGCCCCCTCCCGTAGCGGGCAGGGGAGCCGTCGGGACACGCGCAGGCTGCGCCTGCGGTCATCCCATGTGCAGGCCGCCGTTGCAGCTGAAGTCGGCGCCCGTCGTGAAGCCCGAGTCGGGGCCGGCGAGCCAGGCGACGATCGAGCCGATCTCCTCGGGCGTGCCCAGCCGCTTGACCGGGATCTGCGCGATGATCTTCTCGAGGATCTCCGGCTTGATCGCGCGGACCATGTCGGTGCCGATGTAGCCGGGGCTCACGGTGTTGACCGTCACGCCCTTGGCCGCCACCTCCTGCGCCAGCGCCATCGTGAAGCCGTGCATCCCGGCCTTGGCGGCCGAATAGTTGGTCTGGCCGGCCTGGCCCTTCTCGCCGTTGACCGAGCTGATCTGGATGATCCGGCCCCAGCCCTTCTCGATCATGTCGGGCAGCACCTGCTTGGTCACGTTGAACATGCTGTTCAGGTTGGTGTCGATGACGGCCCTCCAGTCCTCGGGCGTCATCTTCAGGAACATGCGGTCGCGCGTGATGCCGGCGTTGTTGACCAGCACGTCGATCGGGCCGTGCTCGGCCTTGGCCTTCGCGAACGCCGCCACCGTCGAGTCCCAGTCGGCGACGTTGCCGACCGACGCGTAGAACGTGTAGCCCAGCGCCTTCTGCTCGTCGAGCCACTTCTGGTAGTCGCGGCTCGGCCCGCAGCCGGCGATCACCTTGAAGCCGTCGCGGGCCAGCCGCTGGCAGATCGCCGTGCCGATGCCGCCCATGCCGCCGGTCACGTAAGCCACTTTCTGTGTCATTGCTCGCTCCTTCGTCGTCGTTCGAACCGATGCCTCGAGGGTCCCGCTGGCCGCGAGCGCGGTCAAGCGGGTTGCCCCGCAGTGTGGCGGCTGCCCGTCAGCGCTCGACGGTCAGCGCCACGCCCATGCCGCCGCCGATGCACAGCGCGGCCAGCCCCCGCTTCGCGTCGCGGCGCTGCATCTCGTGCAGCAGCGTCACGAGGATGCGGCAGCCGCTCGCGCCGATCGGGTGGCCGATCGCGATCGCGCCGCCGTTGACGTTGACCTTGGCCGGATCGACCTCGAGCACCTTGTTGACCGCACAGGCCTGCGCGGCGAACGCCTCGTTGAGTTCGAACAAGTCGACGTCGCCGACGCTCCAGCCCGCGCGCGCGAGCGCCTTCTTCGACGCCGGCACCGGGCCCATGCCCATCGTGGCCGGGTCCAGCCCGCTGGTGGCGTAGCTGGCGATGCGCGCCAGCGGCTTCAGGCCGAGTGTGGCGGCCTTGGCCGCGCTCATCACGACGACCGCCGCAGCCCCGTCGTTGATCCCCGACGCGTTGCCCGCCGTCACGCTGCCGGCCTTGTCGAAGGCCGGACGCAGCCCGGCGAGCGCCTCGGCGCTGGTCTTCGTGTTGATGTACTCGTCGCTGGCGAAGACGATCGGCTCGCCCTTCTTCTGCGGGATCGTGACGCCGACGATCTCGTCGCGGAACTTGCCCGCTGCCTGCGCGGCGGCTGCCTTCTGCTGGCTGGCCAGTGCGAGCGCGTCCTGCATCTCGCGCGTGATGCCGTGCGCCTTCGCGACGTTCTCGGCCGTGATGCCCATGTGGACCTGGTTGTAGACGTCCCACAGGCCGTCGACGATCATCGAGTCGATCATCTTCCAGTCGCCCATGCGCTGGCCGTCGCGGCTGCCGAGCAGCACGTGCGGGCTCGCGGACATGTTCTCCTGGCCGCCGGCGACGACGATCTCGCTGTCGCCAGTGGCCACCGACTGCGCGGCGAGCATCACGGCCTTCAGCCCCGAGCCGCAGACGGCGTTGATCGTCAGCGCCGGCGTTTCCTTCGGCACGCCGGCCTTCATCATCGCCTGGCGCGCCGGGTTCTGGCCGGCGCCGGCGGCGAGCACCTGGCCCATGATCACTTCGCCGACCTGCGCGGGGTCCAGCTTCGCGCGCGCGATCGCCTCGCGCACGACGACCGCGCCGAGTTCGGTGGCCGGGATCTTGGCGAGCGTGCCGCCGAACTTGCCGACCGCGGTGCGCGCGGCCGAAACGATGACGATGTCGGTCATGGTGGGTCTCCGGTGATGGTGGGAACGGTGATTCAGGCCTTCTGCTTCACGTAGCGGCCGGGGGCGGGCTCGATGGCCTTGTAGCCGTGTCCGCCGTAGGTCTTCGGCGCCGGCACCAGCTTGCCGGCGTGCGGCCTGACCCACGCGGCCCAGTCGGGCCACCAGCTGCCGGGCACCTCCTTCGCGCCGGCGAGCCACTCGTGCGCCGACGCCGGCAGCGCATCGTTGACCCAGTGGCTGCGCTTGCCCTTGGCCGGCGGGTTGATGACGCCGGCGATGTGGCCGCTGGCGCCGAGCACGAAGCGCTTCTTGCCCTTGAGCAGCGCGGTGCTCTTGTAGGCCGACTCCCAAGGCACGATGTGGTCCTCGCGCGACGCGTAGATGAACACCGGCGCCTTGATCTTGCCGAGGTCGACCTTCTCGCCGCAGGTGGTCAACCGGCCGGGGATCTTCAGCTCGTCTTGCAGGTAAGTGTGACGCAGGTACCAGCAGTACATCGGGCCGGGCAGGTTGGTGCTGTCGCCGTTCCAGTACAGCAGGTCGAACGGCGGCGGTGACTCCCCCTTGAGGTAGTTGCCCACGACATAGTTCCACACCAGGTCGTTCGGACGCAGGAAGCTGAACGTCGTGGCCAGCTCGCGCCCCTTGAGCAGCTTCGGGCCGCCCGGTGCGTCGGGGCCGATCGTCATCTCGCGCAACTGCACCGACGCCTCGTCGACGAACACGTCGAGGATGCCGGTGTGGCTGAAGTCGAGCAGCGTCGTCAGCAGCGTCAGGCTCGACGCCGGCTGCTCGCCGCGCGCGGCGAGCACCGCCAGAGCCGTCGCGAGGATCGTGCCGCCGACGCAGAAGCCCAGCATGTCGAAGGCCTGCTGCCCGGTGATCGCCTGCACCGCACGGATCGCCGCGATCGGGCCCTCGTCGATGTAGTCGTCCCACGTCTTGTGCGCGAGCGATTCGTCGGGATTGCGCCAGCTGATCACGAAGGTGCGGTGGCCCTGCTCGACGGTGTAGCGGATGAACGAGTTGTCCGGCTGCAGGTCGAGGATGTAGTACTTGTTGATGCAAGGCGGCACGAACAGGAACGGCTTCTCGTGCACCTTGGCCGTCAGCGGCTTGTACTCGATGAGCTGGATCAGGTCGTTCTCGAACACGACCGCGCCCTCGGTCGTGGCCACATTGCGCCCGACCTCGAACACGCTGGTGTCGGTCTGCGACACATGACCCTGCTGCAGGTCCTTCAGCAGCATCTGCATGCCCTGCGCGATGCTCTGGCCCTGCGTCTCGAGCGCCTTGCGCAGCGCCTCGGGGTTGAGCGCGAGGAAGTTGCTCGGGCTCGCGGCGTCGATCCACTGCTGCACCGCGAAGCGCACGCGCTGGCGCGTCTTCTCGTCGCCCTCGAGCGACTCGGCCAGCTGCATCATCGTGCGCGCGTTGAGCAGGTACAGCTGCGCGAGGTAAGCCGCCGCCGGGTTGGCGGCCCAGTCCTCGCCGGCGAAGCGGCGGTCGGGCAGGGGCTGGCTCTTGTCGCCCGGTGCGGCCTGCAGCCGCTCGAGCGCCGAGTTCCAAAGGGTGGTAGCCTCTTTCAGGTAGTCGCCCTGCAGCTGCGCCAGGGCCTTGGGCGGCAGGCTCAGGCCCGAGAACGACTTCCAGGTCTCGGCCACGGCGGAGCCGAAGGCCTGCGCGGCGTCGCCTTGCGGCGTCGGGGTCGAAGGGGGGCGGGTCGGCACGGGGTCTCCTCGTTCGTCGGCGCCTGGCCACCGTCGGATGGCGCGGCGCACTCGCTCTGTCGTCACTTTGTACCCGCAGATGCTTACCGAAGCATGACCCGGGAAATCCCGAAGGGACACGCGCGCCGCCTGGCGCACGACGCGTGAAGGACCGTGATGTACCTGGTGCCGATCGCCTGGATGTACGTGGTGGGGATGGTGGTGCTGGCCGAAGCCCTCTCGGTCAACGGCACCGTGCTCGGCGCGCTGTTCACGCTCGTGTTCTGGGGCCTGCTGCCGCTGGCCGTCGTGATGTACGTGCTCGGCACCCCGGCGCGGCGCCGTGCTCGGCGGGAGGCGGCTGCCTCGCCGTCAGCCGCCGCGTCGCCAGACGGCGGCGGCATGGCGGCCGGTGACGCCGTCGCGGCGGAACGAAAAGAACCTTGAAGGCTCCTCGACGGTGCACGCGCCGGCGCCGTCGATCGACGTGACGCCGGCGGCGGTGAGCCGGTCGCGCGCCAGTGCGGCGAGGTCGGCCAGCCAGCGCGGGCGGCCGTCCGCGGGGCGGACGCCGGGCCGCGGCACGAAGCGCGGATGCGCCTGCGGCGCCAGCGGGTCGGCGCCGAACGCCTGCAGCACGTCGGCGCCGACCTCGAACTGCCGCGGGCCGATGCACGGTCCGAGCCACGCGCACACGTCGCGCGGCGCGCAGCCGGCCAGCGCGCAGACGCGCTCGAGCGTGCGCTCGACGACACCGGCGGCGAGCCCGCGCCAGCCGGCGTGCGCCGCGCCGACCGCGCGGCCGTGCGGCGCCGCGAACAGCACCGGCAGACAGTCGGCCACCTGCACGGCGCAGGCGACGCCGAAGCGGTCGGTCACGGCGCCGTCGGCCTCGGGCGGGTCGCCGACGGCGTCGTCGGCGGTCACGGTGACCACGCCGGCCCCGTGGACCTGACGCAGGTAGACGGGCCGCACGCCGAGCGCGCGTTCGAAGCGCCGCCGGTTCTCGGCGACGGCGGCCGGATCGTCGCCGACCGCGGTGCCGAGGTTCAGCGTGTCCCACGGCGCGCGGCTGACGCCGCCGGCGCGCGTCGTCATCAGCGCGCCGACGCCGTCGACGTCCCAGGCGGGCACGAGCACGTCACCCAGCACAGGGTCGATGTGAAAGGTCGCCACCTCAGGCGTGCGCACCGCCAGGGCGGCCCCGACGGCCGGTGCTGCACGACGCCGCCAGCGGCGGCCGCGGATGGGGTTGCCCCGCTGCGCGGACGCCGTGCCCTCGCGACGGCGCGCCGCGGGCGCTGCCGTGCTCGGGCGCGTCAGCGCGCATCCGGGCACGCCGACGGCTGCGTCTTCGCGAACGCGTCGAGCGTCATGCAGTGCTCGAAGATGCGCATCACGGTCGGCACGTGGTCGAGCCGGCACTCGAAGCGCAGCGCGTTGTGGATCTGCGGCACCAGCGTGATGTCGGCCAGCGTCGGCGTGTCGCCGTGGCAGAAGCGCCCGGTGGCCGGACGGTCGGCCAGTTGCCGCTCGATCGCGGCCAGCCCGGTCTCGACCCAGTGGCGGTACCAGCGGTTCTTGTCGTCCTCGCTGACCTTCAGGTCGTGGACGAGGTAGCGCAGCACGCGCAGGTTGTTCAGCGGGTGGATCTCGCACGCGACGTCGAGCGCGAGCGCGCGCACGCGCGCGCGACCCAGCGGGTCCTGGGGCAGGAGCGGCGGCTCGGGGTGCGTCTCGTCGAGGTATTCGATGATCGCCAGCGACTGCGTCAGCAGCCGGTCGCCGTCCTTGAGCAACGGCACCAGCCGCGACGCCGAGACCGCGGCGTACGACTCGGCCATCTGCTCGTTGGCCGGCAGGTTGACGGCGACGTAGTCGTACTCGAGGCCCTTGAGCGCGAGCGCGATGCGCACGCGGTACGACGCCGACGAACGGAAGTAGTTGTACAGCTGCATCGGCATACCCGCCCTCCCCGCCTCAGCGCACCGCCACGCGCAGCGTGCCGAGGCCCTCGATCGCCGCTTCCATCACGTCGCCGCGCACGACGGCGCCGACGCCCGCCGGCGTGCCGGTGTAGATCAGGTCGCCGGGTGCCAGCGCCCAAGCGCGGCTGATCGCGGCGATCGTCTCGTCGACGTTCCAGATCAGGTCGCCGAGGTCGCCGCGCTGGCGCGGCTGGCCATTGACCGACAGCGTGATCGCACCGTGCGTCAGCGTGCCGGTGACCGCCTTCGGGTGGATCGGCCCGATCGGCGCCGACTGCTCGAACGCCTTGCCGATTTCCCACGGCCGGCCCTGCTTCTTCATCTCGGCCTGCAGGTCGCGCCGCGTCATGTCCAGGCCGATCGCGTAGCCGTAGACGTGCTCGCCGGCCTGCTCGGGCGCGATGTCACGGCCGCCGCGGCCGATCGCGACGACGAGCTCGACCTCGTGGTGCAGGTCCGCCGTCAGCCCGGGGTAGTCGATCGCGCCGGTCTCGCCGGCGGGCACGACGACGATCGCATCGGCCGGCTTCATGAAGAAGAACGGCGGCTCGCGCCCGCTGTGCCCCATCTCCTTCGCGTGCTCGGCGTAGTTGCGGCCGGCGCAGTAGATGCGGTGCACGGGAAACGCGCCGCCGCCGGCCACCGGCACGAGCACGGATGGCACGGCGGGTACGACGAGAGGGGCGGTGGCGGACATCGCGGGCTCCTGGAACAGGCGCCGGATGATGCCATGCAGCGGCGCGTCCGCCGTCCCTGAGGGCCGCTGGGCGCGTGGGTGCACGCTACACTGGTGCGATGCTGCACCGCAGCCAGATCAAGCACTGTCGCGCCTGCGGCACCGCGGTCGAGCACGTCGTGCCGGCCGACGACAACCGACCGCGCGCGGTGTGCCCGGCGTGCGGCACGGTCCACTACGAGAACCCGCTGAACGTCGTCGGCACGGTGCCGGTGTGGGGCGGCGACCAGGTGCTGCTGTGCCGGCGCAACATCGAGCCGCGCAAGGGGCTGTGGACGCTGCCGGCCGGCTTCCTCGAGCTCGGCGAGACGACGGCCGAAGGCGCGCTGCGCGAGACGGTCGAGGAAGCCGGTGCCGAGATCGACCTCGGTCCGCTGTTCACGGTGCTCAACGTGACCCGCGCGGGGCAGGTGCACTTCTTCTACCTGGCGACGCTGCGCCACACGCGCTTCGCGCCCGGCCCCGAGACGATCGAGGCGCAGCTGTTCCGCGAGCACGAGGTGCCGTGGGACGAGATCGCCTTCCGCACCGTGCGCGCGACGCTGCAGCGCTTCTTCGCCGACCGCCGCCGCGGGCGCTTCGGCGAGCACGGCGTGCACTGCGAGGATATCGCTTAGCCGGCCGAAGGCGCCGCGACGGCAGCCGCCGCCGGTGCGGCGGGTGCGTGCGCCCAAGCCCCGCCGACACCGTCGAGCCCGAGGTCGAACAGCACGGCGGCGTCGCGTGCGTCGGCCACGCCCTCGGCGAAGACGCGCAGCGACAGCGGACGCAGCAGCGCCACCGTCGCCCGCACGACGTGGCGCGCGACCTCGCTCGACGCCACGCCCGCGCACAGCGACGCGTCGAGCTTCACGTGGTCGACGCCCAGCTCGTACAGCCGCTCGATGCGCGTGAGCCGCAGGCCCGCGTGCGCGAGGCCGACGCGAACGCCCAGCGGCCGCACCAGCTGTGCGAATCGCTGGAGCAGCTCGAACTGCTCGACCGCCATGCGCTCGGGCACGTCGAGCCACAGACGGCCCGCCGGGGGCGGCCGCTCGCGCAGGCGGTGCTGCACGCGCATCGCGAACCCGCCGTCGGCGAGCGACGCGGCGCCGACGTGCACCGCGCGCGGCCGCGCGTCGCCGGCGATGGCCTCGAGCGCGAGCGTGATCGCACACAGGTCGGCCTCGGGCACGCGCTCGCTGCGCTGCGCCAGCGGCAGCCAGTGGGATGCCGGCTCGAAGGGTCCGCCAGCGCGCAACTGCAGCCGCAGCGGGCACTCGACGTGGACGACGCGGCGCTGCGCGTCGAGCACCGGCTGCGCGCCCAGCTGCACACGGCGCTGCGCGAGCGCCTCGGAGATCGCCTCGAACCAGTGGTGTTCGCCGCCATGCCGCGCGGAGTCGGCGGCGACGACGTGGATGCCGAACGGGCCGTCGGCCTCGGCGCGTGCCAGCGCCAGGTCGGCGGCGGCGAGCAGCTCGCCCAGCGCCCGCGTGTGCGCGAACTCGACCGCGCCGACGTGCACGTGCACGTGCCGGCCGATGCCAGCCAGCGCCGACGCGAGCGCGCCGGCGATCGACTCGGCGGTCTCGGCGGCCATCCCCGGCGCCGGCAGCAGCAGCGCGAAGTCGGCGCCGTTGAGCCGCGCCGCGAGGCAGTCGCCGACGCGCGCCGGATAGGCCTGCACCAGTTCGGCGACGACGCGCACCGCGCGGTCGGCGCTCTCGCGGCCGAGCGTGCGGTTCAGGCCGGCCAGGTCGGCGAGCCGCACGATCACGAGGCTGCCGCTCGCGGGGCCGTCTTCGCGCCCGAGCAGCGCGTGGACCTGCTCGACGAAGGCCGCACGGTGCAGCAGCCCGGTGTCGGCATCGCAGGTGGCCTGACGCCGCAGCGCGTCGATCTGCGCCGCCTGCGCCTCGAACAGCGCGCGCGTGCGCTGCGCGGCCGCGTTGAGCGACTCGGCGACCGCTCGCAGCTCGGGATGCGCCGGCACGTCGACCTGCACGCGCTGTCCGAGCGCGAGCTGTGTGGCCTGCTCGTGCAGCTGCCGCCAGGGTCGGCCGAGCCGCCACACGACGACGCCGGCCAAAGCCAGCGCCGCCAGCGCGACCGCGACCGAGGCCGCCAGCATCGCGCGCGCCGTGTGCCACAGCGCGTCGTGCGCCGCTGCCGTCGCGGCGACTTCCAGCGTGGCCACCGTCACGCCGTCGTGCCGCACCGCGGCGACGCCGGCCGCCGGCTCGATGTCCCAGATGCGCACCCACCAGGCGGGCGCCGACGCTGGCCGGGCCGGCGTGTTGCGCTCGGCCGCCGGTGCGGTGTCCCCGCGCGTCAGTCGCACCCGCAGCGTGCCATCGGCGGGCGCGGCGGCCGCGAGCGCAGCGTCGAGCCGGCGCGTGTCGCCGCCGACCGCCGACAGGGCAGCGGCCAGCACCTCGGCGGCGGCCTGGTGGGTTGCCTGCCGGTCGGACTCGATGCGGTCGCGCACGGCCGCCACGTGGAGCATCCAGGCGGCTGCGACCGCGAGCGCGACGCTGGCGGCACAGACGAAGGCAACGCGCCGCGTCAGCGAGGCGGCCATGGTGTCGACGCCCCGCGTGCGCGGGCGCCGCGCGAGCGCAGGCGGGCGCAGGCGCTGGCGAACGGGCGATGGAGGCAGGAGGTGGCCACGGTGCGCGGAAGACGCACGCCGGACGCGGCGCCGTCGCCACGGTCATCGGCCGCGGACGCGCCGACTTGAGGCGCCCGCCGGCAAGTTCAGGGCCGGCGCAGCGCCTCGAGCAGCCGCTGCCCTGCGCGACCGCTGACCTCGTGGCCGAGGCGCTGCTGCTCGGCGCGGATCGCGGCGCGGCTCTTGTCGCCGAGCATGCCGTCGATCGGGCCGATGTCGTGACCCCGCGCCGCGAGCAGCGCCTGCAGTTCGCGCCGTTCGGCGCGCGACAGACCGGGGTCGTCGGTCGGCCACGGCCGCACGATGGGGCCGCCACCGCGCAGCCGGTCCGCCAGGTGCGCGATCGCGAGCGCGTAGCTCTCGGCCGCGTTGTAGCCGAACAGCGCGTCGAAGTTGCGCAGCACGAGGAACGCCGGGCCGTCGGCGCCGGCCGGCGTCAGCAACCCGGCCGGCGTCGATGCCGGCAGCCCGCCCGCGTCGAGCGCCGTGCCGTCGGCGCGGCGCAGCCCCTGCGCGGCCCAATGCGCGAGCGGCCGCTTGACGCGGCGCCCCTCGCCGCGCAGGTCCAAGCCCGGCGGCAGTCGCACCTCGAAGCCCCACGGCTCGCCGCGGCGCCAGCCGGCGCGCTGCAGGAACTGCGCCGTCGACGCGAGCGCGTCGGGGATGCTCGCGACGAGGTCGCGCCGGCCGTCGCCGTCGAAGTCGACCGCCAGCCGCTCGTAGGTACTGGGCATGAACTGCGTGTGGCCGAACGCGCCGGCCCACGAACCGACGAGCTGCTCGGGCCGCAAGTCGCCGGCCTGCACGATGCGCAGCGTCGCGAACAGCTCGCCGCGGAAGTAGCGCTGCCGTCGCCCCTCGCAGCTCAGCGTCGCCAGCGACTGCACCAGCGGGAAGCTGCCGAAGCTGCGTCCGTAATCGCTCTCGACGCCCCACACCGCGACGACGGTCTGCGCGTCGACGCCGAAGCGGCGCTCGACTGCGGCGAGCGTTTCGGCGTGCGCGGTGAGTGCAAGCCGCCCGTCGGCGATGCGCTCGTCGTCGACGAGCGCGGCGAGGTAGTCCCAGATCGGCAGGCGGAACTCCGGCTGGAAATCCAGTCGCGCGAGCACGCTGCGGTCGGGCTGCAGGCCGGCGGTGTGCCGCTGCCACGTCTCGCGCTCGACGCCGGCGGCCTGCGCGTCGGACTGCAGTGCGGCCAGGCAGCGTGCGAAGTCGGCGTCGGCGCGGGCCGACGCGGTGACGACGGCCAGCGCCAGCACGGCGCACCGCATCGCCAGCCACCGGCGGCGGCGCGGCACCGGCGGCGTCACGGAACGACCCATGCCGTGAGCGTAGACGCCCGCCGCTCAGCGCCGCGGCGGCGGCAAGTCGGTGCACGAGCCGTGCGCCGCCTCGGCGGCCATGCCGATCGACTCGCCGAGCGTCGGGTGCGGGTGGATCGTCTTGCCGATGTCGATTTCGTCGGCGCCCATCTCGATCGCGAGCGCCACCTCGCCGATCATGTCGCCCGCATGCGTGCCGACGATGCCGCCGCCGACGATGCGGTGCGTCTGCGCGTCGAACAGCAGCTTCGTGAAGCCCTCGTCGCGGCCGTTGGCGATCGCGCGGCCCGACGCGGTCCACGGGAACAGGCCCTTCTGGACCGCGATGCCCTTGGCCTTGGCCTCGTCCTCGGTGAGACCCACCCACGCGACCTCGGGGTCCGTGTAGGCCACGCTCGGGATCACGCGCGCGTCGAAGCGTGCCTTCGCGAGCCTGTCGTCGCCGAGCTGGACGCCGGCGGCCACCTCCGCCGCGACGTGCCCCTCGTGCACCGCCTTGTGCGCGAGCATCGGCTGGCCGACGATGTCGCCGATCGCGAAGATGTGCGCAACGTTGGTGCGCATCTGCGCGTCCACCGGGATGAAGCCGCGCTCGCTGACCGCGATGCCGGCCTTGTCGGCGCCGATCTTCCTGCCGTTCGGGCTGCGGCCGACCGCCTGCAGCACGAGGTCGTACAGCTGCGGCTCCTTCGGTGCACCCTCGCCCTCGAACGTCACGCGGATGCCGTCGGCCGTTGCCTCGGCGCCGACCGTCTTCGTCTTCAGCATCACGTGGTCGAAGCGGCGCGCGTTCATCTTCTGCCAGACCTTGACGAGGTCGCGGTCGGCGCCCTGCATCAGGCCGTCGAGCATCTCGACGACGTCGAGCCGCGCGCCGAGCGTCGAGTACACCGTGCCCATCTCGAGGCCGATGATGCCGCCGCCGACGATCAGCATGCGCTTCGGGATCTGGCGCAGCTGCAGCGCGCCGGTGGAGTCGACGATGCGGGGGTCGTCGGGCAGGAACGGCAGCCGCACCGCCTGCGAGCCGGCGGCGACGATGCACTGCCGGAACTTGACGGTGATCGTCTTGCCGGTCTTGTCCTGCCCGTCGCCGGTCGTTTCCTCGACGCGCACGTGGTGCGGGTCGACGAAGGCGCCGTAGCCGCGCACGATCGTCACCTTGCGCATCTTGGCCATCGCCGCGAGCCCGCCGGTGAGCTTGGAGACGACCTTGTTCTTGTGCGCGAGCAGCCTGGCCGCATCGATGGTCGGCGCACCGTACGAGATGCCGAGGTCGGCGAAGTGCGCGACCTCGTCCATCACCGCGGCGACGTGCAGCAGCGCCTTGCTCGGGATGCAGCCGACGTTCAGGCACACGCCGCCGAGCGTCGGGTAGCGCTCGACGAGCACGACCTTCAGGCCGAGGTCGGCGGCGCGGAACGCCGCCGAATAGCCGCCGGGCCCGGCGCCGAGCACGAGCAGATCGCACTCCAGATCAGCGCCGCCGCCGTAGCTGGCGGCCACCGGCGCCGGGGTAGGCGCCGCAGCGGGCGCCGGTGCGGGCGCGGGCGCTGCGGCCGCCGGTAACGGCGCTTCGGCCGCGGCGCCGGCCGCGTCCAGCAGCAGGATCACCGAGCCTTCGCTGACCTTGTCGCCGAGCGCGACCTTCATCTCCTTGACGACGCCGGCTGCCGACGACGGGATCTCCATCGACGCCTTGTCGCTTTCCACCGTGATCAGGCTCTGCTCGGCCTTGACCGTGTCGCCGGGCTTGACGAGCACCTCGATCACCGCGACGTCCTTGAAGTCGCCGATGTCGGGCACTTTCACTTCAATCGTGGCCATCGTGCGCTCCCGCTCACAGCGCGATGCGGCGGAAGTCCGCCAGCAGCGACGCGAAGTACACGTTGAAGCGTGCGGCGGCGGCGCCGTCGATCACGCGGTGGTCCCAGCTCAGCGACAGCGGCAGCATCAGGCGCGGCACGAACTGCTTGCCGTCCCACTTCGGCTCCCAGCTGCTGCGGCACACGCCCATGATCGCGACCTCGGGCGCGTTGATGATCGGCGTGAAGTAGCGCCCGCCGATGCCGCCGAGCGAGCTGATGCTGAAGCAGCCGCCGCTCATCTCGGCCGGCGAGAGCTTGCCGTCGCGCGCCTTCTTCGCCAGCTCGCTCATCTCCAGGCTGATCTGCAGGATGCCCTTCTTGTCGGCGTCCTTGATCACCGGCACGACGAGACCGTTCGGCGTGTCGGCGGCAAAACCGATGTGGTAGTACTTCTTCAGCACCAGCTGGTCACCGTCCAGGCTGGCGTTGAACTCGGGGAACTTCTTCAGTGCCGCGACCGCCGCCTTGATCATGAACGCGAGCATCGTGACCTTGATGCCGTCCTTCTCGTGCTCCTTGTTGAGCTGGACGCGGAACGCCTCGAGGTCGGTGATGTCGGCGTCGTCGTGGTTCGTGACGTGCGGGATCAGCACCCAGTTGCGGTGCAGGTTCGCGCCGCTGATCTTCTTGATGCGCGACAGGTCCTTGCGCTCGACCTCGCCGAACTTCGCGAAGTCGACCTGCGGCCACGGCAGCAGCCCGGGCAGCGCACCCGCGGCGGCCGCCGGCGTCGCGGCCTGCGCCTTCTTCGCGGCTGCCGCGGTCTGCACGTCGCCCGCCATCACGCGCTTGACGAACGCGTGCACGTCGTCGTGCGTGATGCGGCCCTTCGGCCCGGTGGCCGGCACCTCGTCGAGCGGCACACCGAGCTCGCGCGCGAGCTTGCGCACCGACGGCGACGCGTGCGGCAGCCTGCCCGCCGGCGCGGCCGGCTCGGGTGCCGGCGGCGGCACGGTGGCCGGTGCGGCCGCCACGGCGGGTGCGGGGACGGGCGCCGCGGCCGCCGTAGCCGCGGGCACGGGCGCAGGGGCCGGCGCTGGTGCGGCCGCGGCTGCCGCCGCAGGCGCGGGTGCCGGTGCCGCCACCCCCGCCTCGGCCCCCGCCGCGTCGAGCAGCAGGATCACCGAGCCTTCGCTGACCTTGTCGCCGAGCGCGACCTTCATCTCCTTGACGACGCCGGCCGCCGACGACGGGATCTCCATCGACGCCTTGTCGCTTTCCACCGTGATCAGGCTCTGCTCGGCCTTGACCGTGTCGCCGGGCTTGACGAGCACCTCGATCACCGCGACGTCCTTGAAGTCGCCGATGTCGGGTACTTTCACTTCGACCAATGCCATGGGCTTGTCTCCGGGCTTGGGGCGCGCCGGCGGTCGCCGGCCGCATCGCCGTCGCGACGCGGACCGGGCTGCCGGGCGCGCCGTGCGACGCGCTTACGCGTACAGGGGGTTGATCTTGTCGGCGTCGATGCCGTAGGTGCGGATCGCTTCGGCGACCTTGGCCGCCGGCAGCACGCCGTCGTCGGCGAGTGCCTTCAGTGCCGCGACGACGATGTAGTGACGATCGACCTCGAAGTGCGCGCGCAGGCGGTGGCGGAAGTCGCTGCGCCCGAAGCCGTCGGTGCCGAGCACGCGGTAGCTGCGGCCCTTCGGGATGAAGGCGCGGATCTGCTCGGCGTAGTTCTTCATGTAGTCGGTCGACGCGACGACCGGCCCGGCGTGCGGCTCGAGCTGCTGCGTCACGAACGGCACGCGCGGCGTCTCGGTCGGATGCAGCAGGTTCCAGCGCTCGCAGTCCTGGCCGTCGCGCGTCAGTTCGTTGAAGCTCGGGCAGCTCCAGACGTTGGCCGCCACGCCCCAGTCGCGCTCGAGCAGTTCCTTCGCGAAGATCGACTCGCGCAGGATCGCGCCGCTGCCCAGCAGGTTCACGCGCGGTGCATCCTTGCCTTTGGCCTGCCCTTCGGCGAACAGGTACATGCCCTTGATGATCTGCGCCTCGGTGCCCGGCTTCAGACCCGGCATCGCGTAGTTCTCGTTGAGCAGCGTGACGTAGAAGAACACGTTGTCCTGCTTCTCGACCATGCGCTTGAGGCCGTGGTGCAGGATCACGCCGACCTCGTGCGCGAAGGTCGGGTCGTAGCTGACGCAGTTCGGGATCGTGCTGGCGAGGATGTGGCTGTGGCCGTCCTCGTGCTGCAGGCCCTCGCCGTTGAGCGTCGTGCGCCCGGAGGTGCCGCCGAGCAGGAAGCCGCGCGCCTGCATGTCGCCCGCGGCCCACGCGAGGTCGCCGACGCGCTGCAGCCCGAACATCGAGTAGAAGATGTAGAAGGGCACCATGATGCGGTTGTTCGTCGAGTACGACGTCGCCGCGGCGATCCAGCTCGACATGCCGCCCGCCTCGTTGATGCCCTCCTGCAGGATCTGCCCGGCCTTGTCCTCGCGGTAGTACATGACCTGGTCCTTGTCGACCGGCGTGTACTTCTGTCCTTCCGGGTTGTAGATGCCGACCTGGCGGAACAGCCCCTCCATGCCGAACGTGCGCGCCTCGTCGACGAGGATCGGCACGACGCGCGGGCCCAGCGCCTGGTCGCGCAGCAGCTGCGTCAGGAAGCGCACGTAGGCCTGCGTCGTCGAGATCTCGCGGCCCTCGGCGGTGGGCTCGAGCACGGCCTTGAACGTCTCGAGCGAAGGCACCGTGAACTGCTCGTCGCTCCTCGTGCGGCGCTTGGGCAGGTAGCCGCCGAGCGCCTTGCGCCGCTCGTGCAGGTACTTCATCTCCGGCGTGTCGTCGGCCGGCTTGTAGAACGGGATCTTCCGCAGCTCGCTGTCGGGGATCGGGATGTTGAAGCGGTCGCGCATGTAGCGGATGTCGTCGTCCGACAGCTTCTTCGTCTGGTGCGCGGTGTTCTTGCCCTCCCCGGCCTTGCCCATGCCGTAGCCCTTGACCGTCTTGACGAGGATCACGGTCGGCTGGCCGACGTGGCTGTTCGCCTTGTGGAACGCGGCGTAGACCTTGTTCGCGTCGTGGCCGCCGCGGCGCAGGTTCCAGATGTCTTCGTCGCTCATCTTCGCGACGAGCTCGAGCAGGCGCGGGTCGCGGCCGAAGAAGTGCTTGCGCACGAACGCGCCGTCGTTGGCCTTGAACGCCTGGTAGTCGCCGTCGAGCGTCTCCATCATCACGCGGCGCAGCGCGCCCGTCTTGTCGCGCGCGAGCAGCGGATCCCAGTTGCTGCCCCACAGCAGCTTGATGACGTTCCAGCCGGCGCCGCGGAAGTCGCCCTCGAGCTCCTGGATGATCTTGCCGTTGCCGCGCACCGGGCCGTCGAGGCGCTGCAGGTTGCAGTTGATGACGAAGATCAGGTTGTCGAGCTTCTCGCGCGCGGCCAGACCGATCGCGCCCAGGCTCTCGGGCTCGTCCATCTCGCCGTCGCCGCAGAAGACCCAGACCTTGCGCCGGCTCGTGTCGGCGATGCCGCGCGCGTGCAGGTACTTCAGGAAGCGCGCCTGGTAGATCGCCATGATCGGCCCGAGCCCCATCGAGACGGTCGGGAACTGCCAGAACTCGGGCATCAGCTTCGGGTGCGGGTAGCTCGACAGCCCCTTGCCGCCGACTTCCTGACGGAAGTGCAGCAGCTGCTCCTCGGTGAGCCGCCCCTCCATGAAGGCGCGCGCGTAGATGCCGGGTGCCGAATGGCCCTGGATGTAGATCAGGTCGCCGCCGTGCGTGCCGCCGGCGTCGGTGTCGTCGGCGTGCCAGAAGTGGTTGAAGCCGGCGGCGAACATGTGCGCCAGGCTCTGGAACGAACTGATGTGGCCGCCGAGCTCGCTGCCGTCAGGCGACTCGAGGCGGTTGGCCTTGACGACCATCGCCATCGCGTTCCAGCGCATGTAGGCGCGCAGCCGGCCTTCGAGCTCGAGGTTGCCGGGGCTGCGCTCCTCGTCCTCGGGCTCGATCGTGTTGACGTAACCCGTCGTGGCCGAGAACGGACGGTCGATGCCGTGCTGCCGTGCCTCCTCGAGCAGCTGCTCGAGCAGGAAGTGCGCGCGGTCGCGGCCCTCGGCTTCGATCAGCGCGTCGAGCGCGTCGAGCCATTCGCGCGTCTCCTGCGCGTCGGGGTCGTTGGCGGCAAGGGGGAGGATGTTCTGGGGCTGGGCCGACATGCGTGTCTCCTTCGTGGGGCCGTGGGGGCCGGTCGCGGCGCGGTGGATTCTGGCACAAGGTGGCCGATATTCCAAATTGTGCGAGATTATTGCATATTACGAAATTGTGCCGTGGTCCAAGCCCTCGCGGCGGGCTGGCCGAGCGGGGGAGCGACCGCGCCGCCCATAATCGCCGGATGCTGTCGACCGACGCACGCGATCCGACACGCCCACTGTCGCGAACCCGACGCCTGATCGGACGCTGGTGGAAGCGCCAGTCGCCCGTGCGCCAGGACCGCTTCGCGACGCTCGGCCCGCTGGTGTCGGTCCTGCTGTTCCTCGCCGCGATCATCTCCGCGTTCTGGTACCTGCGCCACGAGGAATTCGCGCGCGAGACGCAAGCCGTCAAGCGCGACACCGAGATCGCACAGCAGCAGCTGCGCCTGCGGCTCGTCGAGAACCGGGACCTGCTCGTTCGCTTCGCGCGCGACCTCGTCGCGCGCGAGCCGGGACGCGAGGAGTTCGCCGCGCAGGCGCTCGCGATCGGCAGCGAACGCCCGGAGATCGCGTACCTGCTGTGGCTCGGGCCCGACCGTCAGCGCATTGCCGCCTGGGCGGCGACGCCGTTCCACTACGAGCCCAACCCGCAAGGCGAGGCACCCGGGCTCGACGTCGACGGCACGAGCGGCGACTCGGCGCCGGCACGCGCCTTCGCGGCTGCCCTCGCGCAGCGCCAGCCGGTGTATTCCACGGCGTTCAACGACATCACCGGCGCACCGGTGTTCCAGATCCACGTGCCGCTGATGCAGCGCGGCCGCGTGGTCGGGGTGCTGGTGGCGCAGTACACGATCGACGTGCTGCTGCGGCTGGCGGTGCCCCACGAAATCGTGCATCGCCACGCGATGTCGGTGCTGGATGCGGCCACCGGCCGCGAGCTGGTGGGCACCGTCACCGGCATGCCCGGCGAGCCCCCCCGGCGCGCCGAAATCGTCTACGAGCTGCCGCTGACGCCGGTGTCCGAGTACCTGCGGCTGCGCGGCCAAGGCTCGCGCACCTCGGCCGGGCTCGTCAGCAACACGCTGTTCTGGATGGTCGTGCTGCTGTCGGCGCTGACGGTGTGGATGCTGTTCGGCAGCTGGCGCCACATGCGCCGGCGCACGCAGATCCAGGACGCGCTCGTCGCCGAGACGAATTTCCGTCGCGCGATGGAAAACTCGATGCTCACCGGCATGCGCGCGATGGACCTCGAGGGCCGCATCACCTACGTGAACCCCGCGTTCTGCGCGATGACGGGCTTTTCCGAGACCGAGCTGATCGGCCGCATGCCGCCGTTCCCGTACTGGCCGCCCGACCGCATCGAGGAGAACACGCGCCTGCTGCGCCAGGAGATGGCCGGCCGCAGCCCGGCCGGCGGCATCGAGGTCAAGGTGATGCGCAAGGACGGCACCGTGTTCGACGCGCGCATGTACGTCTCGCCGCTGGTCGACGCGCACGGCGAACAGACCGGCTGGATGACCTCGATCACCAACATCACCGAGGCCAAGCGCATCCGCGACCAGCTCTCGGCGTCGCACGAGCGCTTCACGACGGTGCTCGAGGGGCTCGACGCGGCGGTGTCGGTGCTGTCGGTGCAGCAAAGCGAGCTGCTGTTCGCCAACCGCTCGTATCGCATGTGGTTCGGCGCCGACGCGCGCGGCCACGCGCTGCTGGCCGGCACGCAGTTCCGCCTGCCGGAGCCGCACGGCGACGACGAGGACGGCTTCGCCGGGATCCCGACGCAGGAATTCACCGACAGCGGTTCCGACCCGCGCGAGGTCTTCGTCGAGGCGCTGGGCAAGTGGTTCGACGTGCGCTCGCGCTACCTGCAGTGGACCGACGGCCGTCTGGCGCAGATGCTGATCGCCACCGACATCACGGCCCGCCGCCGCGCCGAGGAGCTCGCGCAGCAGCAGGCGCAGAAGGCCGAGGTCACGAGCCGGCTGGTGACGATGGGCGAGATGGCCTCGTCGGTCGCGCACGAGCTGAACCAGCCGCTGACCGCGATCACAAACTACTGCAACGGCATGGTCTCGCGCGTGAAGGCGGGCACGATCAGCAACGAGGACCTGATCGCCGCGCTCGAGAAGACGGCGCACCAGGCGCGCCGCGCGGGCCAGATCATCCACCGCATCCGGGCCTTCGTGAAGCGCAGCGAGCCGCAGCGCCAGAGCGCGCAGGCGCGCTCGATCGTCGACAACGTCGTCGAGCTCGCGGGCATCGAACTGCGCCGCCGGCGTGTGCAGCTGCAGACCTACGTCGCGCAGCACCTGCCGGCGCTGATGGTCGACCCGATCCTGATCGAACAGGTGCTGCTGAACCTGCTGAAGAACGCCGCCGAGGCGATCGACCTCGCGCAGCTGCCGCCGTCGCGCCGCCACATCGAGCTGCGCGTGGTGCCGCGGCACACGCCCGAGGACGGCGGCGGCGTCGAGTTCAGCGTCACCGACAGCGGCCCAGGGATGAAGCCCGAGGTGCTCGCGCGCATGTACGAGGCGTTCTACTCGACGAAGGCCGACGGGCTGGGCATCGGGCTCGGGCTGTGCCGCTCGATCGTCGAGTCGCACCGCGGCCGGCTGCGGGCGCAGAACCTCTACAATGGCGAGGCGGTCGTCGGCTGCCGCTTCTCGTTCACGCTGCCGGTCGACCTGGGGGCCCGCGCCGATGAGGCGCCGCCCGCGCCCCCCGAGATGCAACGCACCGCGGACTCCGCCACCCTCCCATGAGCCTGATTCCCAAGAAGGGCACCGTCTACGTCGTCGACGACGACGAGGCGGTGCGCGATTCGCTGCAGTGGCTGCTCGAAGGCAAGGACTACCGCGTCAAGTGCTTCGACTCGGCCGAGTCGTTCCTCTCGCGCTTCGACCCGCGCGAGGTCGCGTGCCTGATCGCCGACATCCGCATGGACGGCATGAGCGGGCTGGAGCTGCAGGACCGCCTGATCGAGCGCAAGAGCCCGCTGCCGATCGTCTTCATCACCGGCCACGGCGACGTGCCGATGGCGGTGACGACGATGAAGAAGGGCGCGATGGACTTCATCGAGAAGCCGTTCAAGGAAGACGAGTTGCTCGCCCTCGTCGAGCGCATGCTCGAGCAGGCGCGCACCGCGTTCAGCCAGCACCAGGAGCAGGCCAGCCGCGACGCGCTGCTGTCGCGCCTGACGACGCGCGAGTCGCAGGTGCTCGAGCGCATCGTCGCCGGCCGGCTGAACAAGCAGATCGCCGACGACTTGGGCATCAGCATCAAGACGGTCGAGGCGCACCGCGCCAACATCATGGAAAAGCTCAACGCCAACACCGTCGCCGACCTGCTCAAGATCGCCCTCGGCGCGCACAGCAAGGTCTGAACGCGTCGCCGACCCGCTGCCCCGAGGCCGCTGCCCCCAGCGGCCTCGTTCGTTTCTGACGAGGACCCCACCGATGACCGCCCGCCTGATCGACGGCAACGCCCTGTCCCGCCACCTGCGCGCCGAGGTCGCGCGCCGCGCCGCCGCGCTCACGGCGCGCGGCGTCACGCCGGGGCTCGCCGTGATCCTCGTCGGCGACGACCCGGCCTCGGCCGTTTACGTGCGCAACAAGGTCAAGGCCTGCCACGACACCGGCATCCGCTCGGTGCAGGAGACCTACCCGGCGAGCCTGACGCAGTCCGAGCTGCTCGCTCGCATCGCTGCGCTGAACGCCGATCCGGCGATCCACGGCATCCTCGTGCAGATGCCGCTGCCGCGCCACCTCGACGCGCAGGCCGTCATCGAGGCGATCGACCCGGCGAAGGACGTCGACGGCTTCTCGACCGCCAGCGCCGGCGAGCTGATGACCGGCCTGCCCGGCCTGCGCCCCGCGACGCCGGCCGGCTGCATGAAGCTGATCGAGAGCACCGGCATCGACCTGCGCGGCAAGCACGCCGTCGTCGTCGGGCGCAGCAACACGGTGGGCAAGCCGATGGCGCTGCTGCTGCTGCAGGCGAACGCCACCGTGACGGTGTGCCACAGCGCGACGCCCGACCTCGGCGCCTTCACGCGCCAGGCCGACGTCGTCGTCGTCGCCGTCGGGCGCCGCCACACGCTGCGCGGCGACATGGTCAAGCACGGTGCCGTCGTGATCGACGTCGGCATCAACCGCGACGAGCACGGCAAGCTGTGCGGCGACGTCGACTTCGCCGCGGTGTCGCAGGTCGCCGGCGCGATCACCCCGGTGCCCGGCGGGGTCGGGCCGATGACGATCACAATGCTGCTGGTCAACACCCTCGACGCGGCCGAACGCGCCGCCGGCGCGGCCGCCACGACGCCATGACCAATCCGCTGCTCGACACCGCGGGGCTGCCCCGCTTCGCCGACATCCGCCCCGAGCACGTCACGCCGGCACTCGACGTGCTGCTCGCCGACGCGCGCGCCGCGCTCGAGCGCGCCGTCGGCCCGGAGGTGCCGGCCGACTACGACGCGATGTCGGCCGTGCTCGACGTCGCCACCGAGCGCCTCGGCCGTGCCTGGGGTGCCGTCAACCACCTGAACCACGTCGCCGACACGCCCGAGCTGCGTGCCGCCTACAACGAGAACCTGCCGCGCGTCACCGAGTTCTACACCGCGCTCGGCGCCGACGAGCGGCTCTATGCGAAGTACAAGGCGATCGCCGCGAGCCCGGCCGCGGCCACGCTCAGCCCGGCGCGGCGGCGCGCCCTCGACAACGCGCTGCGCGACTTCGTGCTCTCGGGCGCCGAGCTCAGCGGCGCAGCCAAGGAGCGCTTCCGCCAGATCCAGGAGCGCCTGGCCGAGCTGTCGCAGGCCTACTCCGAACACGTGCTCGACGCGACCGACCGCTACGCGCTGTACGTGCCCGCGTCGCGGCTCGACGGCGTGCCCGACGACGTGCGCGACGCCGCGCGCGAAGCCGCACAGGCCGAGGGCCGCGACGGGTGCAAGCTCACGCTGCGCGCGCCGTGCTACTGGCCGGTGATGCAGTACGGCACCGACCGCGCGCTGCGCGAGACGCTGCACCGCGCCTACGCGACGCGCGCCAGCGAGCTCGGCGACCCCGCGCTCGACAACACCGCCGTGATGCGCGAGCTGCTCGAGCTGCGGCGCGAGGAGGCGCAGCTGCTCGGCCACCCGACGTACGCGCACCTGTCGCTGGTGCCGAAGATGGCCGACAGCCCCGAGCAGGTGCTCGGCTTCCTGCGCGACCTCGCACGGCGCGCGCGGCCGTACGCCGAGCGCGACCTCGCCGAGCTGCGCGAGTTCGCCGCGCGCGAGCTCGGCATCGCCGAGCTGCAGCCGTGGGACCTGGCCTACGCCAGCGAGCGGCTCAAGCAGGCGCGCTACGCGTTCAGCGACCAGGAGGTGCGGCAGTACCTGACCGAGCCGCGCGTGCTCGACGGGCTGTTCCGCATCGTCGAGACCGTGTTCGAGGTCGAGATCCGCCCCGACACCGCGCCGCCGGCGTGGCACCCGAGCGTGCGCTTCTACCGCCTCGAGCGCGGCGGCGAGCTGCTCGCGCAGTTCTACCTCGACCCGTACGCCCGGCCGGGCAAGCGTGCCGGCGCGTGGATGGACGACGCACGCGGGCGCTGGAAGCGTCCCGACACGGGGCTGCAGACGCCGGTGGCGCACCTGGTGTGCAACTTCGCGCCGCCGGTGGGCGACAAGCCCGCGCTGCTGACGCATGACGACGTCACGACGCTGTTCCACGAGTTCGGCCACGGGCTGCACCACATGCTCACGCGCGTCGACGAGCTCGGCGTGGCCGGCATCAGCGGCGTCGAGTGGGACGCGGTCGAGCTGCCCAGCCAGTTCATGGAGAACTTCTGCTGGGAGTGGGACGTGATCAAGCGCCTGAGCGCGCACGTCGACACCGGCGAGGCGCTGCCGCGCGCGCTGTTCGACAAGATGCTGGCGGCGAAGAACTTCCAGAGCGGGCTGCAGATGCTGCGCCAGGTCGAGTTCGCGCTGTTCGACATGCGCATCCACCTCGAGCCCGACGCGGCCCGTCGCATCGCCGCGATCGCCGAGGAGGTGCGCGACGAGGTCTCGGTCGTGCCGCGCGCCGACTACAACCGCTTCGCGCACTCGTTCTCGCACATCTTCGCCGGCGGCTATGCCGCCGGTTACTACAGTTACAAGTGGGCCGAGGTGCTCAGCGCCGATGCCTGGAGTGCGTTCGAGGAGCGCGGCATCTTCGACCGCGACACCGGACGGCGCTACCGGCGCGAGATCCTCGAAGTCGGCGGCAGCCGCAAGGCGATCGACAGCTTCCGCGCCTTTCGCGGGCGCGAACCCTCGATCGACGCGTTGCTGCGCCACCAAGGTATGGCTTGAGCCGGCTGCGCGCGCTGCGGTAGATTGCGCCCATGCGCATGCCCCGCCGTCGCCCGTCGCCCGCACCCGTCGCGCTGCTGCTCGCCCTCGCCGCGCTGCCGGCCGCCGCACAGGGGCTGTACAAGATCGTCGCCCCCGACGGCACCGTCACCTACACCGATCGCCCGCCACCGGCCGGCAGTGCACGCATCCAGGCGCTCGGCCGCAGCGGCGCGCCGAGCGCATCGAGCGGGGTGGCGACACTGCCCGCCGGGCTGCGCGAAGCGGTCGCGCGGTTTCCCGTCGTGCTGTACACGGTGCCCAACTGCGCCCCGTGCGAGCGCGGCCGCGAACTGCTGCGCGCGCGCGGCATCCCCTACGAGGAGCGCCTGGCCGATCCCAACAGCGATCGCGAGGCCTGGCTGCGCGCCGTCGGCAGCATGGAAGCTCCCGGCCTGACGGTGGGCGCGCAGCTGCTGCGCGGCTTCAATGCCGACGAATGGCAGTCCACGCTCGACCTCGCCGGCTACCCGCGCACGTCGCGGCTGCCGCCGAACCACCCGCCGCCGGCCGTGGTCCCGCTGGTGGCCCGCCGCACGCTGCCCGAGCCGGTGCCCACCGGCGAAGCGCCCGCCGAACTGCCGCCGCAGCCGACGGTGCCGCTGCCGGGCGGCGGCGGCATCCGCTTCTGAACGCTCTCGCCAGCGTGTCAGCCTGACGCGGCGGCGCGGCGCAGATCGCGCGCCCCACGGCTGCCGGCCGCCGTCGCGGCGGCCATGACCCAGAACGGCAGCGCCGCGCCGAGCGCCGCGCCGACAAACCCGAACAGCAGCGGCATCATCGTGCTCGCGGCGTTGATCGACATCGAACGCAGCGCGATCGCCTCGCCATGGCGCGCCTCGGGCGTGAGCTGGTGCAGCAGCGACATGATCATCGGCTGCACGATGCCCAGCGTGACGCCGAGCAGCAGCGCGCACGCACCCATGGCCCACGGCGACGTCGCCAGCGGATACAGCGCGAACACGGCCGCGGTGCCCAGCATCGACGCGCGCACGACGGTGACTTCGCGCAGCCGGTGCGCGAGCAGCGGTAGCAGCAGCCGCACGCCGCTGACCGACAGCGTGAAGCCGCCGAGGATCAGGCCGATCGTCGAGGCGCTGAAGCCGAGCTGGTGGCCCAGCACCGGCACCGCGAAGGCGTGCACGTCCCAGCAGCTCGACAGAACCCAGTTGACGAGCAGCAGCCGCCGCATGCCCGGTGCACGCAGCAGGTCCCAGCTCGTGCGCCCCGGCGGCCGCGGCGCGCGCGCCGGCTGCGGCGCGCGCGGCACATGCCGCGTGCACCACCCGCTGACCAGCGGCAGCGCCGCGAGCAGTCCGTAGGCCGCCCCGAAGCCGCCGAGGTCGATCGCGAAGCCCGCCAGCACCGGCCCGACCACGTTGGCCAGCGACGGCGCGAGGCCGACCCAGCTGAACACCCGCACGCGCTCGACGCCGTCGCGCGCCTGCTGGCCCACGAGGCGCTGCAGCGTGATCATGCCGATGTTCGCGCCGGCGCCGGCGCAGCTCGCCGCGGCGCACAGCAGCGCGAAGTGCGGCCAGCCGACGAGCCCCGTCGAGGCCACCGCGAGCACCGTGGCGGCCGCGGTCAGCGTCACCGCCAGGTGGGCCGGGCGGTGGTAGCCGTGGCGGTCGGCGAGCCGTCCGGCCGCCAGCGCGATCGCGACCGGCGCCGCCGCGAACAGCGCCAGCAGCACGCCGACTGCCGCCGCGCTGTAGCCCTCGCGCAGCGCCTGCAGCGGTGCGGCCATGCGCAGGCCCGCCATCGTCGCGTGCACGCCGATCTGCGCGCCGATCAGCGCCAGCAGCACGCGCGGCGGCAGCCCCGGCGCCGTGGCCGCCGGCGGCTCAGGCATGGGGGGCGTCGTCGGCGCCGCGCTCGCCGGCCGAGGTGCCGAGCAGCTGCTGCGCCTGCGCCTCGGGCAGCGCCTCGACGGTCTTGAGCTGGCGCGCCATCACGCGCGTGCGCACCTCGGCGGCGTCGATCGTCGCGCTCGCCTCGTCGAGCTTCTTCTTCGTCTTCGCGAGCACGTCGCCGAACTTGGCGAACTCGGTCTTTACGGCACCGAGCACCTGCCAGACCTCGGCGCTGCGCTTTTCCAGCGCCAGCGTGCGGAACCCCATCTGCAGGCTCGACAGCGTCGCCAGCAGCGTCGTCGGGCCCGCCAGCGTCACGCGCTGCTCGCGCTGCAGCGACTCGACCAGCCCGGGGCGGCGCAGCGCCTCGGCGTACAGGCCCTCGGTGGGCACGAACAGGATCGCGAAGTCGGTCGTGTGCGGCGCGGCGACGTACTTCTCGCGGATCGTCTTCGCCTCCAGCCGCAGCCGCGCCTCGATCGCCTTCGACGCGGCGTCGACGCCGGCGGCATCGGCGCGCTCGTGCGCGTCGAGCAGGCGCTCGTAGTCCTCGCGCGGGAACTTGGCGTCGATCGGCAGCCACAGCGGGCGGCCGTCGTCGCGCCGCCCCGGCAGCTTGATCGCGAACTCGACGCGCGCACCGCTGCCGGGCACGGTCTCGACGTTGGCGGCGTACTGATCCGGCGCCATCACCTGCTCGAGCAGCGCGCCGAGCTGCACCTCGCCGAACACGCCGCGCGTCTTCACGTTGGTCAGCACGCGGTTGAGCGATCCGACGTCGCGCGCCAGCGACTGCATCTCGCCGAGCCCCTGGTGGACGAGCTCGAGCCGCTCGGCGACCTGGCGGAAGCTCTCGCCCAGGCGCTGCTCGAGCGTGGCGTGCAGCTTCTCGTCGACGGTGGCGCGCATCTGCTCGAGCTTGGCCTCGTTGCCCTGCTGCAGCGCCTGCAGCCGGCCCTCGACGGTCTGCCGCATGTCGGCCAGCCGCCGTTCGTTCGATTCGGCGAGCGCGCGCAGCTGCTCGGCCAGCGTGTCGCCCAGGCGCTGCAGCGCCTGCGCCTGCTGCTCGGACATGCGCTGCAGCGCCTGCGCCTGCTGTTCCGCCACCCGCTGCAGCGTTTGCGACTGCTGCTCGGCCTGCCGCGCGAGCGCGGCGTCCTGCGCGTCGCGCGCGGCCTGGCTCTGCTGCGCGAGCGCCTGCGTCGCGCCGTGCAGCGCGTCGGCCACCTGCTGCTGCATCGCGGCCAGCTGCGTGCGCAGCGTGTCGATCTGCTCGTTTTGCGTGCGCGCGACGTCGCCCGACTGCGCGAGCAGCGTCTGCTGGAACAGCGCGAGCGTGCCGGCCAGCTCCTGCCGTGACGTGCGCGCGCTGTCGGCCACCTCGCCGCGCAGTTCGCGCGCGAGCTGCTGTGCGTCGTCGGCGGCGGCGCGCCGCAGCGTTTCGCCCAACGCCCGCAGCGCGGCGTCGTCGCCGCGGCGCCACGCCAGCCACGCGACGACGACCAGCGTGACCGCCGCGAGCGCGAGCAGCGCCCAGCCCATCCATCCGTCGACCGTGATCATCGGACGATTGTCTCAGCCGCGCTGTCGGGGTCAGCGCCCGCGCACGCCGTGCGGCTGCGTGGTTCAATCGCGGCACGCGTCGCGCCCGGCCGATCGCCGGGCGGTCGCTTCGGCGTGGAGACCGACCGATGGACCTCAAGGGGCACGCGGTATCGCCCTTGTACCTGCTCGAGCGCTTCGACGTCGGCATCGTGCACCTCGATGCCGAGCGCCGCGTGCTCGGCATGAACGACTTCGCGCGCCGGGTGCTGCCGGTCGACGAGAAGCAGCCTTTCGACCGCCTCGTGCTGTCGTTCCACCCCGAGCGCTCGCAGCCCAAGGTCGAGTTCCTGCTCGACCAGGCCGCGCAGTGCCCGGTCGCGAACCCGCCGCCGATGACGATGATCATCAACATCCCGGAGCGGGTGCTGCTGATCAAGGTCACGCGCATCGCCGACGGCGCCGGCCGGCCCAGCGGCTACGTGCTCGTGTTCTACGACATCACCGAGCTCGTCAGCAGCGACGACGGCGCGCGCGCGGCGACGGCACGCCGGCGGCTGCAGAAGATCCCCACCGTCGTGCAGCAGCGCATCGTGCTCGTCGATGCCGACGACGTGCTGTGCATCCACTCCGACGGCCACTACACGCACGTGTGCACGGTGCAGGGGCGGCATTTCTGCAACCTCAACATCGGCGACCTCGAGGCGCGCCTCGACCCCGAGCAGTTCATGCGCGTGCACCGCGGCCACATCGTGAACCTGCGCGCCGTGCGGCAGCTGCGCCGCGAGGACGGCCGCCTGCTGATCGAGATGCACCCCGAGATGCCGCCGATCCCGGTGTCGCGCAGCAGCGCGAGCGCGCTGCTCGAGCGACTCGGCGTGCCGGTCGGCGCGGCCGGCCGCCCCGTCTGAGCGCGGGTTTTCCCTCACCTGGGACTTTCCCGCATCGCTGGACCGGCCAGTGCCCCGCCACCGCACTTCGTGCGCGGCGCGCGCGTTTGGTGCACGCGCAGCCGCCGTTCGTGCACGAGCGCCCTTCGTCCCCGCACGCTGCGCGTTTCGGGGCGTCGCAGAAGAATCCTCGCCGTCCAGGACAGACCCGGTCAGCGCACACCGCCGGCCCCGGACCGCGAGCCCACCAGGAGACACGCATGATCCCTCCCGCCTTCGACTACCACGCCCCGAAGAGCGTCGGCGAAGCCATCGCCCTGCTCGGCCAGTACGGCAGCGACGCCAAGATCCTCGCCGGCGGCCACAGCCTGCTGCCGATGATGAAGCTGCGCTTCGCGCAGCCGGCACACCTGATCGACATCAACCGCATCGCCGAGCTGCGCGGCATCTGCGAAGACGGCGCCGACGTCGTGATCGGCGCGATGACAGTCGAGAACGACCTCATCGCGAGCCCGATCCTGCGCGCCAAGGTGCCGCTGCTGGCCGAGGCGCCGAAGCTCATCGCCGACCCGCAGGTGCGCAACCGCGGCACGATCGGCGGCGACATCGCGCACGGCGATCCTGGCAACGACCATCCGGCGCTGGCGATCGCCGTCGACGCGACCTTCGTCCTCGAGGGCCCGAACGGCCGGCGCACCGTCAAGGCCGACGGCTTCTTCCACGGCACCTACATGACCGACCTCGCCGAAGACGAGATCCTGGTCGCGATCCGCGTGCCGGCGTTCGCCACCGGCACCGGCTGGGCCTACGAGAAGCTCAAGCGCAAGACGGGCGACTGGGCCACCGCCGGTGCCGCCGTCGTGATGCGCATCGACGCCGGCCGCGTGACGCACTGCCGCATCGCGCTGACCAACGTCGCGCCGATGGCGCTGCGCGCCACCGACGCCGAGCGTGCATTGCTGGGCCAGCCGCTGACCGACGCGAGCGTCGCGGCGGCCGCGCAGGCGGCGATGGCGATCTGCGACCCCGCCGAGGACCTGCGCGGCGACCGCGAGTACAAGACCGCGATGGCCGGCGAGATGGTCAAGCGCGCGATCCGCGCCGCCGCGGCGCGCTGCCAATAACGACACCGGAGACACCGCATGGCCAAGAAACTGATCACCGTCACCGTCAACGGCCGCAAGCACGAAAAGGCGGTCGAGCCGCGCATGCTGCTCGTGCACTTCCTGCGCGAGGAGCTGAACCTGACCGGCGCGCACATCGGCTGCGAGACGAGCCACTGCGGCGCGTGCACCGTCGACGTCGACGGGCGCAGCGTCAAGGGCTGCACGCACCTGGCGGTGCAGTGCGACGGCTCCGAGGTGCTGACCGTCGAGGGCCTCGCGCAAGGCGGCGTGCTGCACGCGGTGCAGGAGGGCTTCTACAAGGAGCACGGCCTGCAGTGCGGCTTTTGCACCCCCGGCATGCTGATGCGCGCCTACCGCTTCCTGCAGGAGAACCCGAACCCGACGGAAGAAGAGATCCGCATGGGCATGAGCGGCAACCTGTGCCGCTGCACCGGCTACCAGAACATCGTCAAGGCGGTGCAGTACGCGGCGAAGAAGCTGCGCGAGCAAGCCGCCGCTACCGCCTGAGGCCCGAGGAGACCGCACGATGAACGCACCGATGACCGCCGCCGAGCGCACCGTCGCGCTGCAGGGCATGGGCGAGGCCCGCCTGCGCAAGGAAGACGCCCGCTTCATCCAGGGCAAGGGCCACTACGTCGACGACATCAAGCTGCCCGGGATGCTGCACATGGACATCGTGCGCAGCCCGCTGGCGCACGCGCGCATCAAGCGCATCGACAAGTCCGAGGCGCTGAAGGTGCCCGGTGTCGTCGCCGTGCTGACCGCCGAGGACCTCAAGCCGCTGAAGCTGCACTGGATGCCCACGCTCGCCGGCGACGTCGCCGCCGTGCTCGCCGACGGCAAGGTGCACTTCCAGATGCAGGAAGTCGCCGTCGTGATCGCCGAGGACCGCTATGCGGCGGCCGACGGCGTCGAGGCGGTGCAGGTCGAGTACGAGGAACTGCCCGTCGTCGTCGACCCGTACGAGGCGCTCAAGCCCGACGCCCCCGTGCTGCGCGAGGACCTGGCCGGCAAGACCAGCGGCGCACACGGCCCGCGCGAGCACCACAACCACATCTTCACGTGGACCGCTGGCGACAAGGACGCCGCCGACGCCGCGTTCGCGAACGCGCCGGTGACGGTGTCGCAGCACATGTACTACCCGCGCGTGCACCCCTGCCCGCTCGAGACCTGCGGCTGCGTCGCGAGCTTCGACCCCGTCAAGGGCGAGCTGACGACGTGGATGACGAGCCAGGCGCCGCACGTCGTGCGCACCGTCGTCAGCCTGCTGTCGGGCATCCCCGAGAGCAAGGTGCGCATCGTCAGCCCCGACATCGGCGGCGGCTTCGGCAACAAGGTCGGCGTCTACCCCGGCTACGTCTGCGCGATCGTCGCATCGATCGTGCTCGGCAAGCCGGTCAAGTGGGTCGAGGACCGCATCGAGAACATCTCGACGACGGCGTTCGCCCGCGACTACCACATGGACGGCGAACTGGCCGCTGACGCCTCCGGCAAGATCCTCGGGCTGCGCGTCAACGTCGTCGCCGACCACGGCGCCTTCGACGCCTGCGCCGACCCGACCAAGTTCCCCGCCGGGCTGTTCCACATCTGCACCGGCAGCTACGACATCCCGGCCGCGTACTGCAGCGTCAAGGGCGTCTACACCAACAAGGCGCCGGGCGGCGTCGCGTACCGCTGCTCGTTCCGCGTCACCGAGGCGGTGTACCTGATCGAGCGCATGGTCGACGTGCTCGCGCAGAAGCTCGGCATCGACAAGGCCGAGATCCGCGCGAAGAACTTCATCCGCAAGGAGCAGTTCCCGTACAAGAGCGCGTTCGGCTTCGAGTACGACAGCGGCGACTACCACACGGCGCTGCAGAAGGTGCTCGACGCGGTCGACTACAAGGCCTTGCGCGCCGAGCAGGCGGCCAAGCGCGCCGACCCGAACTGCCCGACGCTGATGGGCATCGGCCTCGTGACCTTCACCGAGGTGGTGGGCGCGGGGCCGAGCAAGATGTGCGACATCCTCGGCGTGGGCATGTTCGACAGCTGCGAGATCCGCGTCCACCCCACCGGCAGCGCGATCGCGCGCATGGGCACGATCACGCAGGGCCAGGGCCACCAGACCACGTACGCGCAGATCATCGCCACCGAACTCGGCATCCCCAGCGAGGTGATCCAGGTCGAGGAAGGCGACACCAGTACCGCCCCCTACGGCCTGGGCACCTACGGCAGCCGCAGCACGCCGGTGGCCGGCGCCGCGATCGCGATGGCGGCACGCAAGATCCACGCGAAGGCGCGCAAGATCGCCGCGCACCTGCTCGAAGTCGGCGAGAACGACCTCGACTGGGAGATCGACCGCTTCAAGGTCAAGGGCGACGACAGCCGCTTCAAGACGATGAAGGACATCGCGTGGGCAGCGTACAACAACGTGCCGCCCGGCATGGAGATGGGGCTCGAGGCGGTGCACTACTACGACCCGCCGAACTTCACCTACCCGTTCGGCATCTACCTGTGCGTCGTCGACATCGACCGCGCCACCGGTGAGACCAAGGTGCGGCGCTTCTACGCGCTCGACGACTGCGGCACGCGCATCAACCCGATGATCATCGAAGGCCAGATCCACGGCGGGCTGACCGAGGGCTTCGCGGTCGCGATGGGCCAGCAGATGCCGTTCGACGCGCAGGGCAACCTGCTGGGCAACACGCTGATGGACTACTTCCTGCCCACCGCCGTCGAGACGCCGAAGTGGGAGACCGACCACACCGTCACGCCGAGCCCGCACCACCCGATCGGCGCCAAGGGCGTGGCCGAGAGCCCGCACGTCGGCTCGATCCCGACCTTCACCGCGGCGGTCGTCGACGCGTTCGCGCACCTGGGCGTCACGCACATGGACATGCCGCACAACGCGTACCGCGTGTGGAAGCAACTCAAGGCCTGCGGAGTCGCCCTGTAAATGGAAGTCAAGCTCGACAAACGCTACCCGCTCGACGTCGACGCCGCGCGTGCGTGGCAGGTGCTGCGCGACGTGCACGCGGTGGCCGGCTGCATGCCCGGCGCCGCGATCACCGAGCAGGTCGACGCGACGCACTACAAGGGCACGGTCAAGGTCAAGGTCGGGCCGACGACGGCCGCGTTCGCCGGCGACATCGAGGTGCGCGAGGTGGCCGACGAGGCGATGCGCGTCGTGCTGTTCGGCAAGGGTGCCGACCGCGGCGGCTCGTCGGCGTCGATGGAGCTCACCGCCCACGTCGAGCCGGTGGCCGGCGACGCGTCGAGGTCGGAACTCGTCGGCCAGGCCGACGTGATCGTCAACGGCAAGTTCGCGCAGTTCGGCGGCCGCATGATGGTGCAGGTCTCCGACATGATCCTCGCGCAGTTCGCCGACAACTTCCGCGCGACGGCGGCGGCGCTGCCCGCGCCAGCGGCGGCACCGACCGCGCCGGCCACGGCCGCCGAGGGTGCCGCGCCGATGGCCGCCGCCGCGGCCGAACCCGCCGCCGCGCAGGCCGCCGCACCCGCCGCGCCGCCGAAGCTCAACAAGGACCTGAACGCCTTCGCAATCGCGTGGATGCTGGTCAAGAACTGGTTCGCCGGCCTGTTCGGCAAGCGCGCCACCTGAGACGGCCCGACGCATGACCGACGCCGAGCTGCGCGAACGCCTGCACCGCGCCGGCTACATCGCCGACGAGGCGCTGGCCACGACACTGTGGCTCGCCGGCGAGCTGCAGCGCCCGCTGCTGCTCGAGGGCGACGCCGGCGTCGGCAAGACGGCGCTGGCCTCGGCGCTCGCGCACGCGCTCGACCGGCGCCTCGTGCGGCTGCAGTGCCACGAGGGGCTGGACCTCGCGCAGGCCGCGTACGAGTGGAACTACGGCCGGCAGCTGCTCGCGATCCGGCTGCACGAAGCCGACGCCGAGAAGCCGCGCGAGGCCGACCTGTTCGGCCGCGACTACCTGCTCGAGCGCCCGCTGCTGCAGGCGATCGCCAGCGAGCAGCCGTGCGTGCTGCTGATCGACGAGGTCGACCGCGCCGACGAGGCCTTCGAGGCCTTCCTGCTCGAGGTGCTGGCCGACTGGCAGATCACGGTGCCCGAGCTCGGCACGATCCGCGCACGGCACGTGCCGCTCGCGATCCTGACCAGCAACGGCACGCGCGAGCTGTCGGATGCGCTGCGCCGCCGCTGCCTGTACCACTGGCTCGACTATCCGACGCTGGCGCGCGAGATCGCGATCGTGCGCGCGACGCTGCCGCAGGCCGAGTCCGCGCTCGTCGAGCAGGCCGTGGCCTTCGTACAGACGCTGCGCCGCGAAGACCTCGGCAAGACCCCCGGCGTGGCCGAGACGCTCGACTGGATCCGCGCGCTGCACCGGCTCGAGTTCAAGGCGCTGCCCGACGACCCGGCGCAGTGGCTCGGCACGCTCGGCTGCCTGCTCAAGACGCGCGAGGACCGCTTCCAGCTCGGTGCCGACGAGGTGCGCCGCATCGCCGAAGGCCGGCGGCGCGGCGTCGCCGAGAACGCGTCGGTCTGACGCACGGACGCTGCACATGGCCCCGGGCGCCCTCGCCTCGATCGCCGGCTTCGCGGCGCTGCTGCGCGACCACGGCCTGAACGTCGGCGTCGCCGAGCAGCAGGCGATGGTGCGCGCCGCGCTCGCGGTGCCGCTCGAACGCGCCGCGCGCCCCGGCGCCGGGCTGGACGCCGCGTGGCGCGCGATCGCGTGCCACGACGCGCGCGACTGGCGACGCTGGCCCGAGCTGTTCGAGCGCTACTGGCACCCCGAGCGGCTGAAGGGCAGCGTCAAGGTCAGCGGTCAGACGCGCCCGTCGCGCGACCTGCGCCAGGTCGTGCAGGCGCTGCACGATGAACTCGGTGCGAGCGCGCCGCCGCGCGGCGACGGCGCGGCGATGGCCGACACCGCGCTCGACGCAGTGGTGGCCTTTGCCGACGACGCACCGGGCCTGTCGCGCGCGCAAGGCGGTGCCAGCCGCACCGAGGCGCTGCACGACCGCGGCTTCGCGCAGTGGCTGCCGCAGGACCTCGCGACGCTGCAGCGGCTCGCCGAGCGCATCGCGCAGCGGCTGCGCCGGCAGGTCACCCGGCGCTGGCGCGACGACGCGCGCGGCCGCCGGCTCGACGTGCGGCGCACGCTGCGCGCGAGTCTGGCCACCGGTGGCGTGCCGCTGGCCCCGGCGTGGCGCACGCCGCGGCGCGAGCGCCCGCGGCTGTTCGTGCTCGTCGACGTCAGCCGCTCGATGGAGACGCACGCGCAGCTGTTCCTGCGCATCGCACGCGCCTTCGTCCACGCCGCCGACGCGCGCGTGTTCGTGTTCCACACGCGGCTCGCCGAGGTCACGCCGCTGCTGCAGCGCGACTCGGGCGCGGTGCAGGAGAAGGTCAACGCCGTGACGGCGGGGTTCGGCGGCGGCACGCGCATCGCGACGAGCCTGAACGACTTCGCGCGCGTGCACGCGCGCGCGCAGCTCGGCCGGCGCGCGCGGGTGTGGATCCTGTCCGACGGCTTCGACGCCGACCCCCCGCCGCGGCTGCGCGACGAGTTGCTGCGGCTGCGCGCCGGCGGCGCGAGCGTCGCGTGGTTTCACCCGTCGGCGCGGCCGCCGGCGTCGCAGGCGGTCGAACACGCGCGGGACCTGATCGGCCGCTTCGTGCGCCTGGCCACGCTGCGCGACCTCGAACAGGCCGCGGCCGTGCTGCATTGACGTGAAGGAGATTGCGATGAGCGCCCTCGCCCACGACGTGATCGCCGCCGCGCAGCGGCTGCAGCAGCAGGGCCAGCCGTACGCGCTGGTCAGCGTGCTGCGCGTGCAGCCGCCGGCGTCGGCGCGCCCCGGCGACAAGGCCGTCGTCACCGCCGACGGCATCTCGTGCGGCTGGATCGGCGGCGGCTGCGCGCAGCCGGCGGTGCTGAAGACGGTGCGCCAGGCGCTGGCCGACGGCCGCGCGCGGATGATCCGTATTGCACCGACCGACGAGAGTGCGACGCGCGAACTCGGCGACGTGCTCGAGTTCGGCATGGCGTGCCACTCGGGCGGCACGATCGAGCTGTTCGTCGACCCGGTGCTGCCGCGCGCGACGCTCGTCGTCGTCGGCGACTCGCCGGTGGCCGCGGCGCTGGCCGCGCTGGCACCTCGCGTGGGCTTCGACGTGCGCGTCGTCGCGCACGGCGCCGACGCCGCGCGCTTCCCCGACGCGGCCGAAGTGATCGGCGACGACAGCGCCGAGGCGCTCGCCGCGCGCATCGCGCCCGGCGCGTTCGTCGTCGTCGCGACGCAGGGCCGGCGCGACGTGCCCGGGCTGCGTGCGGCGCTGGCGCTCGGTGCGCGCGGCGTGTGGTTCGTCGCCAGCGCGAAGAAGGCGCAGGTGCTGCGCACATCGCTGATCGAGTCCGGCGCCGACCCGCAGGCGGTGGCCGCGATCGTCGCACCGGCCGGCCAGCCGATCGGCGCGCAGACGCCGGAGGAGATCGCGCTGTCGGTGCTCGCGGCCGTCGTCGCGGCGCGCCGCGGCGCCGGCGTCGACGCGCGCCCGGCCGGCGAGGCCGTCACCGCGCCGGCGGCGAGCGACGCGCCCCGCGCCAAGGTGTCGGCGGCCGCCGCGGCCGCCCGCGCGCGCCTGGCCGCCCGCGCCGAAGCGTCTGCGGACGGCACGGCGGGCGACGGCGGGTCGTGCTGCGGCGGCGACGCGCCGGTGTCGGCGACGCCTCCGTCGTCGTGCTGCGGGAGCTGACGCGATGGGCTGCATCCTCAAGGGCGGTGGCGGGCTGTACAGCCGGCTGGTGGTCGGTGCCGTCGTGCTCGCGGCGGGCGCCGGCTCGCGGCTCGGCGGGCGGCCCAAGTGCCTGCTCGAACTCGGCGGCGTGCCGCTGATCCGGCGCACGCTGATCGCGCTGTCGGGCGCCGGCGTCGACGAGGTCGTCGTCGTGCTCGGCCACCACGCCGACGTCGTCGAACCGGTCGTCGCGCCGTTTCCGGTCACGCTCGTGCGCAACCCCGACCCCGACGCGGGGCAGGTGTCGTCGCAGCGCGTCGGGCTCGCGGCACTCACGGGCAAGCTCGACGCGGTGCTCGTCGCGCTGGCCGACCAGCCGCTGCTCAACGCGCAGGACATCACGGCGCTGATCGGCGCGTACAAGAAGCGGCCGGCGGGCACCTCGGTCGTCTTCCCGCAGGTCGGCGGCGAGCCGGGCAATCCGGTGATCTTCAGCGCCGACGTGCGCGACCAGATCCTCGCCGGCGACGCCCATGTCGGCTGCCGGCAGTGGCGCGGCGCGCACCCCGAGGCCGTCGCGCCGTTCGTCACCGACAACCGCCGCTTCAAGGTCGACGTCGACACGCCCGAGGACCTCGAGCGCTTCGAGCGCGAGACCGGCCACGCGCTGCGCTGGCCCGCCGGACTCGTCGCGCCGGCCTGAAGCGGCGATGGCGCTCGGACCCGGCTTCCACGCGCTGTGGCCCACGCCGCTGGGCGTGCACCGCTACGCCGAGGCCGACGCGCTGAACCCGCTGCTCGTGCGCGTGTTCGGCGCGCTGCGCGCGACGCAGTCTCACGCGCGCGGCGAGACGCCCGGCGCCTTCTTCGCCAGCGACGACGACCTGCTCCGGCGCGTGCAGCTGCCCGAGTGGCAGCGCTTCGTGCGCTTCGTCGTCGAGAGCCTGCGCGACACCGTCACGCGCGCCAACGCCGCGGCGTGGCCGCCGTCGTGGGCCGAACGCGGTGTCGATCTGCAGCTGCGCGTCGAAGGCATGTGGTTCCAGGTCGCCAACGGCGGTGCGTTCCACGACGTGCACACGCACGGCAACGCGTCGTGGTCGGGCGTCTACTGCGTGCAGGTCGACGCGCCCGACGTGCGGCGCGCGCATCCGGTGTACGGGGTGGCCAATGGCGTCACGCGCTTCTACGGCCCGCCGTTCGCGCACCTCGGCGGCGCGCACGTCGACCTCGGCAACGCCTACCTGCAGCCGCCGCACGTCGACGTCGAGCCGGTGCCGGGGCAACTGGTGCTGTTCCCCGCGTGGCTCGCGCACCAGGCGCTGCCGTACGCGGGCACGCTCGACCGGGTGATCGTCTCGTTCAACGCCAGCGTCCACGCCGCGGGCGGCAGCGACCGCCTGCACGGCTACGCCGGTGCCTGAGCCGACGATGAACGCGCTGCCCGCCCTCGAGCACCGCGCGGCCTGCGCGCTGGCCGCGCGCACGCTGGCGTGGACGCTGCTGTTCGGCGGCTGGCTCGCGCTCGGCGCGCTCGGGTTGCGCCACGCGCCGGTGGCGACCGGGGCGCTGGCGCCGGTCGCGCTGTGGCTGCTCGCGATCGGTGTCGCGGTGCGCGTGAGTGCGGCGTGGTCACCGTCGCCGCGCGCGCTGCGCGTCGTGCTCGTCGGCAGCGCGGCGCTGGCCGCGGCGTGCTTGGCCGCACTGGCGCACGGCGCGCCGCAGGCGCTGTGGCCGGCGGCCGTCGCGTGGGGGTCGTTGATCGTCGCGGCGTCGCGCGTCGTGCGCGGCTGGCGCCGCCAGCCCGGCCCGCGCCTGGCCCCGCCTGTCGTGCCGGCCGCGCTCGGTGCGCTGGTTGCCTGGCTCCTGGCTGGGGACCCGGCGGCGGTCGCGGCGCACCCCGCCGCAGCGGCAGCCGCGCTGGCCGTCAGTGGCGTCACGCTGGCGGTGCTGGTGCCTTCGCCGCACGGTGAACCGCGCGGCCGCGCGCCGGGCTGCCGCAGCGGCCTGTTCGACTGCGCGCTCGCGTGGCCGACGCTGGCGCAGTGGCGCGTGCCGGCGCACTGGCCATGGCTCGCGGCTGCGCTCGCGATGCTGCCGATGATGGCGTCGCTGCCGCTGCTGGCCGAGGGCTGTGCGCGCGCCGGCTGGAGCCCGCAGGCCGTGACGGGGCTGCACCTGCTGGCGATGCTGGCGCCCGCCGCCGTCGCGGCGCTGCGTGCGCGCGCACTCGTGCAGTCCGCCCGCGCGTTCGTGGCCGGCCTGCTGATCGCCGGCGGCGTCGCCGCGCTCACCGTGCCCGCCAGCGACGGCACGATGGTCGCGATGCTGCTGCACGCGGCCGCGTGGGGCATTGCGTGGTCGGCGGCGATGGCGCCGGCGACCGACCGCACACGGCTGCCCGCGGCACACGGTGGCGCGTGCGCCTCGGCGCTGGCCAGCGCCGCCGTCGTGCTCGCGCTGGGTGTGGCCGTCGCCGCCAGCGGGTGGGCGGCGTGGCGTGCCCTTCACGCCGCGCTCGGTGCGATCGCGGCGCTCGGCGTGGCCGCCGCGTGGCTGCGGCGGCATCCACCGGTTTTCGAGGAGTTGCGAGGATGAACAGCATCGACGTCGACGTGATCCGCACCGCGCTCGACTGGCTCGACCGCGGCCACCGCGTCACGCTGGGCACCGTGGTGCGCACGTGGGGCTCGGCGCCGCGCCCGCCCGGGTCGCTGATGATCATCCGCGACGACGGCCAGGTCGCCGGCTCGGTGTCGGGCGGCTGCATCGAGGACGACCTGATCGGCCGCGTCGCGCGCGGCGAGCTCGCGAGCCGGCTGCCGCAGGTCACGACCTACGGCGCCAGCGCCGAGGAGGCGCAGCGCTTCGGGCTGCCGTGCGGCGGCACGGTGCAGGTCGTGCTCGAGCCGCTCGCGGTGGCGTCGCAGCTGCGCGAACTGCTGGTGGCGATCGAATCGCACCGGCTCGTCGCGCGCCGGCTCGACCTCGCCACCGGCGTCGTGACGCTCGGCCCCGCGCAGGCCGGCGACACGGTGCGCTTCGACGGCCGCACGCTCGTGACGGTGCACGGCCCGCGGATGCGGCTGCTGATCGTCGGCGGCGGGCAGCTCGCGCGCTACCTGGCCGGCATGGCGGTGATGCTCGACTACCGCGTGACGGTGTGCGAACCGCGCGAGGAGTACCACGAGGGGTGGACCGCGCTGGACGGCGTCACGCTGTCGACGCAGATGCCCGACGACCTGGTGCTCGCGATGAACCTCGACGCCAACAGCGCGGTGGTGGCCGTCACGCACGACCCGAAGCTCGACGACCTGGCGCTGATGGAGGCGCTGCGCACGCCGGCGTTCTACGTCGGCGCGCTCGGCTCGAAGCGCAACAACGACGCGCGCCGGCAGCGGCTGCGCGAGCACTTCGGGCTGGCCGACGACGAACTCGCGCGGCTGCGCGGTCCAGTGGGGCTGAACCTGGGCGCGCTGACGCCCCCCGAGATCGCGCTGGCGATCGTCGCCGAGATGACGGCGCGGCGGCGCGGCGCGAACGTCGACGGGCCGCTCGCCGACTGGAGCGGCTCGACGACCGAGTGCCGCACGCGCGCCTGAGCCGCCGCACGCGTGCCCGCGGCGCCCCGAGGGCGCACCGCGGCGGCAGCGCGCCCGCGAGCCGCTGTCAGCCGGCCGTGTCGGCCATCAGCGTCTTGAACCAGACGCCCATGTCCTGGAAGTTGCCGCTGCTGATGACGGCCGACTCGGTCGCGGTCGCCGGTGCGCCGTTGATCGTCGTGCGCCCGCCGCCCGCAGCGATCTTCATGCGGCGGTCGAGCGGGTCGTACTGGTAGACCGCCGTCAGCCACGACGCGGTGCCCGCCGTGACCGGCGAATAGCACGCCGAATTGGCCACCGGGGCCGGGTCCGGCCCCTGACCGAGGAAGGCGCGCACGATCGCGTCGGCACAGATCTTGGCTTCCTGGTTCGCAACGTGGCCGGCCTTGGGCATGCCCGTCACGGCGGCGTCGCCGAGCACGTGGATGCCGCTGCCCGGCAGCGCCGTCGTTTCGTAGCTCAGCACGTCGACGCCGGCCCAGCGGCCGTCGGGACCGTTGTTGAGCCCCGCGCGCGCCATCCAGCCGTCGCCGGCGCTGCCGGCGGCGCGGTGCGGCGGAATCGGGTTGACGACGCGCGCGGCGATCGTGCGCGTCAACCCGAGCGCATCGACGTAGCGCACGACACCCGAGGCCGCGTCGATCTCGATGCCGAAAGCGCCGGGCACGTAGTCGATCACGCCGGCGTGGATCTGGTTGAACGCCGTCTCGAAGGTGTGCCGCTCGGCCTGGATCGCGAGGTTCTCGTCGAGCACGACGACGCGGCAGTTTGGCCCCTTGGCCGTCTTCAGGTAGTCGGCGACGAGGCACGCGCGCTCGTACGGCCCCGGCGGGCAGCGGTACGGTGCCTTCGGGATCGTCATCACGAACGTGTCGCCGTTGCTCATCGCGGCGATGCGCTGGCGCAGCAGCGTCGTCTGCGGCCCGGCACGCCACGCGTGCGGCGTGCGGGTGTCGTAGTCGGTCTGCGTGAGGCCGTAGGCGTCGTCGAAGCTCACGCCCGGCGCGAGCACGAGGCGCTCGTAGCCGAGCCGGCTGCCGTCCGACAGCGTCACCTCGTGCGCCGCGGCGTCGATCGCGACGAGGCTGGCGGCCTTGCGCAGCACGCCGTAGCGGCTCGTCAGCGCGTCGCGCTTGAACTGCAGCGACGCGACCGTGCGGCTGCCGTTGAGCACGAGGTTGCTCATGATGTTCGACGTGTAGACGGCATCGGGGTCGACGAGCGTGACCTGCACGCCGGGGCCGCCCCACAGCCGCAGGTACTTCGCCGCCGTCATGCCGGCCATGCCGCCACCGACGACGACGACCCGCTTGCCGGTGATGCCGGTGTTGGCGAGCGCGATCGTCGTGCTGCCACTGCTGCTGCTCTTCTTGTCGTCGGCGCGACCGGCGAGCGGCCAGGCGCTGGCCGCGAGCGTCGCCGCGCCGAGCGCCACGATCTGGCGGCGGCTCAGGGCCGCCGCGACGGGTTGCTTGTTGTCCATCGGGTCCTCCGCGGCGTCACTGTTGCAGGTACGTGATGATCTGGCGCAGCTGCTCGGGCGTGTACCCCTGCGCGTGCGCGGCCATGATGTTCGAGCCGGCGGGTTTGCCCGCGAACTCGAGCACCTCCTTGGCTTCGCTGCCGCGGATCTTGTCGAAGCCCCCCAGGCCCAGCGTGCCGTGACACTGGAAACAATTCGACGCCAGCAGGCGTCCCTCGGTCGAGGCGGGTTGCGTCATCGCCGTGGCGGTCCTCGATGCCGCGGGAGCGGCCTGTGCGCTGTCGGCGTCGACGGCCACCGCGGCCTCGCCACCACCTCCGCCGCCGCAGGCGACGAGCACGAGGGCGGTGGCGCTGGCAAGCCAGGCGCGGCGACGGTATCGGTCAAGGGTGTTGGGCATGGATCCTCCTGGTCTTCGTTGGCGCGACTCTCGCGCCTTCGCAGCATCGCGCTGCCGGATGAGGGAATCCTTAACGCGGTGCCGCCGATGCGTAACCGACGCGTGACAGACGTGTGCGTGCGCTGCGGCCGACGCCGGCCGCCGCGGCTCAGCCGAGCGCGCGCGCGCGCAGCGACTCGTACAGGCAGATCGCCGCGGCCGCCGCGACGTTGAGCGACTCCTCGCCGCCGGGCTGCGGGATGCGCAGCGCCATGGCTGCGCGCGCCAGCAGCGCCGGCTGCACGCCCTGCCCTTCGTGGCCGAACACCCACGCGCACGGCCACGGCAGCGCCGCTCCCGGCAGCGCGACGCCGTCGTGCGAACTCGTCGCCAGCAGCGGCACGCGCAACGCCTCCAGCGTGTGCGGCGGCTGTGCGTCGAGCAGACGCAGCGCGAAGTGCGCGCCCATCGCGGCGCGCAGCACCTTCGGCGTCCACAGGCCGGCGGTGCCGGCGAGCGCGACGATCTGCACGAAACCCAGCGCTGCCGCGCTGCGCAGGATCGAGCCGACGTTGCCCGCATCCTGCACGCGGTCGAGCACGACGGTGGGCGCGTCGGGTTGCAGCGCTGGGGGAACCGGCAGGTCGAGTACGAAGCCCAGCGGCGCCGGCGATTCGAGCGTGCTCAGACCCTTCCACAGGGCGTCGTCGACGACGTGCACGCGCGCGGCCGCACGCGCGAGCGCGGCCCAGGCCGGCTCGCGCGCAGCGCTTGCGCTCAGCACCGCGGCGCGCGGCCGCACGCCGCGCGCCAGCGCCGCGCGGCACAGGTGCTCGCCCTCGAGCCAGACCGCGCCGAGCTTGCGCGTCGCGGCGGGCTCGCGCGCCAGCCGCCGCAGCTTGACGAGCAGCGGGTTGTCGCGCGACGTGATGACGACGGGTTCGCTCATGTCGTCGCGCCGTCGCCGCCCGCGAGCGCGAGCAGCGGGCCGCCGCACACGGCGCGCACCGGCGCGAAACTGCGCCGGTGCACCGGCGACGCACCGTGCGCACGCAGTGCCGCCAGATGCTCGGGCGTCGGGTAGCCCTTGTGCACCGCAAAGCCGTACTGCGGGTGCGCCGCGTCGAGGGCCAGGCACAGCCGGTCGCGGTGCACCTTGGCGAGGATTGACGCCGCCGAGATCGCGGCCACCGTCGCGTCGCCCTTGACCACCGCCTGCGCCGGCATCGCCAGCGCCGGCGTGCGGTTGCCGTCGACAAGCACGCGCCGTGGCAGCAGCCGCAGCCCCTGCACGGCGCGCTGCATCGCGAGCAGCGTCGCGTTGAGGATATTCAGCCGGTCGATCTCGTCAACGCTGGCCTCGGCGATGCAGCACGCCAGCGCCTTCGCGCGGATTTCGTCGAACAGGCGCTCGCGCGTCACCGGCCCGAGGCGCTTGGAGTCGGCCAGCCCGGCGATCGGCTGCAGTTCGTCGAGGATCACGGCGGCGGCGACGACGGGGCCGGCAAGCGGCCCGCGCCCCGCCTCGTCGACGCCGGCCACCAGGTCGAGGCAGTCCTGCCGCGCGAGCAGCGCGCGCCAGCGGCGCGGCAGCGTCGCCGCGCGCCGTTCAGCAGCCGAGGAGCGTCGCGATGGCATCGGTGGCCGCGCGCGCGGTGTCGCGCCGCAGTTGCAGGTGCAAGTCGGTGAAGCGCGCGTGCAGCGCCTGCACGCGCGCCGCGTCGTCGAGCCAGCGGCCGACTTCGTGCGCGAGCGCGGCGGGTGCGGCTGCGCGCTGCAGCAGTTCGGGCACGACGAAGTCCTGGCTGAGGATGTTCGGCAGCGCGACCCAGGGCTGGTAGCGCATGCGACTCATGATCTGCCAGCTCAGCTCGTTCATGTGGTAGGCGACGACCATCGGCCGCTTGAACAGCGCCGCCTCGAGCGTCGCGGTGCCGCTGGCGATCAGCGTGACGTCACAGGCGGCCAGCGCCTCGTGCGAGCGGCCGTCGAGCAGCATCACCGGCACGTCGTGGCGGGCCACCATCGCCTGCAGTCGCTCGCGCTGCCCGGGCGCGGCCGGCAGCACGAAGCGCAGGTGCGGGCGCTGCCGGTGCAGCCGCGCCGCCGCGGCGAGGAAGCGCGGGCCCAGGTGCGTGACCTCGCCGGTGCGGCTGCCGGGCAGCAGTGCGACGACGGTGTCGGTCTCGGCGAGCCCGAGCGCCGCGCGCGCCGCGGCGCGCGGCGGCTCGAGCGGGATCACGTCGGCCAGCGGGTGGCCGACGTAGGTCGCCGCGACGCCGTGGCGCGCAAGCAGCGCCGGCTCGAACGGGAACAGGCACAGCACGTGGTCGGCGCTGGCGGCGATCTTCGCGGCGCGGCCGCCGCGCCAGGCCCAGATCGACGGGCAGACGAAGTGCACGGTGCGGATGCCGCCCGCCTTCAGGCGCGCCTCGAGGCCGAGGTTGAAGTCGGGCGCGTCGACGCCGACGAACAGGTCGGGCCGCTCGGCGAGCAGCCGGTCGCCGAGCGCACGCCGGATCGCCGACAGCGCGCGGTAGTGGCGCAGCGCCTCCACATAGCCGTGCACCGCGAGCCGCTCGCTCGGCCACCAGGCGTCGAAGCCCTGTGCGGCCATTTGCGGCCCGCCGATGCCGGCGGCGCGCAGGTTCGGCCAGCGGGCCCTCAGCGCCGCCAGCAGATGCGACGCGAGCAGGTCGCCCGAGGCCTCGCCGGCGACCATGCCGAGCCGGGGCGACGCGGTCGCCGTCACAGGACGCTCAGCGCGCGATGCCGCGCGTCGCGCGCGCGAGGAAGTCCAGCATCAGTGCGACGTCGTCGGCCGCCGCGGGCACCTCGGTGGCGAGCGCGGCGATGCGCTCGCGCGCCTGTTCGAGCGTCAGCGCCTGCCGGTACAGCAGCCGGTGCATCTGCTTGACGACGCCGATGCGCTCGGGGCCGAAGCCGCGCCGGCGCAGGCCCTCGGCGTTGAAGCCACGCACCGCGAGCGGGTTGCCGTCGACGAGCATGAACGGCGGCACGTCCTGCGACACCGCGCTGCCGAAGCCGACCATCACGTGCGCGCCGATCTTGCAGAACTGGTGCACGCCGGTCAGGCCGCCGACGATGGCCCAGTCGCCGACGTGCACGTGGCCCGCGAGCGTCGCATTGTTGGCCAGGATCGTGTGGCTGCCGACCTGGCAGTCGTGCGCCAGGTGCACGTAGGCCATGACCCAGTTGTCGTCGCCCAGCCGCGTGACGCCCGCGTCCTGCGCGGTGCCGACGTTGAAGGTGCAGAACTCGCGGATCGTGTTGCCGTCGCCGATCACGAGTTCGGTCGGCTCGCCGGCGTACTTCTTGTCCTGCGGTGCCGCGCCGAGCGAGCAGAACTGGAAGATGCGGTTGCCGCGGCCGATCGTCGTGCGGCCCTCGATCACGCAATGCGGCCCGACGGTGGTGTCGGCACCGATGCGCACGTGCGGGCCGATCAGCGTGTAGGCACCGACCTCGACCGACGCGTCGAGCTCGGCGTGCGGATCGACGATCGCGGTGGGGTGGATGCGCGCCACGCCGCACTCACTCCGAGCGGCGCACCGTGCACATCAGCTCGGCCTCGACGGCCACCTCGTCGCCGACGCGCGCCTGCGCCGCGTACTTGAAGATGCCCTGGCGCGCGCGCAGCAGCGTCACGTCGAGCAGGAGCTGGTCGCCGGGCTCGACGACGCGCTTGAAGCGCGCACCGTCGATGCCGGCGAAGTAGAACAGCGTCTTCTCGTCGACGACGATGCCGGCACTGTCGAACGACAGCAGCGCGCTGGCCTGCGCGAGCGCCTCGAGCATCAGCACACCGGGCATCACCGGCCGCGACGGGAAGTGGCCGACGAAGTACGGCTCGTTGATCGAGACGTTCTTCAGCGCGAGCAGCCGCTTGCCATGCTCGACCTCGAGCACGCGGTCGACCATCACGAACGGATAGCGGTGCGGCAGTCTCTTGAGGATCTCGTGGATGTCCATCATGGTGGTGGGCCGGCAGTGTGTCGCGACGCGGCGTCAGCCGGTCTTCTTCTCGAGCTCACGCACGCGCTCGCGCAGCCGGTGCAGCTGCCGCAGCGTCGCCGCGTTCTTCTCCCAGGACGCATTGTCGTCGAGCGGAAACACGCCGGTGTAGTGACCCGGCTGGCGGATCGAGCGGCTGACGAAACTGCCGGCCGAGACGTGCACGTGGTCGGCGATCTCGAGGTGGCCGGCAATCATCGCCGCGCCGCCGATCGTGCAGTGCGCACCGATCGTCGCGCTGCCGGCGATGCCGACACAGCCGGCCATCGCAGTGTGCGCGCCGATGCGCACGTTGTGCGCGATCTGGATCAGGTTGTCGAGCTTGACGCCGTCCTCGATGACGGTGTCGTCGAGCGCGCCGCGGTCGATGCAGGTGTTGGCGCCGATCTCGACGTCGTCGCCGATGCGCACCGCGCCGAGCTGCTCGATCTTCTCCCACCGCCCTTCGTGGGGCGCGAAGCCGAAGCCGTCGCCACCGATGACCGCGCCGGGCTGCACGATGCAGCGTGCGCCGAGGCGGCAGCCCTCGCCGACGACGACCCGCGGCGCGAGCCGCGTGCCCTCGCCGATGACCGCGCCGGCCCCGACGTGGCACTGCGCGCCGACGACCGCGCCCGCCTCGACGCGTGCGCCGCGCCCGACGAAGGCCAGCGCGCCGACCGACGCGTCGGGGTGCACCTGGGCACCCTCTTCGACGACGGCGGTCGGATGCACGCCCGCCGCAGCCGGCACGCGCGTGCGCCGAGCCCACCACTGCGTCAGGCGCGCGAAGTACAGGTAAGGATCGGCGGTGGCGATCGTCGCGGTGCGTGCCTCGCCACGCACTTCGGGGCTGACGATCACGCAGCCGGCCTGCGTCGAGGCGAGCTGCGCGCGGTAGCGCGGGTTCGCAAGGAAGCTCAGCGTCGAGCGATCGGCGCTGGCCAGCGGGCCGATGCGCGTCACGCACTGCTGCGGATCGCCGGTCAGCTCGCCGCCGAGCGCGGCGACGATCTCACCCAGCGTCGCCGCGGTCACTTGCCGTTGTTCAGCGCGTCGATCACGCGCCGGGTGATGTCGACGCGCGGGCCGGCGAACACGACCTCCTGCAGGATGAGGTCGTACTTCTCCTGGTCGAAGATCTGCTTGACGGCGCGGTTGGCACGGTCGAGCACCTGCGCCAGCTCCTCGTTCTTGCGCTGCGCGAGATCCTCCTGGAACTCGCGGCGCTTGCGCTGGAACTCGCGATCCTGCTCGACGAGTTCACGCTGGCGGCGGTTGCGCTCGCTCTCGGCCAGCGTCGGCGCATCACGGTCGAGGCGCTCGGAGGCCGCCTTGAGCTTGGCGGCCATGTCGGCGAGGTCCTTCTCGCGCTTGCTGAACTCGGCTTCGAGCTTGGCCTGCGCGGCCTTCGCGGGCTGCGAGTCGCGCAGCACGCGCTGCAGGTCGACGTAGCCGATCTTGAGCTCCTGCGCCTGCGCGAACGCGCCGGCGGCCAGCAGCACGACCGCGGCCAGCACCGACTTCCACTGCCTCGTGTCCATCAAAACGCGGTCCCGATCTGGAATTGGAAGTTCTGAATTGTATCGTTGCGCTCTTTGCGCACCGGCACACCGTAGCTCAGCTTCAGCGGGCCGACCGGTGACAGCCAGCTCAGGCCGACACCGACCGACGCGCGCAGCGACGACAGCTCGATCTTCTCGTCCTCGCCCCAGACGTTGCCGGCGTCGACGAAGCCGAACAGCCGCAGCGTCTTGTCCGCACCCGAGCCGGGCATCGGCGTGTAGAACTCGGCATTCAGGTTCAGCCGCTTCGGTCCGCCGGTGTAGGTGCCGGTGACGTCGACCGGACCGAGCGAGCCCTGCTCGAAGCCGCGCACCGACCCGAGGCCGCCGCCGTAGTAGTTCTTGAAGAACGGGTACGCGCGGTCGTCGAGCGAGACCCCGTAGCCCAGTTCGGCATTCAGCCCGAGTGTGTTGCGCGGGCCGAGCGCGAAGTACTGCTGAGCCTGCAGGTTCACGCGTGCGTAGCGCGTGTCGCCGGCCGCGCCCCACTCGAGGTTGACGCGCGTGTAGCGGCCGGTGGTCGGGATCAGCGCGCTGTCGCGGCCGTCGCGTGCCCAGCCCACCGTCAGCGGGATCGTCAGGCTGGTGTCGCCGTAGGCCTCGCGGTACAGGTACCAGCTGTTCGGCAGCGACGTGCCGCCGCGGATCTGCGTGCTCTCGACCCCGACACCGAAGAAGACGGTGTCGGACTCGGAGAACGGCACGCCGAAGCGGATCGAGCCGCCCGTCGTGACCAGGCTGTACGAGCTGCTCGAGGCGCTCGTCGGACGCGAGGTGCGGTAGAACACGTCGAACGCGCGCGACACCCCGTCGGCCGTGAAGTACGGGTTGACGCTCGACAACACGAAGTTGCGGTTGAAGCGGCTCGTGTTGACCTCGAAGCCGAGGTAGTTGCCGGTGCCGAAGATGTTCTCCTGCTTGATCGACGCCGTCAGCGACAGCTTGTCGGCGCTCGAATAGCCGGCACCCAGCATCAGGTTGCCGGTGGGCTTTTCGACGACCTTGACCGTCAGGTCGACCTGGTCGGGTGCGCCGGGCACCTCCTCGGTGTCGACGCTGACCTCGGTGAAGAAGCCGAGCCGGTCGACGCGGTCGCGCGAGAGCTTGATGCGCGCCCCGTCGTACCACGCCGACTCGAACTGGCGGAACTCGCGGCGGATCACCTCGTCGCGCGTGCGCAGGTTGCCCGCGACGTTGATGCGGCGCACGTAGACGCGCTGCTGCGGCTGCGCGACAAAGACGACGACGACACGGCCCGTGTTGCGGTCGATCTCGGGGCGTGGCTCGATGCGCGCGAACGCGTAGCCGTACAGGCCGAAGCGCTCGGCAAAGAGGCGCTGCGTGTCGGCGACGTCCTGCGCACGGTAGGGCTGCCCGGGCGTGACGCGCACGAGCGACTTGAACTCGTCGTCCTTGCCGAGATAGTCGCCCTCGAGCCGCACGCCGGTGACGAAGAACTGCTGCCCCTCGCGGATCGAGATCGTGATCGAGATGTCGGTCTTGTCGGGCGAGATCGTGACCTGCGTCGACTCGACCGCGAAGTCGAGGTAGCCGCGGTTGGTGTAGTACGCGCGCAGCGTCTCGAGGTCGGCGTTGAGCTTGGCGCGCGAGTAGCGGTCGCTCTTGGTGTACCAGGTCAGCCAGCCACCGGTGGTCTGCTCGAACAGGCCCAGCAGCGTGCGCTCGGGGAACACGGTGTTGCCGACGATGCGGATCTCGCGGATGCGCGCCGCGCCACCCTCGACGACGTTGAACGTGACGTTGACACGGTTGCGCTCGACCGGCGTGACCGTCGTGACGACCTCGGCCGCGTACAGGCTGCGCGAGAGGTACTGGCGCTTGATCTCCTGCTCGGCGCGGTCGACGAGCGAGCGGTCGAACGGCAGCCCTTCGCCGATACCGGCATCGCGCAGCGCACGGGTGATGACGTCGGTCTCGAACTCCTTCATGCCGACGAAGCGCACGCTCGAGATCAGCGGCCGCTCCTCGACGACGACGACGACGACGTCACCGTCGATCTCGAGCCGCACGTCGCTGAACAGGCCGGTGGCGAACAGCGCGCGCAGCGCCGCGGCCCCCTTGGCGTCGTCGTAGGTGTCGCCGACACGAAACGGCAGCGACGCGAACACGGTGCCGGGGTCGGTGCGCTGCAGGCCCTCGACGCGGATGTCCTTCAGCACGAACGGGTCGACGGCCCACGCGGGCGCGACGGCAGAGGCGGCCACCAGCGCGACACAGGCAGCCACCGGGCGCAGCACGCCCATCGGAATCGGAAAAGGCATCGGGCAGAAGGGAAGTCAGTGCAGGCCGAGCAAGCGGGCCACGTCGTTGGACAACGCGAGCGCCATCATCAGCAGCAGGATCAGTGCGCCGGCACGCTGCAGCCGCTCGAGCCAGGCCTCGGAGACCGGACGCCCGGTCACGCCCTCGTAGAAATAATACATGAGGTGCCCGCCATCGAGCATCGGCAGCGGCAGCAGGTTGAGCACGCCCAGGCTGACGCTGACGAGCGCGAGGAAACCAAGGTAGTACGCCAGACCCTGCGTCACCGACTGCCCGGCGTAGTCGGCGATCGTCAGCGGGCCCGACAGGTTCTTCAGCGACGCCTCGCCGATCAGCATGTTGCCGAGCATCTTCAGCGTCAGCGTCGAGACCTCCCAGGTCCGCGTGACGCCCTCGGCGATGCCCTCGAGCGGGCCGTAGCGCACCTTGACCATCTGCGGCGGCGGGCCGATGTAGGCGTCGATGCGGCCGGCCGCCGGCTTCGCCTCGGTGGCCACGCGCGGCGTGACCGTCAGTTCGATCACGCGGCCCGCGCGCTCGACCTCCCACGTCATCGGCACCGGCTGACCGTCGCGCACGGCCGCGACGATGCGCTCGCGCAGTGCCGCCGCGTCGGCGATCGCGACGCCGTCGACACGCAGCACGCGGTCGCCCGGCTGCAGCCCTGCGCGTGCCGCCGGGCCGCCGGGGCGCACTTCGCCCATCGTCGCCTCGCTGAACGCCGTGCCCAGGCCGATGCGGCGCATCAGCGTCGCGTCGACCTCGCGCGCACCGAGGCCGGCCAGTTCGAGCCGCAGCACGCGCATGCCGCGGCCGTCGCGATCGGTCACACGCAACTGCAGGTCGCGACCGCTCAGCGTGGCCTGCGTGACCTGCCAGCGCAAGTCGGTCAGCGAGCGCACCGGGGACCATGCCTCACCATCGGGCGACCATTCGACGACCCAGTCGCCGGCACGCAGCCCGGCGCGCTCGGCGACGCTGCCCGCCGGTGGCGTCGCCAGCACGGCTTTCGGCTCGTCGACGCCGATCCAGTGCGCGCCGGCGTACAGCACGACGGCGAGCACGAGGTTGGCCGCGGGCCCGGCCGCCACGATGAACGCGCGCTGCGCGAGCGGCTTGCGGTTGAACGCGAGGTCGCGCTCGTGGGGGGCCACCGGCCCCTCGCGTTCGTCGAGCATGCGCACGTAGCCGCCGAGCGGCAGCGCGCTGACGACGAACTCGGTGCTGTCGGGGGTGCGCTGGCGTCGCCACAGCACATGGCCGAAGCCGACCGAGAAGCGCAGCACCTTGACCCCGCAGGCGCGCGCCGCGCGGTAGTGGCCCCACTCGTGGATCACGATCAGGATGCCCAGCGTCAGCAGGAACGCGAGCACGGTCGTCATCGCGCGCGCTCCTGCACCTTCTGCCGCGCCGCGCTGCGCGCACGCGCGTCGAGCGCCAGCACGTCGTCGAGTCCGGGCCGGGCCGGCAGGTCCGGCAGCACGCGCGCGACGACGTCGGCATTGATGCGGTGGATGTCGGTAAACGCGATCGTGCCGGCGAGGAAGGCGGCCACCGCCTCCTCGTTGGCCGCGTTGAGCACCGCGGTGCTGCCCTCGGGGCCGCGCAGCGCGTCCCATGCGAGAAACAGCGACGGAAAGCGCCGCGCGTCGGGCGCCTCGAACGTCAGCGCACCGAGGCGCGTGAAGTCGAGCGGGTCGGCGCCGCACTCGATGCGCTCGGGGTGCGCCAGCCCCACGGCGATCGGCACGCGCATGTCGGGCGTGCCCAGCTGCGCGAGCACCGAGCGGTCGCGGCAGACGACCATCGAGTGGACGATGCTCTGCGGGTGGATGACGACGCGCACCTGCTCGGGCGCGAGGCCGAACAGCCAGCGTGCTTCGATGACCTCGAGCGCCTTGTTCATCATCGTCGCCGAGTCGACCGAAATCTTGCGCCCCATGACCCAGTTCGGGTGCGCGCAGGCTTCGTCGGGGGTCACGTCGGCGAGGCTGTCCGGGTCGCGCGCGCGGAACGGACCGCCCGAGGCGGTGAGCACGATGTGGTCGATCGTCTCGGGCCAGCGGCGGCGGTCCTCGGGCAGGCACTGGAAGATCGCCGAGTGCTCGCTGTCGATCGGCAGCAGCGTCGCGCCGCCGGAGCGGACCGCGTCCATGAACATCGCGCCGCCGACGACGAGCGCCTCCTTGTTGGCCAGCAGCAGGCGCTTGCCGGCGCGCGCAGCGGCCAGGCACGACGGCAGCCCGGCCGCGCCGACGATCGCGGCCATCACGGCGTCGACTTCGGGGTGCGCCGCCAGCTCGCACAGCGCGCGCGCGCCCACGTGCACCTCGGTGGCGACGCCGTGCGCACGCAGTGCCTCGCGCAGGCGCGCCGCGCCGGCGTCGTCGGCGACCACGGCATGGCGGGGACGGAAGCGAACGCACTGCTGCGCGAGGTCGTCGATGCGCGACTGCGCGCTGAGCGCGAACACCTCGTAGCGCTGCGGATGGCGCGCGACGACGTCGAGCGTGCTGCGCCCGATCGAGCCGGTCGCCCCGAGGATGCACAACCGTTGCGGGTTCATCGCGCGCAGTATCGGTCAGTGCCGGTGGCGCGGCGCCTCACGCGCGCACCAGCCCCAGCCCGGCGAGGGCGATCGGGAACACCGGCAGCAGCGCGTCGACGCGGTCGAGGACGCCGCCGTGTCCGGGCAGCAGCCCGCTGCTGTCCTTCGCACCGGCCGCGCGCTTGACGAGCGATTCGACCAAGTCGCCGACGACGCTCATCGCCGTGAGCACGGCGCTGCCAACGACGACGGCGGCGACGCCACCGGCATCGTGCAGCCGCGTGTACAGGCTGGGCGCGAGCTGCAGGTGGCGATCCAGCCACAGCCAGCCGAACGCCAGCAGCAGCACGCCGGCGACCCCGCTGTAGACGCCTTCCCAGCTCTTGCCGGGGCTGATCGTCGGTGCCAGCTTGCGGCGACCGAACGCACGTCCGCCGAAATAGGCCGCGACGTCGGCGACCCACACCAGGCACAGCACCGACAGCACGAAGTTCAGCCCCACGGCGCGAGACTGCGCCAGCGCGAGCCATGCGAGCCACACGGCGGACACGCCCAACGCCCACCGCAGCCCGCGCGGCAGGTGCGGCCAGCCGGTGGGTCCGGCGCGCAGCGCGAGCGTGCCCCCGACGATCCACAGCAGCGCGCCGAGCAGCCACAGCGCGGTTGGCGCCTTCTCGGTCCAGCCGAGGGACGCCGCCGCACCGCAGGCGGCCGCCACCGCCACGCCGCTGGCCAGCGCCAGGGCGCCGCCGACGCCGTTCAGGCGCGCCCACTCCCAGCCGGCCGCAGCGATCAGCAGCAGCGTCAGCGCCGCGAACGGCAGCGGATCGTCGGCCAGCAGGGCCGGCACGAGCAGCGCGAGCAGCACCACCGCGGTGACGATGCGCTGCTTGAGCATCAGGCGTTGGCGACCAGCTCGGAAGGCTCGGGTTGGACCATGCCGAAGCGCCGCTCACGCCGGGCGTACTCGCGCAGCGCCGCGTCGAGATCGTCGGCGTCGAACTCGGGCCACAGCCGCTCGCTGAAGTACAGCTCGGCATAGGCCGCCTGCCACAGCAGGAAGTTGCTCAGCCGCATCTCGCCGCCGGTGCGGATGAACAGGTCGGGGTCGGGCGCGTGGCTGAGCGCCATGTGGCGCGCGATCGTCGCCTCGTCGATGTGCGCGGGGTCGATGCCGGCGGCCGCGATGCGGCGGCAGGCCTGCACGACGTCCCAGCGCCCGCCGTAGTTGAACGCCACCGTCAGCGTGATGCGCCGGTTGTGCGCGGTCTGCGCCTCGGCGCGGTCGATCGCCTCGCGCACCTTGTCCGACACGTTGCTGCGGTCGCCGACGACGCGCACGCGAACCCCCTCGCACTGCAGGTCGGCGAGATGGTTCTGCACCGTGAACAGCACCAGGTTCATCAGCCCGGCGACCTCCTCGTCGGGACGCTTCCAGTTCTCCGACGAGAAGGCGAACACGGTCAGGAACTCGATGCCGCGCTCGGCCGCCGCACGCACGACGCGCACCATCGTGTCGACGCCGGCCTTGTGGCCGAAGACGCGCGGCAGGTGACGGCGGCGCGCGTAGCGTCCGTTGCCGTCCATCACGATCGCCACGTGCCGCGGCACGCGCGCCAGCGCGGCGTTGGCGGGAGCAGTGCTGAGATCGGTCACGACGGCAGCGCGTCTCAGACCGCCATGATCTCGGCTTCCTTGCCGGCGATCAGCTTGTCGATCTCGGCGACCATGCGATCGGTCAGCCGCTGCATCTCGTCGAGCAGGCGGCGCTCCTCGTCCTCGCTGATCGCCTTGTCCTTCAGCAGCTTCTTGGCGTGCTCGTTGGCATCGCGGCGCAGGTTGCGCACCGCCACCTTCGCCTCCTCGCCGGCGTGACGCGCGACCTTGGTGAGTTCGCGGCGGCGCTCCTCCGTCAGCGGGGGCATCGGCACGCGCAGCAGGTCGCCCTGCGACGACGGGTTCAGCCCGAGGTCGCTCTCGCGGATCGCCTTCTCGATCTTCGCGCCCATGCCCTTCTCCCAGGGCTGCACGCTGATCGTGCGGGCGTCGAGCAGGCTGACGTTGGCGACCTGGCTGATCGGCACCATCGAGCCGTAGTACTCGACGTGCACCTGGTCGAGCAGTCCCGGGTGGGCGCGACCGGTGCGGATCTTCTGCAGCTCGGCGCGCAGTGCGTCGAGCGACTTGGCCATCTTCTGCTCGGCCGTCTTGCGGATTTCGGCGGGGGTGGTCATCGAAGCACTCTCGTCACACGTGCACCAGCGTGCCCTCGTCCTCGCCGAGCACGACGCGCCTGAGCGCGCCCGGCTTGAAGATCGAGAACACCTTGATCGGCAGTTTCTGGTCGCGGCACAGCGCGAAGGCCGTGGCATCCATCACTTGCAGGTTGCGCACGATCGCCTCGTCGAAGGTGATGCGCGCGTAGCGCGTCGCGGCTGGGTCCTTGGCCGGGTCGGCGGTGTAGACGCCGTCGACCTTCGTCGCCTTGAGCACGATTTCGGCGCCGATCTCGGCACCACGCAGCGCCGCAGCGGTGTCGGTCGTGAAGAAGGGGTTGCCGGTGCCGGCGGCGAAGACGACGACCTTGCCCTCCTCGAGGTACTGCAGCGCCTTCGGCCGCACGTAGGGCTCGACGACCTGTTCGATCGCGATCGCGCTCATCACGCGCGCCGTCATGCCCTCCTGGCGCATTGTGTCGGCGAGCGCCAGCGAGTTCATGACGGTGGCGAGCATGCCCATGTAGTCGGCGGTCGCGCGGTCCATGCCGACCGAGCCGCCGGCCACGCCGCGGAAGATGTTGCCGCCGCCGATCACGACGGCGACCTCGCAGCCCAGCCGCGTGACGTCCTGCACCTCGCGCACGATGCGCACGATCGTCGCGCGGTTGATGCCATAGGCATCGTCGCCCATCAGGGCCTCGCCCGACAACTTCAGCAGGATGCGCTTGTACGCCGCCATCGACCGGGTTCCCTGAGTCACGCCGCCCGCTAGTGTAGGGCGGCGCGCCTCACCGCTGGCTTACTGGCCCTTGGCCGCAGCGACCTGCGCCGCGACTTCGGCCGCGAAATCGTCGGTCCTCTTCTCGATGCCCTCGCCGACGACGTACAGCGTGAAGCCCTTGACCGTCGTCTTCTTGTCCTTGAGCATCTGCCCGACGGTCTGCTTGCCGTCGGCGGCCTTGACGAAGACCTGGTCGAGCAGCGAGACCTCCTTCAGGAACTTCTGCACCGCGCCTTCGACCATCTTGGCGACGATCTCGGCGGGCTTGCCCGACTCGGCGGCCTTCTCGGTGGCGATGCGGCGCTCCCTGTCGACGAGATCGGCCGGCACGTCGGCCGCCGACAGCGCCGCCGGCTTCATCGCCGCGACGTGCATCGCGACGTCCTTGGCCGCGACGTCGTCGCCGTCGAACTCGACGATCACGCCGATGCGCGTGCCGTGCAGGTAGTGCGCGAGCTTGCCGCCACCGGCGTAGCGCTTGAAGCGCCGGATCGTCATGTTCTCGCCGATCTTGCCGATCAGGCCCTTGCGCACGTCTTCGACCGTCGGGCCGAAGCCGTCCTGCGCGAGCGGCAGCGCCGCGAGCGCAGCCACGTCGGCCGGTGCGTGCTGCGCGACGAGATCGGCGCAGGCCTTCGCGAACGCGAGGAACGACTCGTTCTTCGAGACGAAGTCGGTCTCGCAGTTGACCTCGACCAGTGCGCCGGTCGTGCCGGCCACCGACGCGGCGACGACGCCCTCGGCCGTGACTCGCGAGGCGGCCTTGCCGGCCTTGTTGCCGAGCTTGACGCGCAGGATCTCCTCGGCGCGGGCCATGTCGCCGTCGGCCTCGGTCAGCGCCTTCTTGCACTCCATCATCGGCGCGTCGGTCTTGGCGCGCAGTTCGGCGACCATGCTTGCAGTGATTGCGGGCATTGCCAGTGACTCCCTAGTAAAAGCAGGCCGCGGGCCCGCGGGCCCGCGGCATCGGTGTACCGTGCGGCCGCACGGGGCGCGCGCCCCGTGCGGCGTCAGGCGTCTTCGCTGACCTCGACGAACTCGTCGCCGCCGGCGACGGCCTGCACGACCTCGGCGGTCGCCTGCGCCTTGCCCTCGAGGACGGCGTCGGCCACGGCGCGCGCATACAGCGCGACCGCCTTGGCCGAGTCGTCGTTGCCCGGGATCACGTAGTCGATGCCCTCGGGCGAATGGTTGGTGTCGACGACCGCCACCACCGGGATGCCGAGCTTCTTCGCCTCGGCCACCGCGATCTTGTGGTAGCCGACGTCGATGACGAACAGCGCGTCGGGCAGCGCGTTCATGTCCTGGATGCCGCCGATGTCCTTGAGCAGCTTGTCGAGCTCGCGCTGGAACAGCAGGCTTTCCTTCTTCGTCATCTGCTCGGTGCCGGCCTCGGCCTGGGCCTGCATGTCCTTGAGCTTCTTCAGCGACCCCTTGACGGTCTTGAAGTTGGTCAGCATGCCGCCGAGCCAGCGCTGGTCGACGTAGGGCATCCCGCAGCGCTGCGCTTCCTGCGCGATCACGTCGCGCGCCTGGCGCTTGGTGCCCACCATCAGGATCGTGCCCCGGCGCGCGGCGAGCTGGCGCACGAACTTCAACGCTTCCTCGAACAGAGGCTGCGTCTTCTCGAGGTTGATGATGTGGATCTTGTTGCGATGGCCATAGATGTAGGGGGCCATCTTGGGGTTCCAGAAGCGCGTCTGGTGTCCGAAATGGACACCCGCTTCCAGCATTTCACGCATGCTGACGTTCATTGGGGGCTCCGAAGGTTGGGTCTAGAATCCGACGCTGATCGCAACCTCTGGTTACCTTCGTAACGCGGGCTGCGACACCTGTCGGTCGCCGGATTCGCGAGTCGTCGCCTGCACGGCACCGACGCGGCGGCGGTCCTCGGCGGACCCCCTCACGCCACAGCACGACGCTGCGCAGACAAACTTGTGAAGTATAGCACTCCGGCTTGGCCCGCCTGCGGCCGCGACACTCCGACCGTCCCCGCCGCCGCCCATTGGGCTTCGACCGCGACGCGGAGACGCTGATGCGCGTGGCCGTGATCGGCGCCGGCATCGTCGGCGTCACGACGGCGTACGAGCTCGCCCGCGACGGCCACGAGGTCGCCGTGTTCGAGCGCCGCACCAGCGTCGCCAGCGAGGGCAGCTTCGCCAACGCCGGCGTCGTCGCGCCCGGCTACGTCGCCCCGTGGGCGGCGCCCGGCATGCCGGCCAAAGTCCTGCGTCACCTCTTCGGCCGCCACGCGGCGGTGCGTTTCGCTGGCTGGCCCGACGCCGCCCTCGCCCGCTGGCTGTGGCGGTGGTGGCGCGAGTGCGCGCCCGCGCGTTACGCGGTCAACCGCGCCCGGCTGCACCGGCTGGCCGCCTACAGCCGTGAACGACTCGACGCGCTGACCGACGAACTCGGGCTCGACTACGAGCGTGCACGCGGCTACCTCGTGCTGCTGCGCACGCCGCGCGACGTCGAGCGTGCGCAGCCCGGTCTCGCCCTGCTGCGCGAGGTCGGCGCCCGCCACGAGTGCCTCGATGCCGCCGGCTGCCGGCGCATCGAGCCCGGCTTGAATGGCGACACGCCGCTGGCGGGCGGCATCCACCTGCCCGACGACGGCGTCGGCAACTGCCGCCAGTTCGCGCACGCCGTCAAGCAGGTCGCGCAGCGCCGTGGCGTGCAGTGGCATTTCGGCTGCGAGGTGCTGGCCGTGACGCCCGGCGCGCGCCCGCAGCTGACGCTGCGACGCGTTGCGCCGCAAGACGGCGTCGCCGCACCGCCGCATGCGCTCGACTTCGACGCCGTCGTGCTGTGCTCGGCGCTGGGCACGCTGCCGTTGCTGCGACCGCACGGCGCCCGACTGCCGATGGCGCCCGTCTACGGCTACTCGATCACGGCGCCGTTGCGTGACCTCGATGCGCAGGCGCTGGGCGCCCCGCGTGCGGCGCTGATGGACGAGACGTTCAAGGTGGCGATCAGCCGCCTCGGGCAGCGCGTGCGGGTGGCCGGCGGCGCAGAGCTCGGCGGCAGCCTCGAGCGGCTGCGCCCGCAGCCTTTCGCGACGCTGCACAAGGTGCTCGACGACTGGTTCCCCGGTGCCGCGCAGACCGCGCAGGCCCAACGCTGGAAAGGCGCACGACCGATGATGCCCGACGGCGCGCCGCTGCTCGGCGCGAGCGGCCTGCCCGGCGTGTGGCTCAATGCCGGCCACGGCTCGAGCGGCTGGGCGCTGGCGTGCGGCAGTGCGCGCGTCGTTGCCGACCTGATCGCCGGGCGCGAATGCGCGATCGACACCGACGGGCTCGGCCTGACGCGCTACCGGGCCGCCGCGCGTGCTGCCGTCGCCGCAGCGGCCCAGCCGGCGGCTTGAGTCGCCGCTGAACCGCCGGCTGCCACGCGCGCAGCGTCGGCGCGTGTCTCGCCTTGTGCGGGCGCTGCCCCTCCGGTAGCCTGCCGTCCATGCTCAGATTGATCGACGCCGATCCCGCCTCGCGGCCGCTGTTCGACACCGCCGCGACACGCCGCATCGAGCGCGCCGCCCTGGCGCGCGTGCCACCAGGCACCCTCGTGCGCCGCGCCGGACTCGCGGTGGCCAAGCTCGCGCTGGCGCTGCAGCCGCACGCACGGCGCGTGTGGATCATGGCCGGCCCCGGCAACAACGGCGCCGACGGGCTGGAAGCCGCCGCACGGCTGCAGGCCGCCGGGTTGCAGGCGCACGTGCACCTCGTGGCCGAGCGCGCGCGCCTCGGGCCGGACGCTGGCGAGGCACTCGCGCGCGCGCTCGCCGCCGGCGCCGACGTCACCGACGGTGCGCCGGCCGAGCCGCCGGCGTGCGACCTCGCGATCGACGCGCTGCTGGGCCTCGGCCTGTCGCGCGCGCCCGGGGGTGCGCTCGCGCAGGCGATTGCCGCGTTCAACCGCGTCGCGGCACCGCGGCTGGCCGTCGACCTGCCCTCGGGCCTCGACGCCGACCGCGGCGTCGCGCCCGGTGCAGCCGTCGTCGCGACCGACACCGTGACGATGCTGACGCTCAAGCCGGGGCTGTTCACGGCGCACGGACGCGACCTCGCCGGTCGCGTCTGGCTCGCCGACCTCGACGAGCCCGACGTCGCCGAGCCCCCCTCCGCCTGGCTCACGGGCGACGACGGGCCCGCACCACCGCGCCGCCACGCGCAGCACAAGGGCAGCTTCGGCGACGTCGTCGTCGTCGGCGGTGCAGCGGGCATGGTCGGCGCCGCGTGGCTCGCGGCACGCGCCGCGCTCGCCGCTGGCGCCGGGCGGGTCTACGTCAGCCTGCTCGATGCGACGGCGCCGCAATGGCATGCGGCGCACCCCGAGCTGATGGGCCGTGAGCGCGTGTGGACCGAGCACGTGCCGCTGCTGCGCACAGCCACCGTCGTCTGTGGCTGCGGCGGCGGGGACGCCGTGCGCGCCGCGCTGCCGACGCTGCTGGGCGCGGCGCCGCGGCTCGTGCTCGACGCCGACGCGCTCAACGCGATCGCCGCCGACGCGTCGCTGCGCTCGCTGCTGCGCGCGCGCCGCGACCGCGGCGCGGCCACGGTGCTGACCCCGCATCCGCTCGAAGCCGGGCGCCTGCTCGGCCGCAGCGCGGCCGACGTGCAGGCCGACCGGCTCGCCGCGGCCCAGGCGCTCGCCGACGCCGAGGGGGCCGTCGTCGTGCTCAAGGGATCGGGCACCGTGACGGCCGCGCCGGCGTGCCCGCCGTGGGTCAACCGCAGCGGCAACGCGGCGCTGGCCACCGCCGGCACCGGCGACGTGCTCGCCGGCTGGCTCGGTGGCCGCTGGGCCGCGCAGGGTGCGCCCGACCTCTTGGCCCTGCAGCGACAGTGCGCCGATGTCGTCGCGCGCCACGGTCGTGCTGCCGACCGCCACGGCAGCGCGACGGTGCTGCGTGCCGGGATGCTGGTCGAGGCGATGCTCGACGCCTGAGGGCTTGCTGCCGCGTCGCGGCGACGCGCGAGCGCTTAGCGGCGCTTGCGCGCCGCGGTCGACCGGCCGCCGCGACCCTTCGCGGAACCGGCCGCAGCACCGCCAGCGCCCTTGGCCCGCGTGCCCGCGCGGGCGCTGCGCGCGCCGGCGCGCGCGGCGCGGTCGCGCTCGCGCACCTCGTGCAGCGCCTGCACGGCGCCGCGCTCGGACGCCACGCGCCCGCGCGCGAGCAAGCGCTCGTCCTCGCCTTCGCGCACGAGGCGGAAGTCGATCTTGCGCCCGTCGAGGTCGACGCGGCTGACTTGCACGCGCACCCGCGTGCCCACGCCGTAGCGGATGCCGGTGCGCTCACCGCGCAGCTCTTGGCGCGCCTCGTCGAAGCGGAAGTACTCGCCGCCGAGTTCGGTGATGTGGACCAGCCCGTCGACATACAGCGCGTCGAGCGTGACGAACAGTCCGAAGCTGGTCACCGCACTGACGGTGCCCGAGAACTCCTCGCCCAGGCGGTCGCGCATGTAGCGGCACTTGAGCCACGCCTCGACGTCGCGCGAGGCCTCGTCGGCGCGGCGCTCGTTGGCGCTGCAGTGCACGCCGACGGCCTCCCAGCGTTCGGCCTCCTGCGTCGACGCCTTCGGCGCCTTGCCACCGCGGCGCAGCTTGGGCGCGTCTTCGACGACGCCGGTCGACAGGTGGTAGCGCTTGCCGTGCAGCAGCGCCTTGAGCACGCGGTGGATCAGCAGGTCCGGGTAGCGCCGGATCGGGCTCGTGAAGTGCGTGTAGGCCTCGTACGCCAGCCCGAAGTGGCTGCCCTTGATGCCGCTGTAGATCGCCTGCTGCATCGAGCGCAGCAGCATCGTGTGGATCTGCGCGGCGTCGGGACGGTCGCGCGTGGCGGCGGCGATCGCCTGGAACTCGCCCGGCGTCGGCTCCTCGCTCAGCCCCAGACCGATGCCCAGCGCGCGCAGGTAGTTCTGCAGCGTCGCGCGCTTCTCGGGCGTCGGCCCCTCGTGGACGCGGTACAGCGACGGGTGCTCGGCGCGCGCGATGAAGTCGGCCGCGCACACGTTGGCGGCGAGCATCGCCTCCTCGATCAGCCGGTGCGCCTCGGTGCGCACGCGCGGCACGATCTTCTCGATGCGGCCGTTGTCGTCGCAGACGATCTGCGTCTCGGTGGTCTCGAAGTCGACCGCGCCGCGCTTGGCGCGGTGCTTGAGCAGCGCGCGGTACACCTCGTGCAGGTGCAGCAGGTGCGGCACCAGCGCCTCGCGGCGCGCCGCCTCCGGGCCCTTGGTGTTGGCGAGGATCGCCGCGACCTCGGTGTAGGTCAGCCGCGCGTGCGAGCAGATCACGGCCGGGTAGAACTGGTACGCGGTGATCTCGCCGGCCGTGTCGACCAGCATGTCGCACACCATCGCCAGCCGGTCCTCGTGCGGATTGAGCGAGCACAGGCCGTTGCTGAGCTTTTCCGGCAGCATCGGGATCACGCGGCGCGGGAAGTACACCGACGTCGCGCGCTCGTAGGCGTCGCGGTCCAGCGGCTCGCCGGGCTTGACGTAGTGACTCACGTCGGCGATGGCCACGACGAGCCGCCAGCCGTTGAACGCGCTCTTGCCGCGCCCGCTCTTGTGCGGTTCGCAGTAGACGGCGTCGTCGAAGTCGCGTGCGTCCTCGCCGTCGATCGTCACCAGCGGCACGTCGGTGAGGTCGATGCGGTGGCGGCGGTCGATGGGGCGGATCTTGTCGGGCAGCGCCGCGGCCTGCGCGATCGCCTCGGGCGAGAAGCGGTGCGGCACTTCGTACTTGCGCACCGCGATCTCGATCTCCATGCCGGGGTCGTCGATGTCGCCGAGCACCTCGGTCACGCGCCCCACGGGCTGCGAGAACATCGACGGCGGCTCGGTCAGCTCGACCGCCACCACCTGCCCGGGCTGCGCGTTGGCGATCGCGTTCTTCGGGATCAGGATGTCCTGGCCGTAGCGACGATCCTCGGGCGCGACGACCCACACGCCGCCTTCGTGCAGCAGGCGCCCGATGATCGGCGCCTTGCGGCGCTCGACGATGTCGAGCACGCGCCCCTCGGGGCGGCCCTTGCGGTCGTAGCGCACGATGCGCACGCGCACGCGGTCGCGGTGCAGCACGGCGCGCATCTCCTGCGGGCTCAGGTACACGTCGGGCCCATCGTCGCGCACGACGAAGCCGTGGCCATCACGGTGGCCCTGCACGATGCCCTCGACTTCGCTCATCAGCGCGGCACCCGGGGCCAGGGTGCTCGTGGTTGGATCTTTTTTGATGCTAAACTTTCGTTCTCTTGATGCCGCGCAGCCTCGCGCAGCGACGGCGTCGATGCCCAGGTGGCGGAATTGGTAGACGCACTAGTTTCAGGTACTAGCGCTTAACGGCGTGGAGGTTCGAGTCCTCTCCTGGGCACCACACACGACACACGAGGCCGGCTCTGCCGGCCTCTTGCGTTTCAGATCTCGTACTTCTTCGCCAGGCCCTCGGGCCTGAGGTGATCGTACTCCTCGAACGGCTGGTGGATCCACGGACTCGTGGGCAGCAGCTCGACGTAGTAGTCGGGGGTGTAGCTCGACACCCCCTTGACCCAGATGACGGCCGAGCGCAGCTCGGCGATGGCCGGCATGCCGCGCAGACGCTCGACGACCGCGCGCAGCGTGACGCCCGAGTCGGCGAGGTCGTCGACGAGCAGCACGCGCCCGGCCAGCTCGCCCTTGGGCAGCGTGATGTACTTCGCCATGTCGAGCCGCCCCTGGATCGTGCCGCCTTCGGCACGGTACGAACTCGTCGACATGATCGCCAGCGGCTTGTCGAACACGCGCGACAGCACGTCACCGGGGCGCATGCCGCCGCGCGCGAGGCACAGGATCTGGTCGAACTCCCAGCCCGACGCATGCACCTTGAGCGCCAAGCGCTCGATGAGCATGTGGTACTCGTCCCACGAGACGTAGAGGTGCTTGCCGTCGTCGGTCAACATCTGGGGGTCTCCTGCGCTTGTTCAAGCCTGATACGGGTGGCGCAGCACGATCGTGTGCTCGCGGTCGGGCCCGGTCGAGACCATGTCGACGGGCGCGCCGATGAACTCCTGCACGCGCTCGAGGTAGCGGCGCGCGTTGACCGGCAGCCGCTCCCACTGCGTGATCCCTGCGGTCGACTCGCTCCAGCCCGGCAGCGTCTCGTACACCGGCCGGCACGCCGCGATGTCGTCGGCGTCGAGTGGCAGGATGTCGATGCGGCGGCCGTGCAGCTCGTAGCCGACGCCGACGCGGATCTCGGGCAGCCCGTCGAGCACGTCGAGCTTGGTAATGCACAGCCCCGAGACGCCGTTGATGACGATGCTGCGCTTGAGCGCCGCCGCGTCGAGCCAGCCGCAACGGCGCGCACGACCGGTGACGGTGCCGCGCTCGGCGCCGACCGTGCTCAGGTGATGACCCACGCTGCCCGGCTCGTCGATCGGCAGCTCGGTCGGAAACGGCCCCGAGCCGACGCGCGTCGTGTAGGCCTTCGTGATGCCGAGGACGTAGTGCAGCATCCCCGGGCCGACGCCCGAGCCCGCCGCGGCGTTGCCGGCGACGCAGTTGCTCGACGTCACGTAAGGATAGGTGCCATGGTCGATGTCGAGCAGCGTGCCCTGCGCGCCCTCGAACAGGATGTTGCGCCCCGCCAGGTGCGCCTGGTGGATCAGGTAGCCGACGTCGGCCATCATCGGCTTGAGCTGCTCGGCCACGCGCATCGCGTGGTCGTAGATCGGGGCGAACTCGAGCGGGCGGCTCTTCAGGTAGCCGGCAAGCGCGACGTTGTGCAGCTCGAGCAGCTCGCGCAGGCGGGCCGCGAAGCGCTCGGGGTGTTTCAGGTCCTGCACGCGCAGCGCGCGGCGCGCGACCTTGTCCTCGTAGGCCGGACCGATCCCCTTGCCGGTGGTGCCGATCTTGCCGCTGCCGCTGGTCTCGCGCAGCGCCTCGCGCGCGCGGTCGAGCTCGACGTGGAACGGCAGGATCAGCGGGCACGACTCGCTCAGGTACAGCCGCGAGCGCACCTCGAGCCCGATGCCCTCGAGGCGCTCGATCTCGCCGAGCAGGTGCGTCGGATCGACGACGACGCCGTTGCCGATGTAGCACGCGACGCCGTCGCGCATGATGCCGCTGGGGATCAGCTGCAGCGCCGTCTTGACGCCCTTGATGACCAGCGTGTGCCCGGCGTTGTGGCCGCCCTGGAAGCGCACGACGCCGTGCGCGTGGTCGGTGAGCCAGTCGACGACCTTGCCCTTGCCCTCGTCGCCCCACTGGGTGCCCACCACCACCACGTTGCGCCCGCGCAGGGGCGCTGCTGTCTGTGACGTCATCGTTCGTCCGGAAATCGTGCCCACTGCCGCCGCGCCGTCACAGCGCGCGCAGCACCCATTGCCCGCCGACCTCGACCAGTTCGCGGTCGCAGTCGAATTCGTCGACCTCGTGCTCGTGCCCGGGCAGGATGCACAGCACGGTCTCGCCGAGCGAGCGCAGCTTGCGCACCGCCTGGCGCAGTCGCTCGTCGCTGCTCCAGGGTGCGCGGATCGCCCCGCGCACGGGCGCGGGCGGTGCGAGCAGCGCGAGCGGCTTCAGGTCGAGGCTGAAGCCCACCGCCGGGCGGTTGCGCCCGAACACGGCGCCGACCTCGTCGTAGCGCCCGCCGCGCACGAGCGCGTCGCTCGAGCCGCTGGCGTAGACCGCGAAGCGCATGCCGCTGTAGTACGCGTAGCCGCTCATGTCGCCGAGGTCGAAGCCCACGCGCACCTGCGGGTGCATGCGCTGCAGCTCGGCGGCCAGGCGCTCGAGATCGTCGAGCGCCGCGTCGATCAGCGCGCGCCGCGGCAGCCGCTCGCGCGCCTGCGCGAGCACCTCCGGCCCGCCGTACAGCGCCAGCAGCGCGTGCAGCGCGGCGCGCCCTTCGGCCGGCACGAGCACGGCGAGCGCATCGAGCGCCGCCGGATCCTTGGCCGACAGCGCGTCGACGATGGCCTCGAGCTGCGTCGCATCGAGCGGTGCGCCGGCCAGCACGCCGCGCACGATGCGCGCGTCGCCGAGGTCGAGCACCGGCTGTTCGACGCCCGCCGCGCGCAGTCCGTCGAGCGCGAGTTCGATGACCTCGAGGTCGGCCTCGAGCCCGGCGTGGCCGTAGATCTCGGCGCCGAACTGCAGCGGCTCGCGCGTCGCGTGCATGCCGGCCGGGCGCGTGTGCAGCACCGGCCCGCAGTAGCACAGGCGCGCGACGCCCTGGCGGTTGAGCAGGTGCGCGTCGATGCGCGCGACCTGCGGCGTGGTGTCGGCGCGCACGCCCAGCGTGCGGCCGCTGAGCTGGTCGATCAGCTTGAAGGTGCGCAGGTCCAGCGCGTGGCCGGTGCCCGACAGCAGCGACTCGAGGTGCTCGAGCAGCGGCGGGATCACGAGCTCGAAGCCGTAGCCGCGCGCCAGGTCGAGCAGCGATCGGCGCAGGTCCTCGATGTGTCGCGCCTGCGCGGGCAGCACATCGGCGATGTGCTCGGGCAGCAACCAGGCAGACGTCATCGCAGGGGTGGCGTGTGAAAACGGCATTGTACGGGCCGCACTGCACGGCCTCGGCCTGCGCGCAGCCGCGGGCGGGACGCCGTCAGTGCAGGAACAACAGCGCGAGGACGACGCCGAGCAGCATGCTGCTCAGCCCGAGGAAGCGGATCTGCCCGTCGGTCATGCGCACCGCGCGTTCGAACACCTGCCGCCACAGCGCCGGGCTGAGGAACGGCAGCAGGCCCTCGAACACCAGCATCAGCGCGAACGCGCCGAGCAGGACGTCGCCCACGGCGCGTCAGCGCCCGGCGGGCGCCGCACCGCGCATCGCGCGGAAGAAGTCGCTGCCCGGGTCGACGACCATCAGGTCGTTCTTGCTCTGGAAGCTCGCGCGATAAGCCTCGAGGCTGCGGTAGAACTGCGCGAACTGCGGGTCGCGTCCGAACGCCTCGGCGTACAGCGCGGACGCGCGCGCGTCACCCTCGCCCTTGATCTTCTGCGCGTCGCGGAACGCCTCGGCGAGGATCACCTCGCGCTGGCGGTCGGCGTCGGCGCGGATCTTCTCGCCCTCGGCGGCGCCGGTCGAGCGCAGCTCGTTGGCCACGCGCTTGCGCTCCGACTCCATGCGGCGGTAGACGGCGTCGGTGATGTCGGCGACGAAGTCGACGCGCTTGACGCGCACGTCGACGATCTCGATGCCGAAGTTCTGCGACACCTCGGTGAGGCGGTCGCGCACGCCTTGCATCACGCGCTCGCGGTCGGTCGCGAGCACGCCGGTGACGGTCTGGCGCGTGATTTCCTCGTTGAAGGCGGCCTGCACCACCGGCGTCAGGCGCACGTCGAGATTGCGCATGTCGGTGCCGCTGTTGCGGATGAACTGGCGCGGGTCGCTGATGCGCCACTTGACCATCCAGTCGACGAGCACGCTCTTCTTCTCGGCGGTGAAGATCGGCCGCGGGTCGGTGTTGTCCAGCGTCTGGATGCGCTTGTCGAGGAAGACCACGTTCTGGAACGGCGGCGGCAGCTTCCAGTTCAGCCCGGGCTCGGTGATGACGGTCTTGATCTCGCCCAGCGCATAGACGGCGGCGATCTGGCGCTGGTCGACGACGAACAGCGTCGACGACAGCACCATCAGCAGCACGAGCAGTGCGGCGGCGATGGCTCCGATTCGGTTCATGTCGCGGGTCCTCGGGTCGTCAGCGGATGTCGCGCTCGCGGCCACGGCCGTCGCGCGCGCGCGCGTCCTGCGTGACGGCGGCGGCCGCGGCCGGCGCCGTGGGCACGTCGGTGCGCGGTGCCGCGGCGGGCGCGGGTGCCGACGCCGACTGCCGCATCAGCTGGTCGAGCGGCAGGTACAGCAGGTTGGAGCCGTTGCGGCTGTCGACCAGCACCTTGGTGACGTTGGAGTACACCGACTGCATCGTCTCCAGGTACAGGCGGTCGCGCGTGACGGCCGGCGCGCGCTGGTACTCGGCGAGCACCGAGCGGAAGCGCTGCGCGTCACCCTCGGCGGTGGCGATCACGCGCGCCTTGTACGCCTCGGCTTCCTCGCGCAGGCGTGCGGCGGTACCCTGCGCCTTCGGGATCACGTCGCTCGCGTAGGCCTCGCCTTCGTTGCGGAAGCGGTCGCGGTCGGCGCCGGCGCGCACGGCGTCGTTGAACGCCGCCTGCACCTGCTCGGGCACCTGCACGTTCTGGATGTTGACGTTGGTGATCACGATGCCGGCCTTCAGGCGGTCGAGCTGGCCCTGGATCGAGCGCACGAGGTCGGCAGCGATCGCGTCGCGGGCGGCATACAGCACCGAGTCGACCTGGCTGCGGCCGACGATCTCGCGCACCGCCGACTCGGCGGCGAGCACGACGGCCTCGTCGGGGTTGCGGTTCTCGAACAGGTACGCGCGCGAGTCGCTCAGGCGGTACTGCACCGTGAAGCGGATGTCGACGATGTTCTCGTCCTGCGTCAGCATCGACGAATCGCGCAGCCCGGTGGCCTGCAGCACCGTGTTGCGGCCGATGTCGACCGAGCGCAGCTGCGTGAACGGCACCGTCTCGTGCGCCTGGAACGGGTACGGCAGCCGCCACTGGATGCCGGCGTCGACGGTGGCGGTGTAACGCCCGAACGTCGTCACGACCGCCTGCTGGCCTTCCTGCACGATGTACACACCGCTGCCGAGCCAGATCAGCGCGACGACGCCGACGATCAGGCCGACGCCGATGCCCGCGCTCTTCATGTCGGGCGGCTGGAAGCCGGGGCCACCGCCCTGCCCGCCGCCGTCACCGCCGCCGAAGCCCTCGCGGCGCGGCCCCTTCTTGCCGCCGAACAGGTTCGACAGCTTGCTGTTGAAGTCTTTCCACAGTTCGTCGAGGTCGGGCGGGCCGTCGTTGCGCCCGTTGTTGAGCACCAGCGTGTCGCGGCGCCGGCCGCGCAGCACCGCGCGCCCGAGCGCGCGTGCGGCGGCCGCGACGGCGCGCAGGCGAAGGGCGAGCGGCTCGCGGTCGAAGGCAGAGGAATGCATGGTCATGCTTGCATCGGGGAAGGCGAAACCGGAACCGCGCGCACCGCGTCGACGGGCGCAGACGACGACGCCGAGGCGGCCGCGAGGCGCGCCATCAGACGGCGCAGCTCGGGCAGCCCGGTGCCGTCGAGGGCGCTGACGAACACACGCGGCGTGCGCTGCCCGCCGGCGCGCTCGACCGTGTCGACGAGCTCGCGCGGCCGGCGCGAGGGCTCGAGCCGGTCGACCTTGTTGAACACCAGCACCTGCGGGATGTCGTGCGCGCCGATCTCGGCCAGCACGCGCTCGACCTCGGCGATCTGCTCGTCGCGCGTCGGGCTGGCGGCATCGACGACGTGCAGCAGCAAGTCGGCGTCGACCGCCTCCTGCAGCGTGGCCTGGAACGCCTCGACGAGCTTGTGCGGCAGGTCGCGGATGAAGCCCACGGTGTCCGACAGCGACACCGAGCGGCCCGGCTCGCCGTCGGCCGGCGGCAGGTACAGCGAGCGCACCGTCGGGTCGAGCGTCGCGAACAGCTGGTCGGCGGCGTAGGTGCGCGCCTTCACGAGCGCGTTGAACAGCGTCGACTTGCCCGCGTTGGTGTAGCCCACCAGCGCGATGCGGAACGTGCCGCTGCGCTCGCGCGCGCGGCGCTGCGTCTGGCGCTGGCGCTTGACGCGGTCCAGCCGCGTCTTCACGCTGCGGATGCGCTCGCCGATCATGCGGCGGTCGAGCTCGATCTGCGTCTCGCCCGGGCCGCCGCGCGTGCCGATGCCGCCACGCTGGCGCTCCAGGTGGCTCCAGCGGCGCACGAGCCGCGTCGACAGGTACTGCAGACGCGCGAGCTCGACCTGCAGCTTGCCTTCGTGGCTCTTCGCGCGCTCGGCGAAGATCTCGAGAATCAGCGCCGTGCGGTCCGACACCGGCACGCCGAGGTGCCGCTCGAGGTTGCGCTGCTGCACCGGCGACAGCGCCTGGTCGAAGATCACGCCCTGCGCGCCGTGCTGCTGCACCAGCGCCTTGATCTCGTCGGCCTTGCCGCTGCCGACGAACAGCGCCGCGTCGGGCGCCTTGCGCCGCGCGAACACGCGCGCGACGACTTCGTCGCCGGCCGATTCGGCGAGCTGGGCGAGTTCGTCGAGCGTCGGGTCGAACGACGAGCCGGGGCCGAGGTCGACGCCGACCAGCACCACGCGGGCGGCGCCCGGCGCCGGTGCGGTCGACAGTTCTGCGGTGGTCAAGGTGTGCGTGCGGCGCAAAGCGGACGGCAAAGGCCGGTCAGGACGCCTCGCCGGCGTCCTGGGCGTGGAAATTCACGGCGCGGCCGGGCACCACGGTGGAGATCGCGTGCTTGTAGACCATCTGCGTGACGGTGTTGCGCAGCAGGACCACGTATTGGTCGAACGACTCGATGTGGCCCTGCAGCTTGATGCCGTTGACGAGGTAGATCGACACCGGCACGTGTTCCTTGCGCAGGAGGTTCAGGAACGGGTCTTGTAGTAGCTGCCCTTTGTTGCTCACGATATTCTCCGTGTTGGATGCCGAGGATCGCGGCACGTTAACACAGCGCCGCCGCGGCCGAGACGCGCCGGCGCGATCACCGCGTCGGTTAAGTGTCGCGCTCGACGAAAGGGTTCCGCGCCGAGCGCAGTTCGATGCGCAGCGGCGTGCCGACGAGCTGGAAATGCTCGCGGATGCGGCCCTCGAGGTACCGCTTGTAGGCGTCGGTGACGTGTTCCAGCGCGGTGCCGTGGATCACGACGATCGGCGGGTTCATGCCGCCCTGGTGCGCGTAGCGCAGCTTGGGCCGGAACGCGCCGGCGCGCTTGGGCGCCTGGTGCGCGACGGCGTCGAGGACCAGGCGCGTGAGCACCGGCGTGGGCAGCTTGCGCGTGGCCGACGCGTAGGCCTCGCCGATCGCCTTCCACAGCGGCCCGAGCCCCTGGCGCTTGAGCGCCGAGATGTGCACGCGCGGCGCGTAGCGCAGGAACGCCAGCCGCTGCTCGAGCGAGCGCTCGAACTGCTCGCGCTGGTAGCGGTCGGCGGCGTCCCACTTGTTGACGGCGATCACGACCGCCCGGCCGGCGTCGAGGATGTAACCGGCGATGTGCGCGTCCTGCTCGCCCACACCCTGCGTCGCGTCGAGCAGCAGCACGACGACGTGCGCGTCGGCGATCGCCTGCAGCGTCTTGACGACGGAAAACTTCTCGACCGCCTCGAACACGCGCCCCTTGCGGCGCAGCCCGGCGGTGTCGATCAGTTCGTAGCGGCGCCCGCCGCGTTCGAGCGGCACGCGGATCGCGTCGCGCGTCGTGCCCGGCTGGTCGAACGCGACCAGCCGCTCCTCGCCGAGCCAGGCGTTGATCAGCGTGCTCTTGCCGACGTTGGGGCGCCCCGCCACCGCCAGGCGGATCGGCCGCTCGCCCTCGTCGCCCTCTTCAGCTTCGTGCGCGGGTGGCGGCAGCACCTCGAGCACCGCCTCCATCAGGCTGCGGATGCCCTGCCCGTGCGCCGCCGAGATCGGGTGCGGCTCGCCGATGCCCAGCTCGTGGAATTCGGCCAGGCGCGGCGAGTCGGACATCCCCTCGGCCTTGTTGACCGCCAGCAGCACCCGCTTGCCGGCCTGGCGCAGATAGCGCGCGATGTCGTGATCCTGCGCCGACAGCCCGGCGCGCAGGTCGACGACGAAGATCACGGCGTCGGCCTCCGCGACCGCCTGCATCGTCTGCCGCGCCATCGCCGCGACGATGCCGGTGGGCTTCTGCGGCTCGAAGCCGCCGGTGTCGACGACGATCAGCTCGCGGCCGCCGAACTTGGCGTCGCCGTAGTGGCGGTCGCGCGTGAGCCCCGGCAGGTCGGCGACGATCGCGTCGCGCGTGCCGGTCAGCCGGTTGAACAACGTCGACTTGCCGACATTGGCGCGGCCGACGAGCGCGACGACGGGCTTCATCGCCCTGCTCCGCGCCCCGTCACGACGGCCGGAACGCGAACAGCCCGCCGCGGCGCGTGACGACGAGAACGGTGCTGCCCGACACCACCGGCGTGCCCACCACGGCAGAGCCGTCGGTGGCCAGTCGCAGCAGCGGCTCGCCGGTGGCGGCGGCCAGCCAGTGCAGGTAGCCCTCGGCGTCGCCGAACATCACCGTCGGGCCGAGCGCGATCGGCCCGCTGAGCCCGCGGTACAGGAAGCGCGGCGACGACCACAGCACCTCGCCGGTGGCCGTGTTCCACGCCGTGATGCGGTCGCTGCCGTCGGCCGCGAAGACACGCTGCGCGTCGCCGCCGACCGCCTGCGTGCCGCCCACCGGGCGGCTCCACACCTGCGTGACGCGCTCGGCGTCGATGCAGCCCACCGCGTGCTGGAATGCGCGCGCGCAAAACACCTGGCCCACCCGCAGCGGCGGGCCGACGAGGTCGGCCAGACGCTCGACCTCGTTGGTGCCGCGTGGCGTCGCCAGCGGCACCTCCCAGCGCACGGTGCCACGCAGCGGGTCGACGCCGGCCAGCCGCGCGCCCTGGCCGACGAGCAGCGTGTCGCCGAACGCGGCGACGACGCCCGCCTGCGCCAGCGTCAGCGCCTCGCCCGGGCGCTGCAGCCGCCACAGGCGGCGGCCGTCGAGCGCGTCGAACGCATGCACGGTGCGGTCGACGCTCATCACGAACACGCGCTCGCCGGCCACCAGCGGCGGCGTCGCCACGCGCGCGGGCACGCGCTGGCGCCACGCGACGCGCGCGCCGTCGAGCACGACGACCTCGTTGTCGCGTGTGACGACGGCAGCGAAGCGGCCGTCGCTGCCGACCCCGGCGGTGATCGGCGCGCCCACCGCCGTGCGCCACAGCACGCGGCCGTCGTCGGCGGCCAGCGAGAGCACGCTGCCGTCACCCGAGGCAACGACGAAGCGGTCGCCGACGACGGCCGGCGCGAGCGGGAAATCGACCTCGCCGACGCGCTGGCTCCACACCTGGCGGCCAGTGATTTTGGCGGCGAGCGGCTCGAGCCGCGTCGGGGGCGGCCGCGACGTCGACGAGCACGCGGCGACGAACAGCGCCGCCGCCAGCGCCGCCACGGCCGCGGGGCGACGCGTCATCGCGCGGCTCCGTCGGCCGCCGGCGCGGCGCCGAGTGCGGTCAGCTTGGCCTCGACGAGCTGGCGGTACTCGACGCTGGCGTCCATCGCGCGCCACGCGGCCTGGTACGCCGCCTTGGCGTCGTCGCGGCGGCCGAGCGCCATCAGCGCGTCGCCGCGGCGGTCGGCCACCAGCGCCGCGAACGCGGCGTCCTTGACGGTGTCGAGCAGTTTCAGCGCCTCGTCGGGCTTGCCGTCGTCGAGCAGCACACCGGCCAGCCGCAGCCGTGCGATCGCGCGGTACTCGTCCTCGGCGGCGTGGTCGGCCACCCATTGCAGCGCGGCACGACCGGCGTCGCGCTGCTGCTGTTCGAACTGCACGCGTGCGGCCAGCAGGCCGCCCTTTTCCGCATACGCGGTGGACGCGTAGCGCTGCTTGAGGTCGTCGAACACGCGCGCGACGCGCGCCGCGTCACCGGCGTGTGCCGCGCGCTCGAGTTCGTCGAACATCGCCGCGGCCTTCATCGACTGACCGCGCTGGTACCAGGTCCAGCCGTTCCAGCCGGCGTACGAACCCAGCGCCACCATCAGCGTCCAGGTGATCAGGTTGCCGTACCGCTTCCAGAACGCCTTCAGCGCGTCGAGCTGTTCCTGCTCCTGCAGGTCGAGGGGAGTCGCCATGTCGGTGGAAAGGGACGCAGCCGGGTCAAAGCGACGGATTATCGTCGAGGAGCTCGTGCGCCCACTGCGCCACCCGTGCCAGCGGGCGCGTGACCTGCGCGCCGGTGGCCTCGCCGGGGCGGGCACGCAGCGGCTTGAGCCCGACCTCGCCGCGGGCGAGTTCCTCGTCGCCGAACACAAGTGCCCACGTCGCGCCGCTCGCGTCGGCACGCCGGAACTGCGCTTTCATGCTGCCGAAGCCGTCCTTGCCGCCGGCGTGCATCAGCACCGACACCCCGGCGGCGCGCAGCGCCTCGAGCACCGGCAAGGCCTGCGCGAGCACGGCCGGCGACGGCAGCACCGCGAAAGCGCGCGGCGGCACGGGCGCCGGCGCGACGCCGGCCTCGGCCAGCAGCAGCAGCAGCCGCTCGACGCCCAGCGCCCAGCCCACCGCGGGCGCCGGCTTGCCGCCGAGCTGCTCGATCAGCGGGTCGTAGCGCCCGCCACCGCACACCGTGCCCTGGGCGCCGAGGCGCTCGGTGATCCACTCGAACACGGTCAGGTTGTAGTAGTCCATCCCGCGCACCAGCCGCGGGTTGACGCGGTACTCGAGACCCGCGGCGTCGAGCACGCGCCGCAGGCCATCGAAGTGCGCGCGCGACTCGTCGCCGAGATACTCGATCAGCTTCGGCGCCGCCTCGATCAGCGGCTGCATCGCCGGGTTCTTGCTGTCGAGGATGCGCAGCGGGTTGGTGTGCAGCCGCCGGCGCGAGTCGTCGTCGAGCAGGTCGTGGTGCGCCTCGAAGTGCGCGACGAGCGCGGCGCGGTGCGCGCGCCGCTCGTGTGGCTGGCCCAGGCTGTTGATCTCCAGCCGCAGGTCGCGCCCCTCGACGAGGCCGAGCTCGCGCCACAGCGCGCGGCACATCAGGATCAGCTCGGCGTCGACGTCGGGCCCCGGGAAGCCGAGCGCCTCGGCGCCGATCTGGTGGAACTGGCGGTAGCGGCCCTTCTGCGGGCGCTCGTGGCGAAACATCGGTCCCATGTAGTACAGCCGCTTGCCGCCGTCGTGCAGCAGCGAGTGCTCGATCGCCGCGCGCACGACGCCGGCGGTGTTCTCGGGCCGCAGCGACAGCTGGTCTCCGTTCATCGCGTCGACGAACGAGTACATCTCCTTCTCGACGATGTCGGTCACCTCGCCGAGCCCGCGCACGAACAGCGCGGTCGGCTCGACGAGCGGCGTGCGGATGTTCTGGTAGCCGTAGCGCGCCATCAGGTCGCACAGCGTGCGCTCGAGCCACTCCCAGCGCGCCGAGTCGGGCGGCAGGATGTCGTTCATGCCCTTGACGGCTTGCAGCTTGTCCATGGTCTCGGGTGCGAAAAGGGGATTCGTCGCGGGACCGCGGCCCCGCGCGCTGGCGCCAGGCCCGGGCAGCGGCCGTTCAGGCCGCCGACGAATGGGGCGCGCCGAAGCGGCGCTCGATGTAGTCCTCGACGATCTTCTGGAACTCGGTGGCGATGCCCTCGCCGCGCAGCGTCATCGCCTTGTGGCCGTCGATGAACACCGGCGCGGCCGGCGCCTCGCCGGTGCCGGGCAGGCTGATGCCGATGTCGGCGTGCTTGCTCTCGCCCGGGCCGTTGACGATGCAGCCCATCACGGCAACTTTCATCGTCTCGACGCCGGGGTACTTCGACTTCCACACCGGCATCTGCGCGCGCAGGTAGTCGTCGATCTGCTTGGCCAGCTCCTGGAACGTCGTGCTCGTCGTGCGCCCGCAGCCCGGGCAGGCGGTCACGCTCGGGTTGAACGTGCGCAGGCCGAGGGCCTGCAGGATCTCGAGCGCGACGACGACTTCCTGGGTGCGCGCCTCGCCCGGCTGCGGCGTCAGGCTCACGCGGATCGTGTCGCCGATGCCCTCTTGCAGCAGCACCGCCAGCGCCGCCGCCGACGCGACGGTGCCCTTGGTGCCCATCCCGGCCTCGGTCAGCCCGAGGTGCAGCGCGTAATCGCACCGGCGCGCGAGCGCACGGTAGACGCTGATGAGGTCCTGCACGCCGCTGACCTTGCAGCTGATGACGATGTGGTCGGGATTCAGTCCAAGCTCGCGCGCGTACGCCGCCGACGACAGCGCCGACTGCACGAGCGCCCGGTACATCACCTGCCGCGCGTCCCACGGCTCGGGACGTCTCGCGTTGTCGTCCATCAGCTGCGCGAGCAGCTCCTGGTCGAGGCTGCCCCAGTTGACGCCGATGCGCACGACCTTGTCGTACTTCATCGCCGCCTCGACCATCATCGCGAACTGGCGGTCGCGCTTGTCGCCCTTGCCGACGTTGCCGGGGTTGATGCGGTACTTGCTCAGCGCCTGCGCCATCGCCGGGAAATCGGCGAGCAGGCGGTGGCCGTTGTAATGGAAGTCGCCGACCAGCGGCACGTCGATGCCCATGCGGTCGAGCTGGTCGCGGATGTGCGGCACCGCCGCCGCCGCCTCGGGCGTGTTGACCGTGATGCGCACCAGCTCGGAGCCGGCCTGCGCGAGCTCCTTGACCTGGATCGCCGTCTCGATGACGTCGACGGTGTCGGTGTTGGTCATCGACTGCACGCGCACCGGCGCGTCGCCGCCGATCGTCACGACGCGGTCGCCCCACACCACGCGCGCCTGGCGCGAGCGGCGCGGCGCCGGCTGCGCGGCCTCGATCGGGCCGTCGTCGGGGGCGGGTTCGCTGTGCGGTCGGGTCATGGCGTCACTCGGGTCAGGCCGCGTCGGGGCGCTCGGATTCACTCGAGGCTGATCCGCGCCACGTTGTCGCGCGTGCGCGGCGCGAGGTCGACCGCCTGCCCGCGAAACGTCACCGTCGTGCCCGTCACGTTGCCGATTGTCGCGCGCAGCGGCAAGGCCCCGTTCACGCCGACGGCTTCGCCCGCCTGCAGCGTGCGCGACAGCAGCACGTTGCCGTCGCGGTCACGCACCTCGACCCACGACGCCTCGCTGGCGCGCAACAGCAGCGTGTCGGGCGCCGCCGCCGCGGGCGGTGTCGCGGCAGCCGGGGACGGGGCGGGTGCGGCGTGCGGCAGCGGCGCGGCGGACACGGGCTCGGCAGGCGCCGGCGCGGGCGCCTCGGACGCGGCCGGCTCGGCGGGCAGCGCCGGCTGCGCCGCCGGCGCCACCGGCTCGACGGCGGGCGGCGGCTCGACGCGCACGGTCTCGGCAGCCTCGCGCACCGTCGGCCCGAACAGGTTCTGTGGCAGCAGGTAGACGACGGCCGCGGCGAGCAGCACGATCGCCGGCGCCCAGAAGATCGGCCGGTTGACGAGCATCAGCTCGCCGCCGTCGTCGCGGCCGGGCCGGTCGCGAAACGGCGCATTCAGCCCGCTGGCGACCTGTTCGAGCCGCGCGGCACCGTTCGGTCGCGGCAGCAGAGCGAGCACCGGTGCGGCGTCGATCTTCAGCGCACGGCACACCGTCTGCGCGAGCGCGCGCGCGAACGCGGGGTCGGGCAGCTCGTCGTAGCGGTCCGCCTCGAGCGCCTCGAGCTTGCGCGGCGCGACCTTGATCGTCGTCGCGAGCACCGCGATGTGCAGGCCCTGCCGCTCCCGCGCCGCACGCAGCAGCGCCCCGGCCGTCGAAGCCGCGGGCGGCGTCGGCTCGGCAGCGACCTCAGTCATCGAAGCGCCGGCTCTCGAGCGCCGCCGCTTCGGGCGACTGCGGGAAGCGGCCGCGCAGTTGCCGCCCGTAGTCGGCCACGCCGGTGGCGTTGCCCAACTTGTGTTCGATGCGCGCGGCCAGCCACAGCGTCTGCGCGTTGACCTGCTCGGGCACCGCGTTGACGCGCCCGATGTAGAAGCGCGCGCGTTCGTACTGTCCCAGGCGCAGCAGCACCTCGGCGAGGTTGAAGCCGGTGGCGGGGTTGGACGGGTCGAGCTCGTACGAGCGCGCCAGCGTGCGCTCGGCGAGCTCGTAGCGCCCCTCGCGCGCCTGGCACACGCCGCGCGCGAGCAGCGTGCGCGTGACGCCGCGGTAGTTCGGCAGCTCGAGCGCGCGCGCGAACATCGCGTCGGCTTCGGCGTAGCGACGCTGCTGGCACATCACCCACGCCCAGTTGTGCATCGTCTCGCCGTCGCGCGGCGCGAGCTCGAGCGCGCGGCGAAAGCTCTCCTCGGCGAGCCGCATGTCGCCGAGGCTGGCGTAGACGAGGCCGCGCAGGTTGAAGGCGTCGGCGAAGTCGGGCTTGGCCGCCAGCGCCTGCTTGATCTCGTCGAGCGCCGTCTCGGTCTGGCCGCGGGCGAAGTAGTTGCTGGCCAGCTCGACGCGCACGCGCGCGCGGCGCTCGGCGTCGGTGAGGTCGGAGGCGGTGCGCACCTCGGAGGCGCCACCCGCACCGTCGGTCGTCGCGCAGCCGGCGCCGAGCCCGACGGCCAGCGCGGCGATCGTCAGGGCGGCCCACGCCGCGGCAGCGCGGGCGCGGCGGGTCGGCTGCGGGCGGGCGATGGCGGGCATGGGGCTGCGGGCTCCTGGCAGGCGGGGCGTCGGGCTCGTGCCGCGGGGGACCTTCGCGCGCGTGCGCATCAGGGCATCAGGGGTTGGCTGCCGCGGCCGGGGCGCGCAGCGGCGCGCGCACCAGCCGCAGGTGCACCCGGGTGCGGTCCTGCACCTCGCCGGCGAGCTGGCCGCAGGCCGCGTCGATGTCGTCGCCGCGCGTCTTGCGCACCGTCGTCACGATGCCGGCGTCCTGCAGCACGCGAGCGAACGCGGCGACGCGCTCGCGCGGCGAGCGCTTCAGCCCCGACGCGGGGAACGGGTTGAACGGGATCAGGTTGAACTTGCACGGCACGTGGCCCTTGACGAGGCGCACCAGCTCCCGCGCGTGCGCGTCGCTGTCGTTGACGCCGTCGAGCATGCAGTACTCGAAAGTCACGAAGTCGCGCGGCGCGCGCTCGAGGTAGCGCACGCAGGCATCGAGCAGCGCGTCGATGCCGTCCTTGCGGTTGAGCGGCACCAGCGCGCTGCGCAGCGCGTCGTTGGGCGCGTGCAGCGACACCGCCAGCGCCACCGGGCAATCCTCGCGCAGGCGGTCGATCATCGCGACCATGCCCGAGGTCGAGACCGTCACGCGCCGGCGCGACAGGCCGTAGCCGTGGTCGTCGAGCATGACCTTGAGCGCCGGCACCAGCGCCGCGTAGTTCTGCAGCGGCTCGCCCATGCCCATCATCACGACGTTGTCGATCACGCGCTCGCCGCCGGGCTGGCGCAGCCGGTGCTCGGCGAACCAAAGCTGCGCGACGATCTCGCCGGTGGACAGGTTGCGGCTGAAGCCCTGGTGACCGGTGCTGCAGAAGCGGCAGCCGACCGCGCAGCCGGCCTGCGACGACACGCACAATGTGCCGCGGTCGTCCTCGGGGATGTAGACGGTCTCGACGGCGTTGCCGCCGCCGACGTCGAACAACCACTTGACGGTGCCGTCGGCGCTGCGGTGCTCGCTGATCAGCGGCAGCCCGCGCACTTCGGCGACCCCGGCGAGCTTGCCGCGCAGCGACTTCGCGAGGTCCAACATGCGATCGAAGTCGGACTCGCCCTTCTGGTGGATCCAGCGAAACAGCTGGACCGCGCGGAAGCGCTTCTCGCCCAGGCTCTCGCAGTACGCCGCCAGCGCGTCGAGGTCGAAGTCGAGCAGGTTGACCGTCATGTCAGCGCGCGCCGATGGCGCCCCGGCGTGCCGCACGCCCGGCCGCGGGCCGCGAGCGAAGCGGGCACGGGCGCGTCATGACTCAGCGGCTGTAGATGTTCATCGCCGGGAAGAAGAACGCCACCTCGACGGCGGCGGTCTCCGGCGCGTCGGAGCCGTGCACCGCGTTGGCGTCGATGCTGTCGGCGAAGTCGGCGCGGATCGTGCCCTTGGCGGCCTTCTTCGGGTCGGTGGCGCCCATCAGCTCGCGGTTCTTCGCGATCGCGTTCTCGCCCTCGAGCACCTGCACCATCACCGGCCCCGAGGTCATGAAGCTGACGAGGTCGTTGAAGAACGGGCGCGACTTGTGCACCGCATAGAACGCCTCGGCCTCGGCGCGCGACAGGTGCAGCATCTTCGCAGCGACGATCTTCAAGCCGGCGGCTTCGAAACGCGCGTAAATCTGGCCGATCACGTTCTTCGCGACGGCGTCGGGCTTGATGATCGACAGGGTGCGCTCGATGGCCATGACTTTATTCTCCTGAATCAAGAACTTGGCAAAGTTTTGTATTGTAGTCGCGAGCGCCCGCCAAGCGCTCGGGCGCGCCGCGCTTCAGCGCCCGCCGCGGCGGCCGCCGCCGCGCCCCGAGCGGGTCTTGCGCTGCAGCGCATCGGCGCCGATGTAGCCGACCGAGGTCTGCATCGGGTCGGGCTGGCGCGGCGTCGTACCCCCGCCCTTGCCCTTCGCGGCGCCCTTGCCGCCTGCCTTCACCCCACCGCGGCGGGCACCGAGCAGCGGCCGCTCCTTCTGGACGAAGCGCTTGTCGTAGGTCTGCTGCAGCGGGTTCGGGATCGGGCCGTCGTCGTCGAGTTCGCGCCGCGGGGCCCGTTCGCGCTGCAGCGCGCGCTTGTCGTAGGTCTGCTGCAGCGGGTTGGGGATCGGGCCGTCCTCGTCGATCTCGCGCCGCGGGGCGCGCTCGCGCTGCAGCGCGCGCTTGTCGTAGGTCTGCTGCAGCGGACTGGGGATCGGCCCGCCCTCGAAGCGGTCGGCGGCTTCACTGCCCTCGGCGCCACGCCCGCCGCGACCCCGGCGGCGTCGACGCGACGTGCGCCCGCTGCCTTCGCCGTCGGCCGCGCGCGCCGCCGCCGGCTGCGCGGCACGGCGGATCGCCTTGACGTCGGCTTCGCCGAGCTCGACCCACGCGCCACGCTTGAGCCCGCGCGGCAGCACGACGGTGCCGTAGCGGATGCGGATCAGCCGGCTGACGGTCAGGCCGACGGCGTCGAACAGCCGCCGCACCTCGCGGTGGCGGCCTTCGGTGATCACGACGCGGTACCAGTGGTTGGCCCCTTCGCCGCCACCGTCGACGATCGACTCGAACTTGGCGGGCTGGCCGTCGATCTCGACGCCCTCGAGCAGCCGCCGGCGCGCCTCGTCGTCGAGCAGGCCGAGCACGCGCACCGCGTACTCGCGCTCGACGCCGAAGCGCGGGTGCATCAGCTGGTTGGCCAGCTCGCCCGAATTGGTGAACAGCAGCAGGCCCTCGGTGTTGATGTCCAGCCGCCCGACCGACTGCCACTTGCCCTGGTGCAGCTTCGGCAGCCGGCGGAACACCGTCGGGCGCTGCTGCGGGTCGTCGTGCGTGACGATCTCGCCGGCGGGCTTGTGGTAGGCGAGCACGCGCGGCGGTGGCGGCGCGATGCGCAGCTTGATCGGCTTGCCGTTGACCTTGACCTGGTCGCCCCAGCTGATGCGCTGGCCCGTGTGCGCCGGCTCGCCGTTGACGGTGATGCGCCCCTCGAGGATCAGCTGCTCCATGTCGCGCCGCGAGCCGATGCCCGCCTGCGCGAGCACCTTGTGCAGCTTCGGCGCATCGGGCTCGGGGGCCAGCACGCGTTTGGTCGGCGCGGGCTCGACGGTCTCGGTGTCGGCGGGCGGCTCGGCGTCGAACGCGCCGGACACGACGGCGCCGAACACCGCATCGGGGTCGGCCCGCTCGGCGAGGACGGTCTCGACGGGCGGCGCTTCGGTGACGGCCTCGCCGGCCGCTTCGCCGCCGCCCGTCGCCGCTGCGGCAGTGCCGTCGCGCCGCCCGCGCCCACGCCGGCCGCGACGGCGGTTGCGCCCGCTGCGCGCCGGACGCGCCTGCGAGGCGTCGCCTTCGCCCGCAGCGCCCGCCGCAGCCTCACCGGCGTCGGCGGGGGCCGCGGCGTCTGCACCAGCAGCGACGGCCCCACCCTCGC
>NZ_JALBGB010000012.1:0-98811 GCF_022631395.1 Calidifontimicrobium sp. SYSU G02091
GGCCGACAAGCGGCCTGCACACATGCCCACCGGGCTCAACAACCAGGGGAGCATTGTGAGTGTTGTGTTCCACACGAAATGACGAAGGACCCCTTTCGCCCGTAGGGGGCCACATTCCAAGAACCCGTCGGCCACCCGTCGAGACCTTCTCGGATAGACAACCGTTCTGCTTCCGGGACGGCATCGGTCTGAGGCAATCGTCGCCATCGTATCGAGCCTTCGCCATTCGTTGAAGCACGCTTCCCGGCGGGGCGCTGCGCGGGCCGCGATGAAAGCCTCTTCACTGCTCCGCGCCACCCGCTACCCGCGCCCGCGCCTCGCCGCCACCGCCTGCGCCAGCTCGCGCAGCACCGGCTGCGTCTGCTCCCACCCCAGGCACGCGTCGGTGATCGACACGCCCCAGCGCAGCGGCTGGCCGGGGGTCAGGTCCTGGCGGCCTTCGTGCAGGTGGCTCTCGATCATCACGCCGGCCACGCGCCGCTCGCCGGCGGCGATGCGCGCGGCCAGCTCGCGCGCCACGTCGGCTTGGCGGCGGTGGTCCTTGCGGCTGTTGCCGTGGCTGCAGTCGACCATCAGCCGCTCGGGCAGGCCGGCGTCGCGCAGCAGCGCGCATGCGGCATCGACGTGCTCGGGGCCGTAGTTGGGCTCGCGCCCGCCGCGCAGGATCACGTGGCAGTCGGGGTTGCCGCGGGTCTCGAACACGGCGGCCTGGCCCATCTTCGTCATGCCGATGAAGGCGTGCGGCGAGCGCGCGGCGACGATCGCGTCCACCGCCACCTTCACGCTGCCCTCGGTGCCGTTCTTGAAGCCCACCGGGCAGCTCAGCCCCGAGGCGAGCTGGCGGTGGCTCTGGCTCTCGGTCGTGCGCGCGCCGATCGCGCCCCAGCTCACGAGGTCGCTGATGAACTGCGGGCTGAGCAGGTCGAGGAACTCGGTGCCCGCCGGCAGCCCGAGCGCGAGCACGTCGAGCAGCAGCTTGCGCGCGCGCTCGAGCCCCTCGTTGATCGCGAACGTGCCGTCCAGGTGCGGGTCGTTGATGTAGCCCTTCCAGCCCACGGTGGTGCGCGGCTTCTCAAAGTACACGCGCATCACGACGGCGAGGTCGTCGGCCAGCTCGTCGGCCAGCGCCTTCAGCCGCGCGGCGTATTCCAGTGCCTGGTCGTGGTCGTGGATCGAGCACGGCCCCACCACCACCAGCAGCCGGTCGTCGCGGCCGTCGAGCACGGCGGCCACCTGCTCGCGCGTGGCCTCCACCAGCGTCAGCGCGGCCTCGGGCACCGGCAGCTTCTCCTGCAGCAGCGCGGGCGTGATCAGCGGGCGCACGGCGTCGATGCGCGTGTCGTCGATGCGCGTCGTGTCGCGCGTGCTGCCGGGCGCGATGCGCCGGCTGCCCACCTCGCGGTCGTGGCGGGGGTCGTCGAGGGCCGTCATGGGCACGATGGTACGCGGCGGCGGCGGGGCATGCGGGTTCGCCGGCCCTTGTGCGCGGGCGCGGCACCGGCGTACAGTGGCCGCGACCGCGCCGCATCGAAGCGCGTCGTGCAGGAGGAGTCGCCATGCGTCACGTCACGTGGTGGGCCGCTGCTGCGGCCCTGGCCGTCGTGGGCTGCACCTCGCCCGGCCCGGGCGACAAGACCGAGCGCCTGTCGAAGCTGCCGCCCGTCCCGAGCCCGGCCGACAACCCGACGACGCCCGACAAGGTCGCCCTCGGGGCCAAGCTGTGGATCGATCCGCGGCTGTCGGGCAGCGGCAAGATGGCCTGCACCACGTGCCACGTGCGCGAGAAGGGCTGGACCGACGGGCAGGTGCTCTCGCGGCGCGACAACGGCGACATGAACACGCGCCACACGCCGACGATGTACAACGTCGGCTACGCGCAGTCGTTCTACTGGGACGGCCGGGCCCCGACGCTGGAAGCGCAGGTGCTCGCCGCGTGGCGCGTGCAGATCAGCGCCGACCCGGCCAAGGCCACCGAGCGCATCGCGGCGGTGCCGGCGTACGTCGCCGAGTTCCAGAAGGTGTTCGGCACGCCGCCGACGCCCGACGCCGTCGTCAAGGCGCTCGCGGCCTACCTGCGCACCAAGGTCAGCGGCCTGTCGCCGTGGGACCGCCACGAGATGGGGCAGCCCGGTGCGGTGTCGGCCGACGCGCGCGCGGGCTTCGAGCTCTTCATGGGCAAGGCGCGCTGCGCGGTGTGCCACACGCCGCCGGTGTACAGCGACTTCAACTTCCACAACATCGGGCTCGAGGCCGGCAAGCCCAAGCCCGACCCCGGCCGCCAGGCGGTGACGAAGAAGCCCGAAGACGCCTCGGCGTTCAAGACGCCGACGCTGCGCTCGGTCGCGATCTCGGGCCCGTATTTCCACGACGGCAGCCGCGCGACGCTCGAAGAGGCCGTGCGCTACATGGCCAGCGGCGGCGGCGCCGACCCGAACAAGAGCCCGCTGCTGGTCGACACCAAGCTCAACGACACCGAGATCCGCCAGCTCGTCGCGTTCCTGCGGTCGCTGACCAGCGACGAGCCGTACACCGCACCGCGGCTGCCGTGAGCGCGCTTGCCGGCGCGCACGCTGGCGCTCGCGGCCCTCAGGCCGGCGCGGTCCGGCGGCGGTACGTGACGAACGCGAAGCGCGTGCCGTCGGCGGCGGTGCGCGGCTCGCGCGCGACTTCGTCGAACTCGGCGCGGTGCCAGCGCGGGAAGTGCGCGTCGCCGTCGAAGTCGGCGTCGATCTCGGTGAGCACCAGCTCGTCGGCCAGCGGCAGCGCCAGCGCATAGAGCTGCGCGCCGCCGATCACGAACACCTTCGGCGCCTCGGCCAGCCGCGCCAGCGCGTCGGTCAGCGACGCGGCGGCCTCGGCGCCGTCGGCGTGCCACTGGGGGTTGCGCGTGACGACGACGTTGCGCCTGCCGGGCAGCGGGCGGAAGCGTGCGGGCAGCGAGTCCCACGTGCGGCGGCCCATCACGACCGGGCAGCCCATCGTGACCTGACGGAAGTGCGCCATGTCCTGCGGGTCGCGCCACAGCAGTTCGTTGTCGCGGCCGATCGCGCCGTTGCGCGCGACGGCGGCGATCAGCGCGACGGTGGCGGGGCGGGGCGTGCTCATCGGTGTCAGGTCTTGCGTGGTAACAGGGCGCTCGCGATCGCGACGCTGACGCAGACGATGGCCACGAGGTCGGTCCAGCCCGGCCGCTCGCCGACGATCAGCGTCGCGGCCAGCGTGCCGACCACCGGCACCGCCATCACCGAGAACGCGCTCGCCGACGGCGGCAGCTGCCGTGCGAGGCCGAACCAGATGATCTGCGCGTAACCGTAGTTCAGGAACACGCCGTACGCGAGCGAGGCCCACATCGCGGCGCTGAACTGCCACGTCGGCGCCGGCTCGGCGATGGGTGCCACGACCCAGAAGAACGCGGCGCCCATCAGCATCATCCACACCGTGACGGCCTCGGTGGGCAGGGCCGTCTGCGTGCGGCGCATCAGCAGCGTGCCGAGCGCCCAGCTCGCGGCGGCGAGCTGCATCCACAGCACGCCCACCGGGCGGCCGGCGAGCGACGCCAGTTCGTGCGCCGACAGCAGCCCCACCGCGGCGACCGCGGCGACGACGCTGACGTAGACGCGCGCGTGCAGCTTCTCGTGCGCGAGCAGCGCGCCGATCAGCACCGTCCACACCGGCATCGTGAAGCCGAGGATCGACGCGCGCCCCGACGCGAGCTCCTTGAGCCCGAGGATCGAGAAGAAGTGCCAGCCGACGATGTTCGGCAGCGCGAGCCACGCGACGCGGCCCGCCTCGCGCCACGGCAGCCGCATGTCGACGCGCCGCCAGACAAAGAACGCCAGCAGGCACAGCGCGCCGCCGCTCATCGTCACGGCACGGAAGTACAGCGGCGAGAGCTCGCGCAGGCTGAACTTCATCATCGGCCAGTTGACGCCCCACATCAGCGTCAGCAGCACGAGGGCGCCGAGCTGGCGCGAGGTCAGCACGGTGCGGCGGGGATCAGACCGCGACGGGGGCCTTGATCGCCGGGTGGTGCTGGTAGTCCACCACTTCGAAGTCCTCGTACGCGTAGTCGAAGATCGACGGCGGCCGCCGCTTGATGCGCAGCACCGGGTACGGGTAGGGCGTGCGCGCGAGCTGCGTCTCGACCTGCTCGAAGTGGTTGCTGTAGATGTGGCAGTCGCCGCCGGTCCAGACGAAGTCGCCGACGTCGAGGTCGCACTGCTGCGCGAGCATGTGCGTCAGCAGCGCGTAGCTCGCGATGTTGAACGGCACGCCGAGGAAGATGTCGGCGCTGCGCTGGTACAGCTGGCAGCTCAAGCGGCCGTTGGCCACGTAGAACTGGAAGAACGCGTGGCACGGCTGCAGCGCCATCTTCGGCAGGTCGGCGACGTTCCACGCGCTGACGACGATGCGCCGGCTGTCGGGGTTGGTCTTGAGCTGCTCGACGACCTGCGCGATCTGGTCGACGTGGCCGCCGTCGGGCGTCGGCCAGCTGCGCCACTGCACGCCGTAGACCGGGCCGAGCTCGCCGGTGGCGGGGTCGGCCCACTCGTCCCAGATCGTCACGCCGTGTTGCTGCAGCCAGCGCACGTTCGAGTCGCCACGCAGGAACCACAGCAGCTCGTAGACGATGCTCTTGAGGTGCACCTTCTTCGTCGTCACCAGCGGGAAGCCCTCGGCGAGGTCGAAGCGCATCTGGTAGCCGAACACGCTGCGCGTGCCGGTGCCGGTGCGGTCGGCCTTGGCCACGCCCGTCGTGTAGACGTGGCGCATGAAGTCCTCGTACTGCGAGCGGACGGGGCGGGCGGATGTCGTCAAGGGCGTTCCCCGGATGACGGCGGCGGGCGGACTCAGCCCTTCGCGGTGTCGCGCAGGAAGATCTCGACGCGCCGGTTCTTCGCGCGGCCTTCGGGCGTGTCGTTGCTCGCGATCGGCTCGCGCGAGCCGCGGCCGAAGGTCTCGATGCGGCTGGCCGCGACGCCGCGGTCGGTCAGGTAGTCGCGCACGCTGTTGGCGCGGCGCAGCGACAGCGGGTCGTTGACGGCGTCGCTGCCGGTGCTGTCGGTGTGGCCGACGATGCGCACGTACATCGTCGGCTGGTTGCTCAGCCCGTTGGCGAACGCGTCGAGCACCGAGCGCAGCCGCGGCTCGATCGTCGCGCTGCCGGTGGCGAACGAGATGTCGGCGGGCACCTCGAGCTTGAGCTGGTTGTCGGGCGTGCGCGTGACCTGCGCGCCGGTGCCGGCGGTGGCGCGCTCCATCTCGCGGCGCTTGTCTTCCATGCTCTTGGACCACAGGTTGCCGGCCACGGCACCGGCGGCCGCGCCGATCAGCGCGCCCTTGCCGGCGTCGCCGCTCGCGGAGCCGATCACCGCACCGGCGACGGCGCCGATCGCGGCACCGGTGGCGGTGCCCTTCTCGCGCTCGCCGAGCGGGCGGCCGGTGGGCGTCGTCTCGCAGCCGGCGAGCAGTGCGATGGCGGCGGCGAGGGCGGTCGTGCGGATCAGCGGAAGGCGGGTCGTCGTCATGGTCGGCTCCTCGGGTCTGGACGTCGCCGCAGGGCGCGGCGGCACGGCCCGACACTGTACCGGACGCGGTTTGACCGGCCGTCTCGGGGGGCGACGCTGCGGTGGCAGACTCGCCGGCGATGCGGATGCCGTCGATGGGCTGGCTCGGGGCGCTGGTGCTCGCGCTCGTCGCGCTGCTGCTGGCCCTCGTGCTGGCGGTGGTGGTGACGGCGGCGCTGGCCGTCGACGCGGCGCCGGCGGTGGCGACGCGCGACGACGTCTCGCCGGCCGACGTCGAGCGCGCCGTCGCACTGCTGCGCCGGCACGACCCGCGCCAGGCGCCGCCGCGGGCGCTGCGCGGGCTCGCGCTCGGCGAGCGCGACCTCGACCTGCTCGCCGGCCACGCGGCGCAGCGCGCGCTGGGCGCGCACGCGCGCGTGCAGCTGCACGGCGACGCTCAGCCCGCGCGCGCCACGGTGCGCGTCAGCGTGCCGCTGGCGGGCGCGCGCTGGCTCAACGTCGAGCTGCAGTGGCGGCAGGCGGGCGCATGGCCGGTGCTCGAGCGCGTGCGCGTCGGGCGCGTGCCGGTGCCCCCTGCGCTGGCGCTGGCGGCGGCGCGGTGGCTCGCCGCATCGCGCGGCCTGCCGGCCGACGAGGTGCTGCGTGCGCTCGACGACGTCGAGCGCGTCGTGATCACGCCGCAGCGCGTCGTCGTCAGCTACCGGCTCGGCGCCGACACGCTGGCGAGGCTGCGCGCGGCACTCGTCGCCCCGGCGCAGCAGGCACGGCTGCGCGCGCACGCCGAGCGGCTCGCGGCCGTCACGTCGGGCGTGCGCGGCGACGAGGTGTCGCTGGCCGTGCTGCTGCCGCCGCTGTTCGCGCTGGCCGTCGAGCGCAGCGCCGGCGGCGGTGCGGGCGACGACGCGGCGGCCGAGCACCGTGCCGCGCTGCTGGTGCTCGCGCTGTACGCGACGCAACGCCCGCCATCGCTGTGGGTGCCCGGCGCCGAGGCGTGGCCGGCGCCGCGAGCGCTCGCGGTGACGCTGCACGGGCGGCACGACTGGGCGCTGCACTTCCTCGTCTCGGCCGTCGTCGCCGCCGAGGCCGGCACGCCGCTGGCCGACGCGGTGGGGCTGTGGAAAGAGATCGACGACGCGCGCGGCAGCAGCGGCTTCAGCTTCGCCGACCTCGCGGCCGACCGTGCCGGCACGCGCTTCGGCGAGCTCGCGGTGCGCGCGCCGCAGCGCGTGCACGGTGCGCTGGCGCGCGGTGCGACCGACGCCGACCTGATGCCCGACGCGCGCGACCTGCCCGAGTTCCTGACCGACGCCGAGTTCCGGCGCCGCTACGGCGGCGTCGGTGCACCGGCCTACGAGCGGCTGCGCGAGGCGATCGAGGCACGCCTGGCCGCGCTGCCGCTGTACCGCTGAGCCGCTGCGGCGCGCGGTTCAGCCGTCGCGGCCGAACTGCATCGCCGCGAGCCGCGCGTACAGCCCGCCGCGCGCGACGAGCTCGGCGTGCGTGCCGCTGTCGACGATGCGCCCGCCGTCCATCACGACGATGCGGTCGGCGCGCTGCACCGTGGCCAGCCGGTGTGCGATGACGATCGTCGTGCGGTCGGCCATCGCGGCCTCGAGCGCGGCCTGCACGACTCGCTCGCTCTCGGCGTCGAGCGCGCTGGTGGCCTCGTCGAGCAGCAGCAGCGGCGGGTTCTTCAGCATCGCGCGCGCGATCGCGATGCGCTGGCGCTGACCGCCCGACAGGCGCACGCCGCGCTCGCCGAGGAAGGTGCGGTAGCCGTCGGGCAGCGCGGTGATGAAGTCGTGCGCGAACGCGGCCTTCGCGGCGGCGACGACCTCGTCGTCGCTCGCGTCGGGGCGGCCGTAGCGGATGTTGTCCATCGCGTCGGCGCTGAAGACCACGCTGTCCTGCGGCACGATGCCGATGCGCCGGCGCAGCTCGTGCAGCGCCACCGCGCCCACCGGCACGCCGTCGATCGCCACCGTGCCCTGCTGCGCGTCGTAGAAGCGCAGCAGCAGCTGGAACACGGTGCTCTTACCCGCGCCGCTCGGGCCGACGAGCGCGACCGTCTCGCCGGGGCGCACGTCGAGCGTGAAGTCGGCGAGGGCTGCGACCTGCGGGCGCGACGGGTAGTGGAACGTCACGTGCGACAGCGTCACCGCGGCGCCGCCGCGCGAGGGTGGCAGCGGCACCGGCTGCGCCGGCTCGGCGACCGGCGAGCGTGCGGCCAGCAGTTCCATCAGCCGCTCGGTGGCGCCGGCGGCGCGCAGCAGGTCGCCGTAGACCTCCGACAGCACCGCGATCGAGCCGACGAGGATGATCACGTAGACCACCGTCTGCCCGAGGTGGCCGGCGCTGATGCGCCCGGCGAGCACGGCCTGCGTGCCCTGGTACAGCCCCCACAGCAGCGCGCCGAAGGTCGCCGTGATCATGAACGCGACGAGCAGCGAGCGCACGCGCGTGCGCCGCCGCGCGACCTCGAACGCCGCCTCGGTCGCGCGGGCGAAGCGCTGCGCCTCGCGCGCCTCCTGCGTGTAGCTCTGCACCACCGGGATCGCGCCCAGCACTTCGGCGGCGATCGCGCTGGTGTCGGCGACGCGGTCCTGGCTCGCGCGGCTCAGGCGCCGCACGCGCCGGCCGACGTACAGGCTCGGCAGCACGACGAGCACGAGGATGCCCAGCACCTGCGACATCACCCACGGGTTGGTCACCACCAGCATGCCCAGCGCGCCGAGCCCCATCACGGTGTTGCGCAGCCCCAGGCTCAGGCTCGAGCCGACGACGGTCTGCACCAGCGTCGTGTCGGTGGTCAGCCGCGACAGCACCTCGCCGGTCTGCGTCGTCTCGAAGAACTCGGGGCTCTGGCGCACGACGTGCGCGTAGACGGCGTTGCGCAGGTCGGCGGTGACGCGCTCGCCGATCCAGCTGACCATGTAGAAGCGCGCCGCCGAGAACACGCCGAGCGCCGCGCCGACGGCGAAGAGGGCGAGGAAGTGGCCGCGCAGCGCCATCAGCGGCGCGCCGGGCCCGCTGCCGACGAGGCCGTCGTCGATCAGCGACTTCAGCGCGACCGGCAGCACCAGCGTCGCCGCCGCGGCCAGCAGCAGGAACAGCAGCGCCAGCGCGATGCGCCCGCGGTACGGGCGCAGGAACGGCAGCAGCCCCGACAGCGACTTCACGCGCCGCGCCGGCGGCACGGCGTCGCCGGCGCCGGGGGTCGCGGCGCGCGCGACGGCCAGGGTCGACGACGACATGGGGGCAGTGTAGGCGCCACCGTCGCGCGCCGCCCGGCGGTCGCCGCCTCCCGCGCGAACAGGGGGGCGGAGCGCTCGGGTTGGGCGCATGCGGGCGGGGGGTTTGTGGTCGAATAGGCTGCGCGCGGGCGGCCCTGGTCGCCCGCGCGGCCGCCTTTCCGATCGACCCCACGTCCGACGACGCCGTGACCGTTTCGCCTGCCGAGTTCCGCTGGCTGACCTGGCTGCGCGGCGGCGTGCGCCGCTACGGGCGCGTGCCGGTGGCGGCGCTGCTGGCGGCTGCCGGCGTCACGCTGGCGCTGCCGCTGGTGGGCGCTGCGGCGCTGACGGGCGGCGCGGGTGCCGCGGCCGTCGTTGCACTGGCCGCGCTGCTCGCGGCCGTACCGGCGTCGTGGGCCTGCGTGCTCGTCGCCGATCGGTTCGACGAGGCGAGCCGCCGGCTGGCGCTCGCGTCGACGCGCGACGAACTGACCGGACTGCTCAACCGCCGCCACTTCGTCGCGGTGGCCGAGGCCGAGCGCGCACGCTGCCGCCGCTACGACCTCGACGCGGCGCTGCTCGTCGTCGACGCCGACCACTTCGGCAGCCTCGTCGACACGCACGGACGCGAGTGCGGCGAGCGCTACCTGCGCGAGCTCGCGCGCGTCGTCGGGCAGGCGCTGCGCCAGCCCGACGTGCTCGCGCGCTACGACGGCGACGCCTTCGCGGTGTTCCTGCCGCATACCGACCCGCTGGGCGCGCTCGACGTCGCCGAGCGCATCCGCGTGCAAGCCGGTGACCTGCGCGTCGAATGCGAGGGGCTCGCCGTCGGCACGACGGTGTCGATCGGTGTCGCGCCGGTCGGCCCGGGCCACGGCACGCTCGACGCGCTGCTGCTCGACGCCGACGCCGCGCTGCTGGCGGCCAAGCAGGCCGGGCGCAACTGCGTGCGCTCGGTCGGCGCCGCGCGCGGGCGCGCGGGCGGCGCCGCCTCGATCGGCACGCGCAAGCGCGCCGGCCCGGTCTGACCCGTGCAGCCCGGCCTCAGCCGACGACGAGCGCCGGCCGCGCCAGCGTGGCCAGCACCGCCGGCGCGACGAGTCCGCGCGGCAGCACGAGCAGGTCGCAGTGGCGGTCGCGGGCCGCCGCCGCGGCCGCGTCGCCGCTCGCGCGGTGCACCGTCAGCACGCCACCCAGTGCCGCGGCGACCTGTTGCGCAACCTCGCGCGCCTGCGCGGCGACGGGCGAGTCGTCGGTGACGACGGCGATGCGCAGCGGCCGGCGCACCGGCGCGACGCGCGCCAGCGCGGGCGGCCGCACGCCGGCGGTGCCGACGACCATCAGGTCCGACTCGGCGTGCAGTTCGACGACGGCCTGTGCCAGCGCGCCGCGCACCGTGCGCAGCGACCAGCGCACCGCGCGCCGCATCGTCGCGCGCGCGGCGATCTCGCGCAGCCGTGCCAGCTGCGCGCGGTAGCCGCTCTCGACGTCCTGCGGCGCGAAGGCGGTCCACTGCGCGCGGGTCTCGGCCAGCACCTGCGTGAACGGCAGCGCCGCGGCCACGAGCGCCGGCACGCTCTCGACGTAGACCACGTCCAGCGGGCGCTGCAGCTGCTGCGCGAGCGCCGTCGACAGCTCGATCACGTCGGGTGCCGCCGCGGCGTCGTCGAGCAGCGCGAGCACGTGGCGCGGGGCCGGCGCGTTCATTCGTCGTCCCCGTTGCCGTCGCCGACGATCTGGCGGATTTCCATCGGCGCGCCGCGCTTGCGCACGCGCGCCTGGCCGGTGCGGATGCGCGCGTAGTCGCGCAGGCGCCTCGCGATGCGGCCGTTGACGGTGTCGGCACTGGGCTGCGCGGGGTCGCCGGCGGGCATCCCCGTCATCAGCGCGAGCGCATCGTCGACGTGCGCGACGGCGTGGATCGCGAAGCGCCCTGCGGCCACCGCGGCGATCACGTCGTCGCGCAGCATCAGGTGCGACACGTTGGCCTGCGGGATCACGACGCCGTGCGTGCCGTCGAGCCCGCGCGCGGCGCACACGTCGAAGAAGCCCTCGATCTTCTCGTTGACGCCGCCGATGGCCTGCACGTCGCCGAACTGGTTGACCGAGCCGGTGACCGCCAGGCACTGGCGCACCGGCACGTCGGCGATCGACGACAGCAGCGCGACGAGCTCGCCGAGCGACGCGCTGTCGCCCTCGACGAGCCCGTAGGTCTGCTCGAACACGAGGCTGGCGACGATCGAGTGCGGCTGCAGCCGCGTGTAGCGCGACGCGAGGAACGACGACAGGATCAGCACGCCCTTGGCGTGCACCGGCCCGCCCAGGTGCGTCTCGCGCTGCACGTCGATCACTTCGCCGTCGCCCAGGCGCGAGGTCGCGCTGATGCGCGTGGGCATGCCGAACACCTCGTGCCCGACCTCGTAGACCGAAAGACCGTTGACTTGCCCGACGCGCTCGCCGGTGGTCGCGATCAGCAGGATGTCGCGCTGCACCGCGTCGCGCAGCCGCGCGTCGACGCGCGCGGCGCGCTCGCGGCGCGCGGCGATCGCCGCGGCGACGTCGTCGGCCTCGACGCGCGCGCGCTGGCGCGAGCGCGCGACGTGCTCGGCCTCGACCATCACGTCGAGCAGCTGGCGCACCTGTGCCGTGATGCGCTTCGTGTCGCCGGCCAGCCGCACGCCGTGGTCGATCAGCCGCGCCAGCGCCGCCGCGCTGGCGGGCAGGCCCTGCTGCGCGCGCAGCTGCTCGGCGAGCAGGCGCGCGAGCTCGAGCTCGGTGCCCTCGGCGCGCGGCATGTCGTCGTCGAGGTCGGCGACGACGCGGAACAGCTCGTCGAACTCGGGGTCGGCGGCTTGCAGCAGGTGGCACACCCAGCGCTCGCCGACGAGCACGACCTTGACCGCCAGCGGGATCGGCTCGGGCTCGAGCTGCACCGTCGAGATCACGCTGAACATCTCGCCGAGCGACTCGATGCGGATCTCGCGCTTGAGCAGCGCGCGCTTGAGCGCCTGCCACGCGAACGGCTGCTGAAGCAGCTTGACCGCGTCGACGAGCAGGTAGCCGCCGTTGGCCCGGTGCAGCGCGCCGCCCTTGATCAGGCGGAAGTCGGTCAGCAGCGCGCCGAAGCGCGCGATGTGGTCGACGCGGCCGACGAGGTTGGGCACCGACGGCAGGTCGGCCTCGACGATCGGCGCCTGCGGGCTCGCGGCGGCGTCGAGCACGACGTTGACCTCGTAGCGTGCGAGCTCGCCGGGCTTCTCGGCGTGGCTTTCGCCGTCCTCGTCGTCGCGGCCGCGGAAGTCGCCGGCGTTGTCGATCACGTCGGCGCGCACCGCGTCGAGGTAGCTGCAGACCTTGGGCAGGTCAGCGTAGCGCGCCTTGAGTTCGTCGACGGCGTGCTCGACGGCCAGCAGCGTCATCGAGCGGTCGAGCGCGCGCACGCGGTCGGCGTGCTCCTTGCGCATGCGCATGTGCGAGCGCAGCACGCGCAGCAGCTGGTCCTGCACCTCGCCGATGCTCTTCTTGAGCTCCTCGCGGCGTGCCTCGGGCAGCGCCTCGAAGGCCTCGGTCGACATCACTTCACCGTCCTTCTGCGGCGCGAACGTGAAGCCCACCGGCGTGCGGATCATCGCCAGCCCGCGGCGCTGCGCCTCGTCGACGACCTCGGCGAGCGCCTGCTCGGCGCGCTGCTTGAACTCGTCGTTGATGCGCTCGACCTGCGTCGCGTACTCCTCGGAGTCGAACACCGCCGGGATCAGCGTGCGCAGGTCGCGCACGAGTGCGCGCATGTCGTCGCGCAGCTGCGTGCCGCGCCCGGCCGGCAGCTGCAGCGCCACCGGCTGGTGCGGGTGCGCGAAGTTGTTGACGTAGACCCAGTCGCTGCGCGCGGCGCCGTCGCTGGCCACGCGCGCCTCGATCACGTGCCGCGCGAGGCTGCGCCGACCCGAGCCGGGCGGACCCATCACGAACAGGTGGAACGACGGGTGCGCCGCCGCGATGCCGAACTCGACCGCCGCGCGCGCGCGCTCCTGGCCGACGATGGTGCGCGCGGCCTGCGCGGCCTCGGCGAGGGCGGGCTCGAGGCGGGCGGGGTCGCAGCGGGTGGCCAGTTCGGCGGCGGTCAGCAGGCGGGCAGTCATCGGGGTGGCGCGTCGTGGGTCGTCAGGGGGGCAGCGCGAGTGTCGCTCAGGCGGCGCCCCTCGCCGAGCGGGGCGTCGCGCTACAGCTGCAGCCGGCCGGCGTAGCCGGTCATCTCGAGGTAGCCGGCACCCACGCGGCGGCCCGTCGCGTCGCGCAGCTCGCTCAGGCCCTCCCAGTAGATCGCGCCGGTCGAGCCGCGGCTGTCGAGCTCCTGCGCGTCGAGCCGCGGGACGACCTCGAAGCGCCCGGCGGGCGTGTCGATATGCCACTGCACCGGGTAGCGCGCCTGCGACGCGGCGCTCGTCCACGTGCGCCCGGGCGTGAAGTGCACCGCGTCGCGCGCGAAGTCGCGCACCGCGCCGCCCGGCGCGCGGAAGCTGCCCCCAGCCCAGACGGCGCTGCCGTCGGCGCGGCGCAGCTGGAGCGCGGTCAGCGCGCCGCCGTCGTCGAGGTTCATGCCGATCCAGTCCCAGCCGACCGCCTCGGGGTGCAGCAGCGTCTCGCTCCATTCGTGGTCGAGCCAGGCGCGCCCGCGCACGGCGCGCCGTGTCCCGTCGAGCCGCAGCGTGCCGGTGACGGCCAGCTGCGGCTGGCTGTAGTAGTGGCTGGCCTGCTCGGGCTGCGGCCCCTTGCGGCTGAAGCCGGCGTCGCCCTGCAGCAGCAGCGGCTGCGTGCTGGCCAGCTCGAGCTCGAACGCGAAGCCGGCGTCGGCGTCGCCCAGGCGCGCGCGATAGCGGCCGGCCGGGCCGCCGTCCGTGCGCTGCAGCCGCCAGTCGCCCAGTTGCACGCGCGTGTCGTCCAGCGCCGCCGCGGCCGGCCGTGCCGCGGGGTCGCCCGACCAGCGCGCGATGCGCTGTGCGTGGCGCAGCCGGCCGGCGCCGAGGTCGGTGACGGCGGCGTGCGCGAACAGCAGCTGCCGCGGCGCGAAGCGGCTCGTGCTGCCGGCCCAGCGGCCGGCGTCGTCGGCACGCGAGCGGAAAAAGGTGAGCTGGAAGCCGAACGGCGCCGTGCCACCCTCGGCGTCGAGCTGCCCGGTGGCGTACCACCACTCGGTGCGGAATTCGGGGTGCGCGCCGAAGTCGCGCGGGAACACCAGCGCACGGCGCTCGACGCGCGGCACGGCCGGCGCCGCGCGCGCAGCCACCGGGCCGAGCGCGCCGGCCGGCAGCGCGAGCAGCAGCGCGCGCCGTCGCATCACCAGTCCTCCTTGACGGCGAGCACCGCGTCGCGCCCGGCCGCGGCGCGGGCGCTCAGCGCCGCCGTGACGCCGCCGGCGGCGCCCACCGCCGCGACGAGTGCGGCCAGCCGCGCCCACGGCAGCAGCAGCTCCATCGTCCAGTGGAAGCTCTGCGGGTTGACGACCTTCACCAGCACGACCGCCACCGCGAGGCCGAGCGCGAGCCCGACCAGCGCGCCCGCCGCGGTCCACGCCAGCCCCTCGCCGGCGACGACGCCGACGATCTGCCGCCGCGTGAGCCCCAGGTGCACGAGCAGCCCGAACTCGCGCCGGCGCGCCAGCACCTGCGCCGAGAAGCTCGCGGCGACGCCGAACAGCCCGATGCCGATCGCGACCGCCTGCAGGTAGTACGTGACGGCGAAGCTGCGGTCGAAGATGCGCAGCGACACCGCGCGGATCTCGCCCGGCTGCGCGAAGTCGAGCGCCGCGGCGTCGGGTGCGAGCGCGCGGATCGCGGCGATCACCTGGGCCGCGTCGGTGCCCGGCGCGAGCCACAGCGCGAGGTCGTTGCGCCGCGTGTCGCCGCTCACGCGCTGGTAGTCGGCCTCGGCCACCGTGACGGCGCCGAACTGGCGCGCATAGTCGCGCCACACGCCGCGCACCTCGAACGCCACCGCCTCGCCGGCGGGGCCGATCGGCAGCGCGAGCGTCGTACCGGGCCGCGCGTCGTACAGCGCGACCATCGCCTCGCTGACCCACGCGCCGGGCAGCGCGGTGCGTGCCGGCACCGGGGCGTCGACGAGCGGCAGCGCGCGCGCGGGGTCGGCCAGCGGGCGCACGAGCAGCGTCACCGCCGGGCGCTGCGCGTCGAGCTGCAGCGCGCGCTGCCGCGTGGCCTCGACGCGCGCGACGCCGGGCAGTGCGGCCACCGCATCGACGAAGCCGGGCGGCAGGAACGCCGTGTCGGCGGCCGCGCTCGTGGTGGCGCTGCGCGCATAGAGGTCGGCCGGCAGCACGGTGTCGAGCCAGCGCGCGACGCCGTCGCGGAAGCTCGCGACCATCACCGTCAGCGCGACGGCCAGGCTCAGGCTCGCGACGACGCCGGCCACCGCGATCGTCGCGGCCTGCCGCTCGTGGCGCGCGCGCTCGACGGCCAGCAGCGCCAGCGGCTGCGTGCGCGGGTGCCAGCGCGCGAGCACGAGCCCCACCGCCGCCGGCACGCACGCGATGCCGCCCAGCAGCAGCACCGCGACCGAGACGTAGGCCGCGATCGGCAGCCCCCGCCACGGCGGCAGCAGCGCCAGCGCGGCGCCGCACGCGAGCAGCACCGGCCCGAGCCACGCCGGTGCCGCCGGCCCGGCGGTGCCGCCCAGCCCCTTGAGCGCCTGCGCCGGCGCCAGCGCCTGCGCCTGCCACGCCGGCAGCCAGCCGCCGGCCAGCGCGGCGACGACGCCGAGCACCCCAAAGATGGCCGCCGCCGGCCACGAGAACTGCAGCTGCGGTGCGATGCCGGGGAAGTAGCCGCCGCCGAGGTCGCCGGCCAGCCAGCGCAGCGCCAGCGCCGCCAGCGCGGTGCCCACTGCCAGCCCGAGTGCGCTGCCGAGCACGCCAACCAGCGCCGACTCGGCGAGCACGAGGCGGCGCCGCTCGCGCGCCCCCAGCCCGAGCACGCCGAGCAGCGCGAGCTGCGGCGTGCGCTGCGCAACCGACAGCGCGAGCACCGAGAACACGAGGAACGCGCCGACGAACAGCGCCACCAGCGCGAGCACGGTGAGGTTCACGCGGTACGCACGCGACAGGTTCGACACGCGCTGCGTCGCGTCGTCGCTCGACGCCGCGACGACGTCGGCCGGCAGCGCGAGCGCGCGCACGAGCGCCGCAGCGTCGGCGCCGGGCTCGAGCCGCAGGTCGAGGCGCGACAGCCGCCCCTCGAAGCCGAGCTGCTGCTGTGCGGCGGCGACGTCGAGCACGGCCAGCGGCGGGCCGCCGGCGGCCACCGTGCCTGCCACGCGCAGCGCGACGCGGCCGAGGCCGAACTGCAGCGCGAGCGTCTCGCCGCTGTGCAGGCCCAGGCGTTGCTGCGCGGCGGCGTTGAGGAACACGGCGTCGGGCGCGAGGAACGCGGTGCGGCCTTCGCCGTCGGCCACGCGCGGCCACAGCCCCGGTGCGACGCCCGCGACGACGAGCGCGTCGACGCCGACGACCTTCAGCGCGACGCGCTCGCCGGCGCGGTCGAAGGCCTGCGCCTGCGACTCGACGACGGGGCTCGCGACGCGCACGCCGGGCGCGGCGGCCACGCGCTCGTACAGCGCGTCGTCGAAGCCGCCGGGCTGCGCGGCACGCAGGCTCAGGTCGGGCTCGCCGTTGGCCGCGCGCACCGCGGCCGAGAACTCCGAAAGCGCCGACGTGTTGATCAGGTGCACCGAGAACGCGAGCGCGACGCCGAGCAGCACCGCGAGCACCGCGGCGGCCTGCCGCCACGGGTGGTGGCGCCACTCGGGCGCGCTCAGCGTCGCGAGCAGTGCGGGCAGCGGCGCCGGCGCTGCCGTGCGGGTGCCGCGCACAGCGCTGCTTCCGCTCATGCCGGCACGATCCCGGTGGCCGTCAGCCGCAGCACGCGGTCCGCATGCGCGGCGGCGTGCGCCGAGTGCGTGACCATCAGCGCCGCGGTGCCCGCGGCGCGCACCTGCTGCGCGAGCAGCTCGACGATGCGCTCGGCGGTGGCCGGGTCGAGGTTGCCGGTGGGCTCGTCGGCCAGCAGCAGCCGCGGTGCGTGCACCAGCGCGCGCGCGATCGCGACGCGCTGCAGCTGCCCGCCCGACAGCGTGCGCGGCAGCCGCGGCTCGAAGCCGGCGAGCCCGACGGTGGCCAGCATCTGCGCGACGCGCGCCGGGTCGCGGCGGCCGAGCAGCAGCAGCGGCAGCGCGACGTTGTCGCCCACCGTCAGGTGCGGCAGCACGTGGAAGGCCTGGAACACGAAGCCCACCGCGGCGCGGCGCCACGCGGCCTGTGCCGGCTCGGGCAGCGCGGTGACGTCGACGCCGTCGACGACGACGCGCCCGCGCGCCGGCGCGTCGAGCCCGGCGATGCAGTTGAGCAGCGTCGACTTGCCGACGCCCGACTCGCCGAGCAGCGCGACGAACTCGCCGGGCGCGAGCCGCAGGTCGACGCCCTCGAACACGGCGGCCTCGCCGTAGGTCTTGGCCAGCCCCCGCACGTCGAGCACCGGCGGCACGCTCATCGGCGTTCGTCCTCGGCGCGCTGCAGCGCGGCGCGCAGGTCGGCCGCCGCAGTGGCCGCGTCGCAGGCGACGACGCGCCGCCACGGCATGCCGCGCAGCCACGTGAGCTGGCGCTTGGCCAGCTGGCGCGTCGCGGCGACGCCGGTGTCGAGCACGCGCTGGCGCAGCGCGTCGCCGGCCAGGCCCTCGTCGAGCGCCTGCCACGCCTGCCGGTAGCCGACGCAGCGCATCGACGGCAGCCCCAGGTGCAGGTCGCCGCGCGCGCGCAGGCGCCGCACCTCGTCGAGCAGTCCGGCGTCGAGCATCGCCGCGAAGCGCCGCGCGATGCGCTCGTGCAGCCACGCGCGCGAGGCCGGCTCGAGCGCGATCAGCGCGACGTCGGGCGTCGCGTTCGCGGTGCGCCGGTGGTAGCTCGACAGCGGCCGGCCGGTCGCGCGCCAGACCTCGAGCGCGCGCTGGATGCGCTGCGCGTCGTTCGGTGCCAGCCGCGCCGCGGTCGGCGGGTCGACGCGCACGAGCTCGGCGTGCAGCGCCGGCCAGCCGCGCGCGGCCGCCTCGGCGTCGAGCGCGGCGCGGATCGCGGCGTCGGCGGCGGGGATCTCGTCGAGGCCGTCGACGAGCGCCTTGAAGTACAGCATCGTGCCGCCGACCAACAGCGGCAGCGCGCCGCGCGCGGCGATCTCGCCGATCAGCCGCGTCGCGTCGGCGGCGAACTGCGCGGCCGAGTACGGCTGCGCCGGGTCGAGGATGTCGATCAGGTGGTGCGGCACCGCGGCGCGCTCGGCTGCGGAGGGCTTGGCGGTGCCGACGTCCATGCCGCGGTAGACGAGCGCCGAGTCGACGCTGACGATCTCGACCGGGCGGTGCCACGTGGCGGCGATCTCGAGCGCGAGCGCGCTCTTGCCCGACGCCGTCGGCCCGGCGATGCCGACCCAGCGCGGCCGCGTCATGCCGGCGTCATGCGGCCTTCGGCGCGCCACGGGCGCGGCGTGCTCATGCCGCTTTCAGCGCGCCGCGCGGCACGCCGTGGCGCTGCACCAGCGTCCACGCGACGAGCGCGGTCGCGGCAGACCAGAAGCCCACCGTGTAGGCCATCGGGCACACGGTGTCGTCGATCGCGACGCCGAGCCACAGCCCCACCGCGAACGCGGTGACCGCGAGCACGAAGCCGGCCAGCGCCGACGCGACGCCGGCCGCGTGCGGGAACGGGCCGACGGCGCCGGTCTGGCCGCAGGGCTGGTGGATGCCGTGCGCGAACGTGAACAGGCAGTGCGGCACGAGGACGGCCCACACCGTCGCCGCGTCGGCCCAGGCCACCGCGCTCAGCCCCAGCCCGCCGGCCAGCGAGAACAGCGCGCCGCGGCGCACCGTGCCGGTCAGCCCGTGGCGCGGCAGCCAGTGCCGGCATGCGAAGGTGCCCGCCATGTAGGCGACAGAACCGGCGCCGAGCGCGACGCCGTACGCCGCCGGGCTCAGACCGAGCACGCGGATGTAGACGAACGACGACGACGCGAGGATCGTGAACAGCCCGCCGTAGGTGCACGAGGTGAGCACGGCCCACGCGACGAAGGTCGGGTGGCGCAGCACGCCGGCGGCGGTGCGCGCCAGCGGCCCGACGCGCGTGGCCTGCGGGTTGCGCCGCGTGTTCGTCTCGGGCAGCGCGCGCCAGACGAAGACGAGCGTGGCCAGCCCGATCGCCGCGACGGCCGCCAGCGCCGCGCGCCAGCCGCTGGCCGCGGCGAGCACGCCGCCGAGCACGGGGCTCGACAGCGCGATCAGCCCGAGCCCCGACAGCCCCTTGGACATCACGTGCGTGCCCTGGTGCGGCTCGTACAGGTCGCGCACCATCGCGCGCGCACACACCACCGCGGCGGCCATCGTCGCGCCCTGCGCGACGCGCCAGCCCACGAGCACGCCGATCGACGGCGCGAGCGCGGCGCCGACGCTGGCCAGCACGAACAGCGCGAGGCTGCCCAGCAGCACCGGCCGGCGGCCCCAGCGGTCGGCCACCGGGCCCCAGACCAGCTGCGCGAGGCCGAAGGCGAGGATCAGCGCCGACATCGTCAGCTGCGTCGCGCTCATCGGCGCGGCGAGGTCGGCCGCCAGCAGCGGCAGCGCGGGCAGGTACAGGTCGGTCGTGACCGGCTGCAGCCCCAGCAGCAGCGCGAGCGACAGCGCGACGATGTGCGGTGCGACGAGGGCGGCGGGCGCCGCGGCGGCAGCTGGAGGCGCAGACATGGCCGGCAGGGTAGCAGGGCGCGGCGCGCGCCCGGCGTCGAAGGGTCAGTCGCGCAGGCTCCAGCGCCCGTCGACGAGCACCTCGTGCGGGCGGAACTGCGACTTGTAGGCCATCTTCGCGCTGTCGGCGATCCAGTAGCCGAGGTAGACGTATGGCAGCTTGAGCTGGCGCGTCTGTGCGATCTGCCACAGCACGCCGTAGGTGCCATAGCTGGCACCGGGCTCGGGTTCGTAGAACGTGTAGACCGCCGACAGCCCGTCGTTGAGGATGTCGAGGATCGCGACCATCTTCAGCGCGCCGGGCTGGCCGTCGGCGGCCGGTTCGCGGAACTCGACGAGCCGCGAGTTGACGCGGCTTTGCAGCAGGAACTGGGTGTACTGGTCGACGCTGTCGTGGTCCATGCCGCCGCCGGCGTGGCGACCGCTCTGGTAGCGCAGGTACAGCTGGTAGTGCTCGGGCACGAAGCACAGCCGCAGCACGCGCGCCTTCAGGTTCGCGTGCGCCTTCGCGGCGCGGCGCTGGCTGCGGCTGGGCGCGAAGCGCTCGACCGGGATGCGCAGCGGCACGCAGGCGCGGCAGCCGTCGCAGTACGGGCGGTAGGTGAACAGCCCCGAGCGGCGGAACCCGGCGGCCACCAGCCCCGAGTACGCGTCGGCGTGGATCAGGTGGCTCGGCGTGGCGACCTGCGAGCGCGCGAGCCGGCCCGGCAGGTAGCTGCACGGGTAGGGCGCCGTGGCGTAGAACTGCAGCGAGGCGAGCGGGAGCTCTTTCGGGTACGTCACGCGTCGGTGTCGGGGTGCGGGCAGGGCGGGCCGGCGTCGAGCCCGAGCTGCGCCCAGGTCGAGCGATGATAGGTCCAGTCGGCGACCGGCGCGGCCCCGAGGGTGAGCGCCAGGTGGCGCTCGAACTCGGCGCGCGAGACCTCGCGCGCGCCGAACGACGCCAGGTGCGTCGTGTTCTGCTGGCAGTCGATCCAAGGGATCGCGTTCGCGCGGCAGAACGCCACCAGCGCCGCCAGCGCGATCTTCGACGCATCGGTGCGGTGCGCGAACATCGACTCGCCGAAGAACATGCGCCCGAGCGCGACGCCGTACAGCCCGCCGGCCAGCCGGCCGTCGATCCAGCACTCGACGCTGTGCACCTCGCCCTCGGCGTGCCAGTCGGTGTAGGCCGCGATCATCTCGGGCACGATCCAGGTGCCGTCCTGGCCGGCGCGCGGCACGTGCGCGCAGGCGTCGATGACGTCGTCGAACGCGCTGTCGATGCGCACTTCGCACGCCGGGTCGGCAATGAAGCGGCGCAGCGTCTTCTTCAGCGAGCGGCTGAGGCGGAACTCGTCCACCGGCAGCACCATGCGCGGGTCGGGCGCCCACCACAGCGGCGGCTGGCCGGGCGAGAACCACGGGAACACGCCGTGCGCGTAGGCCTCGCGCAGCCGCGCCAGCGTCAGCCGCCCGCCGGCGGCCAGCAGCCCCGGCGCGAGGCTGCCGGGGCCGAGCGCCTGCGACGTCGGCGGCAGCGGCTGCGCGTCGTCGTCGAGCCAAGGCACCGGGGAGGCGCGCACGGTGGCAGACCCCTCGCAGGCGGCGTCAGTAGATCAGGCGGTCCGGGCGGATGTCGCGCAGGATCGTCGTGGCGATCTCCTCGATCGACTTGTGCGTCGAGCTCAGCCACGCGATGCCCTCGCGCTTCATCATCGCCTCGGCGGCGCGCACCTCGTAGCGGCAGTTCTCGATCGACGCGTACTTGCTGTTCGGCCGGCGCTCGTGGCGGATCTGCGCCAGGCGCTCGGGGTCGATCGTCAGACCGAAGCACTTGCGCTTGAACGGGGCCAGCGTGGCCGGGAGCTGACCGCGCTCGAAGTCGTCGGGGATCAGCGGGTAGTTGGCCGCCTTGATGCCGTGCTGCATCGCCAGGTACAGCGACGTCGGCGTCTTGCCGCTGCGGCTGACGCCGATCAGGATCACGTCGGATTCGTCGAGGCTGCGCGCCGACTGGCCGTCGTCGTGCTGCAGCGCAAAGTTGATCGCCTCGATGCGCTCGTGGTACTGCTCGCTCTTGGCGACGTCGGAGAAGCGCCCGATGCGGTGGTTCGACTTGACCTGCAGTTCGGCCTCCAGCGGCTCGACGAAGGTGCGGAACATGTCCATCACCAGCCCCTTGCAGTCGGGGTGGTCGAGCACGGCGCGGATCTCGTCCTCGACCAGCGTGATGAACACGATCGGGCGCTTGCCCTCGCGCTCGGCCGCCTCGTTGATCTCGCGGCGCACCTGCCACGCCTTGTCGACGGTGTCGATGAACGGGCGGCGGATGTGGCGCGGCTTGATCGGGAACTGCGCCAGGATCGAGTTGCCGAAGGTCTCGGCGGTGATGCCGGTGCCGTCGGAGACGTAGAAGACGCTGCGGTTGGGCATCTGAACGGGTGGGTCGGGGGCGACGGCCGGGGAGGAAGCGCGCCCATCATAGGCAATCCTTCTTAGAATCGTCACAAACGCCGTCGAAGCGCGCATGGCCCCCCACCCCGCATCACTCCAACTCCACCCGACGGTGGCGGCGGCGCGCGCTGGCCGGTCGATGGCCCCGGTTTCTCGTCATCACGGAGTCTTCCCATGTCATCGACCTCACTGGCGACCGCCCTGGTCGTCCCGTTCGAACAGCTGAGAATGACCGACGTCGAGTCGGTGGGCGGCAAGAACGCCTCGCTCGGCGAAATGATCAGCCAACTGGCCGCCTCGGGCGTTCGGGTGCCCGGCGGCTTCGCGACGACCGCGCACGCGTTCCGGCAGTTCCTGCAGCAAAGCGGGCTGACGGCCAAGATCCACCAGCGGCTGGCGAGCCTGAACGTCGACGACGTGCGCGCGCTCGCCGAGGCCGGCGCCGAGATCCGCCAGTGGGTCGTCGACGCGCCGTTCCCGCCCGAGCTCGAGGCCGCGGTGCGCGCCGAGTTCGAGCGCCTCGCGGCCGGCGACCCGCAGGCGTCGTTCGCGGTGCGCTCGTCGGCCACCGCCGAGGACCTGCCCGACGCGTCGTTCGCCGGCCAGCAGGAGACCTTCCTCAACGTCGTCGGCATCGACGACGTGCTGCACAAGATGAAGGAGGTCTTCGCGTCGCTGTACAACGACCGCGCGATCGCCTACCGCGTGCACAAGGGCTTCGCGCACTCCGACGTCGCGCTGTCGGCCGGCGTGCAGCGCATGGTGCGCTCCGACCAGGGCGCCGCCGGCGTGATGTTCACGATCGACACCGAGAGCGGCTTCCAGGACGTCGTCTTCATCACCGCCAGCTACGGGCTCGGCGAGACCGTGGTGCAGGGCGCCGTCAACCCCGACGAGTTCTACGTCCACAAGCCCGCGCTGAAGGCTGGCAAGTACCCCATCATCCGCCGCAACCTCGGCAGCAAGCTGATCCGCATGGTGTTCTCGACGCCCGAGGAGAAGGCAGCCACCGGCAAGCTGGTCAAGACCGTCGACACGCCGCCCGAGCAGCGCAACCGCTACAGCCTGTCGGACGCCGACGTGATCGAGCTCGCCCGCTACGCGCTGATCATCGAGCAGCACTACGGCCGCCCGATGGACATCGAGTGGGGCAAGGACGGCGTCGACGGCAAGCTCTACATCCTGCAGGCGCGGCCCGAGACGGTGAAGAGCCAGGCCAAGGTCGAGCACCGCTACAAGCTCAAGGCCGGCAAGGACCGCACCGTGCTCGCCGAGGGCCGCGCGATCGGCCAGAAGATCGGCACCGGGCCGGTGCGCGTCGTGCACAACCTGGCCGAGATGGACAAGGTCCAGCCGGGTGACGTGCTCGTCGCCGACATGACCGACCCGAACTGGGAGCCGGTGATGAAGCGCGCTGCGGCGATCGTCACCAACCGCGGCGGGCGCACCTGCCACGCCGCGATCATTGCGCGCGAGCTCGGCATCCCGGCGGTGGTCGGCTGCGGCCACGCGACCGACGTGCTGCAAGACGGCGCGCTGGTTACTGTGAGCTGCGCCGAGGGCGACACCGGGTTCGTCTACGACGGCGTGCTCGAGATGGAAGTCACCGAGGTCGCGCGCGAGGAGCTGCCGTACTGCCCGGTCAAGATCATGATGAATGTCGGCAACCCGCAGCTCGCGTTCGAGTTCGCGCAGATGCCGAACTCGGGTGTGGGCCTGGCGCGGCTCGAGTTCATCATCAACAACAACATCGGCGTGCACCCGAAGGCGATCCTCGACTACCCGAACATCGACCTCGACCTGAAGAAGGCCGTCGAATCGGTCGCGCGCGGCCACGCGAGCCCGCGCGCGTTCTACGTCGACAAGCTCGCCGAGGGCATCGCGACGATCGCCGCGGCGTTCTGGCCCAAGCCGGTGATCGTGCGGCTGAGCGACTTCAAGAGCAACGAGTACCGCAAGCTGATCGGCGGCAGCCGCTACGAGCCCGACGAGGAGAACCCGATGCTGGGCTTCCGCGGCGCGTCGCGCTACATCAACGCCGACTTCAGCGATGCCTTCGCGATGGAGTGCGAGGCGCTCAAGCGCGTGCGCAACGACATGGGGCTGACCAATGTCGAGATCATGGTGCCGTTCGTGCGCACGCTCAAGCAGGCCAAGCGTGTCGGCGAGATGCTCGCCGAGCGCGGCCTCAGGCGCGGCGAGAACGGCCTGAGGCTGATCATGATGTGCGAGGTGCCGAGCAACGCGATCCTCGCCGAGCAGTTCCTCGAGTACTTCGACGGCATGTCGATCGGCTCGAACGACCTGACGCAGCTCACGCTCGGTCTGGACCGCGACTCGGGCCTCGAGCAGCTCGCCGACGACTTCGACGAGCGCGACCCGGCCGTCAAGGCGCTGATCTCGCGCGCGATCGCTGCCTGCCGCGCGACCGGCAAGTACGTCGGCATCTGCGGCCAGGGGCCGAGCGACCACCCGGACTTCGCCGACTGGCTGGCGCAGGAAGGCATCGTCTCGATCTCGCTGAACCCCGACAGCGTCATCGAGACCTGGAAGCGGCTGGCGCACGTGCGCTGAGCTGAGCGCCGCGCACCCCGACAGCCCCCTCCGCGGACAGGGTGGCGTCCCGTGGGATGCCACCCTGTTTTCCTCCTATAATCACAAGATTTCCCTTGCCGCCGCCGGCTGTGTGACGCACCGGAGCGGCTTTCGCGCCAGCGCGGCACGGTGCCGGGCGGCGAAACCCACGAGGAGAACACCTGATGCGTCATTACGAGATCGTGCTGCTGATCCATCCGGATCAGAGCGAGCAGGTTCCGGCGATGCTGGAACGCTACAAGTCGCTGGTGACCAACGGCGGCGGCAAGGTGCACCGCGTCGAGGATTGGGGCCGCCGCCAGCTGGCCTACCAGATCCAGAAGCTCGCGAAGGCGCACTACCTGTGCCTGAACATCGAGTGCGGCAAGGACGTGCTCGAGGAGCTCGAGACGGGCTTCCGCTTCAACGACGCCGTGCTGCGCCACCTGACGGTGGCCAAGAGCAAGGCCGAGACGGCGCCGTCGGTGATGATGAAGGCCGTCGAGCGCGAGGAAGCGCGCAAGGCGCAGCAGGAGGCCTCGGCCTGACGACGCGCACGCCGCCGCGCGCATGAACCGGCTGCTGCTGCAGGCGCAACTGGTCGAGCGCTCGGCGCTGCGCTACACCCCCGCCGGCACGCCGGCCTGCGACCTGGGCCTGAAGCACGAGTCGCAGGTCACCGAAGCCGGGCACCCGCGGCGCGTCGCGCTCGAGGTGCGCGCGGTGGCGCTGGGGGAGTTGGCGCAGCGGCTCGCGCAGCTGCCGCTGGGCACCGAGGCCGGATTCGCCGGATTCCTCGCCAGCGCGCGCAACGGGCGCGGCGTCGTGTTCCACGTCACCACGGTCGACGGCATCGAATGAACCGCACGGGCCCCGCTGCGCGGGGCCTCTCGCAAACGCATCCAGGAGAAAGTCATGGCCACATCACGAGGCAAGGGCAAGTTCGGCAAGGACCGCAAGCCCAAGCGCAGCCAGCAGTCGCTGCTGTTCAAGCGCAAGAAGTTCTGCCGCTTCACCGTCGCGGGCGTCGAGGAGATCGACTACAAGGACGTCGACACGCTGCGCGATTTCATCGGCGAGAACGGCAAGATCACGCCCGCGCGCCTGACGGGCACGCGCGCGTTCTATCAGCGCCAGCTCGGCACGGCGATCAAGCGCGCGCGCTTCCTTGCGCTGCTGCCGTACACCGACCAGCACAAGGCCTGACGAGGAGATCCCCATGCAAGTCATCCTGCTCGAGAAGGTCGCCAACCTGGGCAACCTCGGCGACATCGTCAAGGTCAAGGACGGCTACGCCCGCAACTACCTGATCCCGACCAAGCAGGCGCGCCGCGCCACCGAAGCGGCGATCAAGGAGTTCGAGGCCAAGCGCGCCGAGCTGGAAAAGATCGCCGCCGACAAGCTCGCCGCGGCGCAGGCGCTGGGCGAGAAGCTCGCCGGCAAGACCGTGCGCATCGCGCAGAAGGCCGGCGTCGACGGCCGCCTGTTCGGCTCGGTCACCAACGCCGACATCGCCGACTCGCTGACCCGCCAGGGGCTGGAGGTGCGCAAGGCGCAGGTGCGCATGCCGCACGGCCCGCTGAAGGCGGTGGGCGAATTCCCGGTGCAGATCGCGGTGCACCACGACGTCGTCGTCGACATCACGGTGCAGGTCGTCCCCGAGGCCGACTGAGCCGCATCGCACCGACTCCCCCGCGACGGGCCGGCCTTGCCGGCCCGTCGCCGTTTGGGGCGCCGCGCTTGTCCACCACCGTGCACCGGTTGTGCACAGCGTCGTCCACCGCCGCGGCGGCGGCGATGCCCTACGATGCGCCGATGAGGACCAACCGATGACCGAACGCACCCTGAACGCCGCCCAGACCCCCCGCGAGACGGCGCGCGACCACGCCCGCGACGACGAGGTCGCGCGCCTGCGCGTGCCGCCGCACTCGATCGAGGCCGAGCAGAGCGTGCTCGGCGGCCTGCTGCTCGACAACGGCGCGTGGGACCGCGCCGCCGACCTGCTGCGCGAGGCCGACTTCTACCGCTGGGAGCACCGCGTGATCTACGGCGCCATCGGCGCGCTGATCAACGCCAGCAAGCCGGCCGACGTGATCACCGTCTACGAGCAGCTGCAGATGCAGGGCAAGGCCGATGAGTGCGGCGGGCTGGCCTATCTCAACGCGTTGGCGCAAAGCGTGCCCAGCGCCGCGAACCTGCGTCGCTACGCCGAGATCGTGCGCGAGCGCGCGATTCTGCGTGGCCTGATCGAAGCCAGCGAAGAGATCGCCACCAGCGCGTTCAATCCGCAGGGGCGCAGCGTCTCGACGATCCTCGACGAGGCCGAGAGCCGCATCTTCAAGATCGGCGAAGAGGGCTCGCGCACCAAGCAGGGCTTCCAGAGCATGGACCAGCTGGTGATGCAGCTGATCGACCGCGTCACCGAACTGGCCGAGAACGGCGCCGAGGAAGTCACCGGCGTGCGCACCGGCTTCTACGAGCTCGACCGCAAGACGGCCGGTCTGCAGCCGGGCGACCTGATCGTGCTCGCCGCGCGGCCGTCGATGGGCAAGACGGCGTTCGCGCTGAACATCGCCGAGCACGTGGCCGTGCACGAAGGGCTGCCGGTGGTCGTGTTCTCGATGGAAATGGGCGCCTCGCAGCTGGCGCTGCGGCTGGTGGGCTCGCTCGGGCGCATCGACCAACAGCACCTGCGCACCGGCGCGCTGCGCGACGACGAGTGGACGCGGCTGACCGAGGCCGTCGACAAGCTCAGCAAGGCCGCGGTGTTCATCGACGAGACACCGGCGCTGAACCCGGCCGAGCTGCGCGCACGCGCGCGCCGGCAGGCGCGGCAGTGCGGGCGGCTCGGGCTCATCGTCGTCGACTACCTGCAGCTGATGAGCGGCAGCGCCAGCGGCGACGAGAACCGCGCCACCGAACTCGGCGAGATCAGCCGCGGCCTGAAGGCACTCGCCAAGGAGCTGCAGTGCCCGGTGATCGCGCTGTCGCAGCTCAACCGCAGCGTCGAGCAGCGCAACGACAAGCGCCCGATGATGAGCGACCTGCGCGAGTCCGGCGCGATCGAGCAGGACGCCGACGTCATCATGTTCATCTACCGCGACGACTACTACAACAAGGACAGCAAGGAGCCGGGCGTGGCCGAGATCATCATCGGCAAGCAGCGCAACGGCCCCACCGGCGAGGTCAAGCTGACGTTCCTGAAGCCGCTGACGCGGTTCGAGAACCTGGCGCCGGGGCATGGGGAGGCGGGCTACTGATCAGGCCTGCGCTGGGCGCCTGCTCCCGAGCGGACACCAAGTCGGCGAGGGTCTGGTACGCCCGGTGCGCTGCGCGCGTCCGTGCCGACCGAGAAAGCAAGGCTGGTGAGTCACAACAGCCCGAGCGAGCGGGCCTCCAGCGCGGCCTCGGCGCGCGATGAGATGTTCAGCTTGCGGTAGATGTTCTTGACATGATCGCCGGCGGTGTACGGCGAAATGGTCAGTTCGCGCGCGATCGCGGCGATGCTGATGCCCCGGGCCAGCAGCCCAAGAACCTCGCGCTCACGCGCGGTCAGTGACAGCAGAGCCTCATCGGGTGCTTTCGGCTTGAAGGCGCGGAAGTACTGCAGGATGCGTCGGGCGATCGCCGGCGACAGCGGTGGCTGCCCGTCGAGGATGCCGCGCAGCTGGCGCACGAGGTCCTCGACGGGCTCGTGCTTGTGCAGGTAACCCTGGGCCCCAGCCCGCAGTGCCGAGAACACGTGCTCGTCGTCGTCATAGATCGTGGTCACGACAACGGTGCACGAAGGCTGTTCCACGGTCATGCGCCGGATCAACTCGGTGCCTGAACCATCCGGCAAAGAAAGGTCGATCAATGCCAGTGCGAACTCGCGGTTTCCGAGCGCGCGCGATCCCGCCAGGTCGGCCACGCATTCGTACTCGACGCTGCCGAACGCAGAGGTCGCCACTTCCCGCAGCATGTCCTGCGACTCCGGGATGTCTTCGACGATGAGCACGTTCATGGTTTGAGATTCTTCAGTGGCACCTGCAGGCTCAGTCGTACCGTGCTGCCGTCGCCGTCCAGTCGCAGCGTGCCGCCCAGATCGTGAAGTCGAGAACGCAGGCTTCTCAGACCGAAGCCCTCGTGCCACTGTGTCGGCAGCGATGCCGTGCCGTCGTTGGCTACCGTCAGCTGCCAATGACCGCAGTCCACCGACGTGACGACCGTGATCCGGTGGGCCCGGGCATGCTTCAGGGCATTGGTGACCGCCTCGCGCAGCATCGAACCCAGTGTGGCCTTGATGCGTGGTGGCAGAGTCACGCCCAGAGCGTCGCGCTGTTCCCAGACGAGTTCGACGCCGGCTGCGGCGCAGCGCTTCTCGACTTCGGCGCGCCAATCGGCCAGAGCCTCGCAAAGCAGCGAGGGCGGCGCGTCGATGGCGGCGACCGCCGCGCGCAGATCGTGCATGGCTTCGCGCGCGAGCTCGCCGTCGGGTGTGCCGCGAAGATGGTGGATCAGGCGCAGCAGCCGGGCACCGAGGTTGTCATGCAGGTCGCGCGCCAGCCGCTGGCGTTCACGGCGCACGATTTCCTCGTGATCCAGTCGGCCGGTGACGATCTGTTCGACCAGACCATGCAACGTCCGCGCCAGGCTCGCGTCCCGCGTCGAAAACAGCCGTCGCCCACGGCCCGCGTAGCGCAGCGCACGTGCAGGCATGTCGACCAGCGCCGGCACGTAGAGCGCCAATCCGTCGTCGCGTACGGTCACCTCGGAGCCGCCATCGGCAGCGTCGGACACTTGCAGCGCGCTGAACGCGCGCTGGAGCATCGCATCCCAGTACGTCGCGCGGCTGCGCGCGTCATCCAGGAGCGCGAATTGGGCAAGTGACGGTACAAGCGCCTCGAGCGAAGTTTCTGGACGTCCGACCAGACGTTGCCAGAGCCATTGGCGCAGGGGAAAGTACAGCCAGCCGGCGACCAGCAGGGCGCCACCCAGAGACAACGCTTGCTGCATCCCGAGCATCAGCAGGAACAGATCGATCGCGATGACCATGCCCGCGCCGGCGACCCATAACCAGATCCTGTAGGCCCACGCATCGACGTCAAACAGCCGGTAGCGTCGCAGCCCCAGCGCGATACCGGCATACATGATCAGAAAGAAGCCGAACGCGTAGCCCTGCGACAGCGGCGGTATCCATCCAAGCAGGCTGTGCCCAGGCACGAAGACGATGAACAGGCTGCAGCCCACCAGCGTCGACAGTGCGAACCAGCGCAGCGCAGATCTGGCAAGCGGTTCTTCACGGCTGGCGTGCCACTGCGCGCCAGCCAGCGCGATGGCCAGCGTCAGCTCGATCAGCAAGGGCAGCCGCACGCCCCAGTTCAAGTCGGGTGCCAGCTGCAGCGCATCGGTCAGATACCAGGGAACGAAGACTGCCGGCAGCGCCAGCAGCCATTTCGGGTCGACGAGACGCTTCGGATACACGGCGAACAGCGCAACGAGTGCCATCCCGAATACGGTCGATGCGAGGTGGTTGGTCATCGACAGCGCGCGAAACAACGCTTCGGGCAGCGCGAGCTCGCGCGTGCTGTAGATGGCGGCACTGCATGTCGCGAACGGAAAGGCCAGGCCGGTCAGCGCGAACATGCGCGCACCCCAGTCGCGAGGTCGCGCGACGTAGACCCACCCTGCGATCAGCAAGCCTGCGAAACCCGTCGCGATCTGGAACCAGAACGCTGCGGGCAGGTCGCCCAGGCGTCGCGCCACCGGCTGGAACCGTCCGTGCCCGGCCGTGCCCGGCCGTGCCGTCCACGTTCTGCCACTGCACCTCGACCTCGCCTGCACGCAGGATCGCGTCCAGGCGGGACTGACGGGCGAAGAAGACGGACATCTCCCCGTAGGTGTCGAGATAGTCCGGTTCTTCGAGCAGATCGAGCGGCTCGAGATCCACGGCTCCAATCCCGCGGGCGGCCAGACGCAGCACGATGGCACCCTCGGTCATCGAGCTGCCGGGGGGAGGACGTGTGGCAACGATGCTCTCGCCGGTCGCCGAGACGTCGAGCCGCCACTGAAGCGAAGGGGCCTGCAGCGCCGTGTGCGTGACTGCGAAGCCACCCAGCAGACACGCTGCCAGCAATCCGTAGATCAGTCGTGCTGGTCTGCGAAACATCGCTGATGGCGGGCGGTCTGTGGTCGTCGCGTCGTCACCAACGGGCCGCTGAGTGGGACGCGACCCGTGGGACTCCTCCCCTGCGCGGCGATTTTTTCGTGTTTTCGGCGCCTCGCCGCTTCCTCCCCCCAACCTCGGGATTCGGTCATGTCGCAGCGGCTTCGAACAATCCGCCCGCTCGGTCGCTGAGGGGCACCGCTGCACCGGTGGCGCGATCGTTTCGCACACGGTTCACTCGAAGGCTCGCTGGCGGATGGACAGAAGGAGGTGAAGATGCGCAGAGCGTGGTTCGAAGCATGGGTCATGGTGTCGTTCGCCCTGGTGGTGGCGGCGTGTACCGGAGGAGGCGGTGATGACGTCCCCCCCGCCGTGGTGTCCGGCGATCTCTACGGGACTGCCGCCGTCGGCACGCCGATCGCCGGTGGTGACGTGGCCGTGAAATGCGCAGGCGGCGCCGCGGCGGTCGCGGTGACGGGCAGCGACGGCGGCTGGCGTGTCACGCTGGATGGCCATACGCTGCCCTGCGTCGTGCAGGTCAGCGGTGGCAGCCTGCCGGCCGGCGAGGCATACACGTCGCTGGCGCTGCAACTCGGCGTCACGAACATCACGCCGCTGACCGATCTCATCGTCGCGAACCTCGTGGGCCGCGATCCTCGCCAGTGGTATCAGTCGCTCGACGCCGCCGCGCTTCGCCGCATCGACAGCGCCGCACTCGAAGCGGCGCAGGCGCGAGTGCGGCACGCTCTCGCGCTGCCCGCGCTGAGTACCGTCGATCCGATCCGCGACGCGTTCACTGCCACGGTCGGCAACATCGTCGACGACATCCTGGAAGCCTTCGCCCAAGCGCTGTCGGCGGCCGGAATGAGTTACGCCGAACTTCTGCAGGTCGCCGCGGCAGGCAATGACTTCGCGTCGTCGGTCCAGAGCCTGTCGCAGGCACTGGTGACGGCGTACGCGAACACCGCCACGGGTGGCGGCAGCAGCAGCGGCGGAGGCGGCTCGACGCCGCCCGCGTCGGGAAGTGGCTACGTCATCGCCTACGGCGCGCCGCAGATCGGCATCGATCTGCGAACCGATGTGTCAGCGACCTTCAGCGGCAGCGCAGGCCTGCAGTCCTACACCGCGAACCCGAACGAATCGCTGGATCGTGGCAGCCTGCACAGTGACGCGTGGAACGACGGTGGACCCCTGACCATCGGCCGCTGGTACGACGGCACGTGGTCCGGCACCTACTACAACCTCGCAGCACCGGTGCTGACGCCTTATGCCGGCTTCCACTACGCCGTCGGCCTGCCCGCCACGGCCATGCCCACGACCGGGCAGGCGAGCTACACATTGGTTGCGCAGACGCCCATGACCTGGGGCAACTTCAGCGCGCAGATGACGACGATCGGCCCCTTCACCGGCAGCGCCAAGGCCGATTTCGCCAGCGGGCGCCTGGGTCTGGACCTGACGTTCACGATGGACGGCAAGCAGTGCTCGATCGTCACCGCAGGGGGCTATGGCCATCCGCATCTGTCGCAGTTGCGCATCAGCGACGTCACCGTGTCGGGTGTTGGAGCCATCGGGGAGTGCCAAAGCGGCTCGGCGGCGCCGACACGGCATACGGTCTACGTACGGGCCTTTTTCAGCGGCGAACAGGCCTCGAGGCTGGGGCTGGTCCTGCGCATGGACCCGACGGCGGGCTCGCTGTGGGGGAACGCAGCCACGGCGTGGACCAAGGATGCCGAATTGGCTCCCTCCAGTGCCGGCACCGGAGGCACCGGACGCCTGGTCGGTCGGGTGACGATCAGCTTCGGTTCGTCGTCGAGCACCACCAACAACGAAGCGCTGCGGCCGCTGACCGAGGCCGAGTTCTGTCAGGCGGTCCAGTCCAGCGACACGAGCAGTGGCATCGCGCTGGCGATGTGGTTCTCGGCCGGCACGCGCAACGTCGTCAGCTGCACCTACGACGGGACGCGCGGTACGGTCGTGATGGACTACCTGTTGAGCCAGACCGGCACCACCTACCGCTACACGATCGAGTACGTGTATGACTGACAGTGCGATGCCGCGTCGGCCTGCCGGCCCGCTCGCGGTCCGGCAGGCGAGCGGCATCGCGTCGGTTGCGCCGCTTGCAGCGATCTCGCCGTCTGGCGGCGCAATGATGTTCAGGCCAATGGCCGTGAGGTCGCACCAGTTCAAGGAGTGATGCATGGTGTCCTGGCGATTCAGCCGCTGCTCGCTGGCGATCCTGTGCCTCGTGTCGATCACAGTGGCAGCGCAGACCTCCAGCGTCGTGCGTGATGGCGACATTGCGTTGGACTGTCGGAGCATACGGTCGGAGAAGGAGGGCTTGCAGCGCACTGTCGACGCTGGGGTTCGCGAGCCCAGCGAGGTCCAGAATGATCCGAAGGGTGGGACATCCGCGGGTAGTCCACCTCCTGCCGCCTCGGGGTCGTCGGGCATGGGCATTCTGGGCGGCCTCGGAAGTCTCTTTGGAAAGCCAGCAGGCACGGCGTCGACGGCCCCTGGCGGCGCTGCGCCCCAGGAGTCAGCGGTGGACAAGGTCAGGATGGCGCGCGGCCGTATCGAATTCCTGGACAAGCTGGGGCGGGCCAAGGGTTGTCGGGCCGATGACGACGGCTTTGCCGGCACGCCGCTGTCGCAGGCCGAGTTCGCTTCCCTCGCAAGCGCAGCCGGTGGCGCGACCCAGCTGCTCACGGTTGACGCTGTCGACAAAGCGCTGGCGCAGCCGCTTGAACCGCTCGCGCAGCCGCTGAACTTCGAAGGCGAGCTGAAGCTCGCCGGCAAGCGCTTCTATCTGGCGGAGTTCCGCGTGCTGTACGAGGTGAGCGGCGCGGTGACAGCCAGCACCCGCGCCGGCCGCCTGCCCGGGGTGAGTTACGGCGCCACGCATTCGTCGATCAAGTATCAGGTTCCGCGCGTCGACGTGGCGGCGTTGCAGGCCATCACCGACAAGGCCCATGCCGACTTTCTGCAGCGATTGCAGGCGGCAGGCATCGTCCTGGAGCCGGCCGCCGCGTTCGTCGCTCAACATGGGGCGGTCTACCCCACCACGGAGCCGGCCAGCACCGCCGAGGCGCCCGTGTATGAAGAGCAGGACCTGGGCTACACCAAGCGCAAGTACATGGTGTTCGCGCCCAGCGGCATGAAGTTGCATCCGCGCAGCTTCGCCGGCCTGGGCGCCGGCAACATCGGGACACGCATCGACTACGTCAAGAACAAGCTCGAGGCGCTGACGGTCGGCGTCGTCGTGAACTTCGCGGCGCTGGAGTCTTCGGGCTCTGGCTCTTCGATCCTGAATCAGGACGGGGCCAGCACCGCGGCACGACCCGAGATGAGCCTGACGGCGCCGGCCGGCTACGTCGTCGCGCAAGGTCATGCCGATGCCGGGATGCTGCGCATGCCCAAGGCGGCCGTGATCCCGGGCTCGTTCGCCGTGATGCGCGAGGTCGGGGGCTACGACACGCAAAGCGACGCGGCCGTTCGAGGGCTGCAGATGCTCAGCAGCCTGATGGGTGTGGCTGCCAGCAAATCCAAGACAGTGGAGATGGCGATGGAACTTGACGGGCCGGCCACGTCGCGGCTGATCCTGCAGGGTTTGCAGGCATTCAACCAGCAGCTGGTCGACGTGATGCGGAACAGGTGAGGCAGGCGCCACGTTTCCTGCCCGCCTGAACACCGCCGGCCAGTCGCCGCTTGCCAAGGCCAACATCTTTGAGGCGCAGCGCGGCGACCACTGTTCACGCCGTGCGGCTCCTCCGTGGCATCGGCGCGATGGGGGTCGAATGCAATCGTGTCCGACGGAAGATGGCTGATCGCGGGTGATTGGCGCTTGGGCGAAAGCTGTATATATTTACAGTATGCAGCCCGCCATCCCCGCCACGTCGCCCGCCGTCCCCATCCACCTGCACCGCAAAGGCCGCGGCACCGCCTGGGCGATCGCGCACCGCTTCGAGCGTGACGAGCGCGAGGTCTTCGACGATGGCTGGGGCACGCTGCAGCAGATGGCCACCGAGGAGCGGCTGGCGCCGGGCACGGTCGTCATCGAGCAGCACGTGGGCTCGATCCTGTCGGGCAACGACTCGCCCGACATCGGTTTCGACCTGTCGATCAACCCGTACCGCGGCTGCGAGCACGGCTGCATCTACTGCTACGCGCGGCCGACGCACGGCTACCTGAACCTGTCGCCGGGGCTGGACTTCGAGACGCGCATCGTCGCCAAGGTCAACGCCGCGCAGCGGCTGCGCGAGGCGCTGGCGAGCCGCGCCTACGAGCCGTCGCTGATCAACATCGGCTCGGCCACCGACGCCTACCAGCCCGCCGAGCGGCGGCTGCGCATCACGCGCGGCGTGATCGAGGTGCTGGCCGGCTGTGCGCACCCGTTCGCGATCGTCACCAAGTCGGCCGGCGTCGAGCGCGACCTGGACCTGATCGCGCCGATGGCGCACGCGAAGCGCGCGGCGGTCTACGTATCGCTGACCACGCTCGACCCGGCGCTCGCGCGCATCATGGAGCCGCGCGCCGCGTCGCCGCAGCGCCGGCTGCGCACGATCGCGACGCTGGCGCAGGCCGGCGTGCCGGTGGGGGTGAGCGTGTCGCCTGTGATCCCGTTCGTCAACGAGCCCGAGGTCGAGCGCATCCTCGAAGCGGCGGCGGCCGCCGGCGCGCAGGCCGCTTTCAGCATCGTGCTGCGGCTGCCGTGGGAAGTGAACCCGCTGTTCCAGGACTGGCTGCAGCACCACTTCCCCGATCGCGCGGCGCGCGTGATGGCGCGCATCCGCGAGATGCGCGGCGGGCGCGACAACGACGCGCGTTTCGGCACCCGCATGACGGGGCAGGGCGTGTGGGCGCAGCTGCTGCGTCAGCGCGTCGCGAAAGCCGCGGCGCGGCTCGGGCTGAACCGGCAGCGCATCGAGATGGACTTCTCGGGCTTCCGCAAGCCGATGGACGAACCGCCGCGCGACGCGAGGCAGGCGAGCCTGTTCTGAGGTGCGCCGTTCAGGCCAGCGCCGCCGGCGCGGTGGCCGCAGCGGCGGCCGGCAATGGCGTGCGCAGCGCGATGCCGCCGGCCTGGCGGCCGCCCTCGGCGCCCAGCCGCGGCGCGGCAGGCACGCGGCCCACGCACGGGCGCAGTGCGTCGAGCCGGCGCTGCAGCGCGTCGGCCTCGTTGATGTCGTCGCGGTAGCGCTTGAGCGTCATCGCCGCCGTCTCGAGCAGCTTGGGGTTGCGCGTGCGCTCGGTGTGCGCGAGCAGCTCGCGCACCGTGGCGCCGACGTCGCCGGCCACCTTGTGCGCCATCGCCGCCTCGGCCAGCGCGAGCACGCGGGCGTGGCCAGCGCGCACGCGCTCGGCCAGCGGCGGGTGGTGCGCGGCGGCGCGCGCGAGCAGCTCGGTGATGCCCTTGGACGCACAGTGGCGCAGCGCGACGGCGTCGACCCACGCGTCGGCGTCGGGCAGCTCGATCTCGGCCGTGCCCAGGTGCGCCAGCGTCGTCAGCAGGTTGCAGGCGGCCTCGACGTCGAAGTCGTCGCTCGCGCTGTCGTCGACGATGCGCTTGATGCGCGCGACGGCGTCGGCGAGCTGTTTGCGCAGCAGCGCCTGCAGCACCCGCAGCACCTGCGTGAAGCGGGCGAGCCGCACGGTGTCGGCACCGTCGCGCGTGGTCAGGTGCTCGACGTGTTCGAGGCAGCGCTGCAGCCCCTTGCCGTCGCGCTCGGCCAGGCGCAGGAAGCCCAGCAGCACCAGCGTCTGCGCGTCGAACTGGCGCGAGCCGATGCCCAGCGCGACGGCGCGCTCGAGCGCGCGCGCGGCGTCGGCGAGCTCGCCCGCGTAGAACGCGAGCACGCCGTGCTTCTGCAGCCGTCCGACCGATGACGGCGTCAGCTCGGCCGCCTGGCGGAACGTGGCCATCGCCGCGTCGACCTGGCCCTGTTCGAACTGCAGGCGACCCATCACGTCGTAGGCATCGGCGTAGGCGGGCTCGTCGGCGATCAGCGCCTCGAGCGTGCGCAGCGCGTTGCCGGCCGCGCCGCCTTCGGCCAGCGCGCGCGCGACGCCCAGCCGCGCCCACGGCAGCGTCTTGGCGGCGATCACGGCCTCGTACAGCTTCTGCGCCGCGTCGGGGCGCGACAGACGCAGCAGCAGTTCGGCGCCGATGCGCGCGGCGTACAGCCAGTACGGCGCGCGGTCGTGGAAGCGCTTCATGCAGCGCTGCGCGGCGAGCTCGAGGTCGCCGGCCTCGATGGCGCCGAAGATGTCGTGCAGCGCCTTCTTGCGCGCGCGCGCCTGCTGCACGCGCTCGGCCAGCGCGGCGGCGGTGTGCGGCTTGAGCAGGTAGCTGTCGAGCGCGGCCTCGGCCGCCTCGGCGACCTTGTCGTAGGTGGCCTCGGCCGTGATCATCACGAACACGGTCGAGAACGGCAGCAGCTGCGCGCGGCGCAGGTCGTCGAGCAGCTGCTGTCCCGTCGTCGTCTCATCCGGGAAGTGGCTCTCGCACAGCACGATGTCGAACGTGCGGTGCTCGAGCATGCGTCGTGCGTCGAGCAGCCGTCCGCACTGTGTGACGCTGCCCACGCCGATCTCGCGCAGCTGCGCGGCCATGATGCTGCGCGACGTCGGGTTCGGGTCGACGAGCAGCGCCTTGGCCTGCACGATGTCGCGGTCGACCCCTTTCATGCGCGCGCGGGCGCGCCGCCCGGGCGCGCGGTGACGGTCGAGGGGGCGGGGGCCATCGCCGGTGTATCGGCCCCGCGGCGCGGGACTTGAGCCGCGCGCGCCGCCGGGTGGCGCGCCGGAGGCTCGCCTACTTCCTACTTGAACAGGTCCTTGACGCGGTCGGTCCAGCTCTTGGCGTTGGGCGAGTGGCGGTCGCCGCCCCTGCGGAAGCTCTCGTCGAGTTCGCGCAGCAGCTTCTTCTGGTGCTCGGTCAGCTTGACCGGCGTCTCGACCGCGATGTGGCAGTACAGGTCGCCGGGGTAGCTCGAGCGCAGCCCCTTGATGCCCTTGCCGCGCAGGCGGAAGGTCTTGCCGTGCTGCGTGCCTTCGGGCAGCTCGATCTCGGCCTTACCGCCGAGCGTGGGCACCTCGATCGTGCCGCCGAGCGCGGCGGTCGTCAGCCCGACCGGCACGGTGCAGTGCAGGTCGTCGCCGTCGCGCTCGAAGACCTCGTGCGGTTTGATGCGGATCTCGATGTACAGGTCGCCCGGCGGGCCGCCGTTGGTGCCCGGCTCGCCGTTGCCGGCCGAGCGGATGCGCATGCCCTCGTTGATGCCGGCCGGGATCTTGACCTCGAGCGTCTTTTGCTTCTTGATCTTGCCCGCGCCGCCGCATGACGGGCACGGCTCGGGGATGATCTTGCCGCTGCCGTGGCAGTGCGGGCAGGTCTGCTGGATGCTGAAGAAGCCCTGGCGCAGGTGCACCGTGCCCGAGCCGCCGCACGACGGGCAGGTCTTGGGGCTGGTGCCGGGCTTGGCGCCGCTGCCGTGGCAGGTCTCGCAGTTGTCCCAGCTCGGGATGCGGATCTGCGTCTCCTTGCCGTGCGCGGCCTCCTCGAGCGTGATCTCCATCGCGTAGCTCAGGTCGCTGCCGCGGTAGACCTGCTTGCCGCCTCGGCGCCCACCGGCCGCGCCGAACAGGTCGCCGAAGATGTCGCCGAACGCCTCGGCGAAGCCGCCGAAACCGTCGGGGCCCGGCCCGCCGCGGCCCATGCCCATGTTCGGGTCGACGCCCGCGTGGCCGAACTGGTCGTACGCGGCGCGCTTTTGCGGGTCGGAGAGCATCTCGTAGGCTTCCTTGGCCTCCTTGAACTTCTCCTCGGCCTTCTTCGCCTCGTCACCCTGGTTGCGGTCAGGGTGGTACTTCATGGCCAGCTTGCGGTAGGCCTTCTTGATGTCGTCGTCGGAGGCGTTGCGCGCAACGCCCAGGACCTCGTAGTAGTCGCGCTTGGCTGCCATGGGAAAGCGATGCGAGGTTCAGAAACGGAACCGCCGCGCGGGGGTGACGACGCGGCGCGTCACCCCAGCGCGGCGACGACGTCCGGCCGGCCCGTGAGGGCCGTGCCGGAGGTCACTTCTTGACTTCCTTGAACTCGGCGTCGACGACGTTGTCGTCGGCCGGCTTGGACTGCGGCTGCTCCTGCGCGCCGGCGGCGCCCGCCGCGCCGGCTGCCGCCTGCGCGTCGGCGTACATCTTCTCGCCGAGCTTCTGGCTGGCCGCCATCAGCGCCTCGGTCTTCTTCTCGATCTCGGCCTTGTCGTCGCCCTTGATCGCCGCCTCGGCGTCCTTCAGCGCCGCCTCGATCTTCTCCTTCTCGGTGGCGTCGAGCTTGTCACCGTGCTCGGCCAGGCTCTTGCGCACGCTGTGCACCATCGCGTCGGCCTGGTTGCGCGCCTGCGCGAGCTCGAACTTGCGGTGGTCCTCGGCGGCGTTGAGCTCGGCGTCCTTGACCATCTTCTCGATCTCGGCCTCGGTCAGGCCCGAGTTGGCCTTGATCGTGATCTTGTTCTCCTTGCCGGTGCCCTTGTCCTTGGCGCTGACGTGCAGGATGCCGTTGGCGTCGATGTCGAACGTGACCTCGATCTGCGGCACGCCGCGCGGCGCCGGCGGGATGCCCTCGAGGTTGAACTCGCCCAGGCACTTGTTGCCCGCGGCCATCTCGCGCTCGCCCTGGTAGACCTTGATCGTCACTGCCGGCTGGTTGTCGTCGGCGGTCGAGAACACCTGGCTGAACTTGGTCGGGATCGTGGTGTTCTTCTTGATCATCTTGGTCATCACGCCGCCCAGCGTCTCGATGCCCAGCGACAGCGGCGTGACGTCGAGCAGCAGCACGTCCTTGCGCTCGCCGCCGAGCACCTGGCCCTGGATCGCGGCGCCGATCGCCACCGCCTCGTCGGGGTTGACGTCCTTGCGCGGCTCCTTGCCGAAGAACTCCTTGACCTTCTCCTGCACCTTGGGCATGCGCGTCATGCCGCCGACGAGGATCACGTCGTCGATGTCGCTCGTCTTGATGCCGGCGTCCTTGATCGCGATGCGGCACGGCTCGATCGTGCGCTCGATCAGGTCCTCGACGAGGGCCTCGAGCTTGGCGCGCGTGAGCTTGATGTTCAGGTGCTTCGGCCCGCTCGCGTCGGCCGTGATGTACGGCAGGTTGATGTCGGTCTGCGTCGTGTTCGACAGCTCGATCTTGGCCTTCTCGGCGGCTTCCTTCAGCCGCTGCAGCGCGAGCACGTCCTTCGTCAGGTCGACGCCCTGTTCCTTCTTGAACTCGGTGACGATGTAGTCGATGATGCGCTGGTCGAAGTCCTCGCCGCCGAGGAACGTGTCGCCGTTGGTCGACAGCACCTCGAACTGCTTCTCGCCGTCGACGTCGGCGATCTCGATGATCGAGATGTCGAACGTGCCGCCGCCGAGGTCGTAGACGGCGATCTTGCGGTCACCCTTGCCGGCCTTGTCGAGGCCGAACGCGAGCGCGGCCGCGGTGGGCTCGTTGATGATGCGCTTGACTTCCAGACCGGCGATGCGGCCGGCGTCCTTCGTCGCCTGGCGCTGGCTGTCGTTGAAGTACGCCGGCACCGTGATCACGGCTTCGGTCACCGGCTCGCCGAGGTAGTCCTCGGCGGTCTTCTTCATCTTGCGCAGCACTTCGGCGCTGACCTGCGGCGGCGCGAGCTTCTTGCCGCGCACCTCGACCCACGCGTCGCCGTTGTCGGCGGGCACGATCTTGTAGGGCATCAGGTCGATGTCCTTCTGCACTTCCTTCTCGGTGAACTTGCGACCGATCAGGCGCTTGACGGCGAACAGCGTGTTCTTCGGGTTCGTGACCGCCTGGCGCTTGGCGCTGGCGCCGACGAGGATCTCACCATCCTCCTGGTAGGCGACGATCGACGGCGTCGTGCGCGCGCCCTCGCTGTTCTCGATCACCTTCGGCGTGTTGCCTTCCATGATGGCCACGCACGAGTTCGTGGTGCCGAGGTCGATGCCGATGATCTTTCCCATGTCGTTGGACTCCTGGATGCGGAATTTGGATGTCGGTGAGTTGCGGCTGCGGCACGGGCTTTCAAGCCCCGCGTGCCGCCGGCGTCATTTCGCGGCGGCGACGGTGACGAGCGCCGGGCGCAGCACGCGGTCGGCGATCAGGTAGCCCTTTTGCAGCACCGCGACGACGGTGTTGGGCTCCTGGTCGGCGGGCACGACGCTGATCGCCTGGTGCTGGTGCGGGTCGAACTTGGTGCCCACCGGCGGGTTGACCTCGACGACCTTGTTGCGCTCGAGCGCGGCCACGAGCTGGCGCAGCGTCGCGTGCACGCCCTCGAGCACCTGCTCAGGGGTGGCGTTGGCGTTGGCGATCGCCGCCTCGAGGCTGTCGCGCACCGGCAGCAGGCTCTCGGCGAACGATTCGACGGCGTACTTGCGCGCCTTGGCGATCTCCTCCTCGGCGCGGCGGCGGGTGTTCTCGACTTCGGCTTTCGCGCGCAGGTAGGCGTCGGCCATCTCGGCGTGCTTGGCCTCCAGTTCGGCCAGCCGCGCCTCGGGCGAGGCGGCGGACTCGGCGGCGGGGCCCTCGGCGGTGGCCGGGCTCGGTTCGTTGGAATTCATCGTGTGGGCTGTGGGGCGGTCGGTGGGCGAGTCGTTGCCGGAAACGAACGGACAGCGGCGAAGTGGGGACGGCGGCAGGGATTTCAAGGGGCGGCGCCGCGGCGGCGCGGCGCTTCAGTCGCCGTCGAGCGACGCGCTCCAGCGCTGCCACGACGCCTTGACGCGCGTCAGCTCACGCCGGTCGTGCTTGGTCGGGCGGCCGTGGGTGATCGCCAGCGCCGGCTCGACGCCCTGGCGGCGCCGCTCGGCGGCCTCGCGGCGCGCCTGCACGCTGGCCGGCGTCTCCTCGTACAGCGCCTGCGCCACCGGCGCCGGGCCCCGCACCGTCGCCAGCGCGACGACGCGCACCTCGTGGCGCACGTCGCCCTGGCGGATCGTCAGCACGTCGCCGGGCTTGACGTCGCGCGCCGGTTTGGCCGGCGCGCCGTTGACGAGCACGCGTCCGCGCTCGACTTCGTCGGCGGCCAGGCTGCGCGTCTTGAACCAGCGCGCGGCCCACAGCCACTTGTCCAGGCGCACGCGGCCCGCGGGGTGGCCGTGGTCGGCGGCGGTGTCGCGCCGTGCGTCGGCGGGCCGGACCATCGGCACGCTCAGTCCTTCGCACCCAACGCCAGCGCCAGCTCGCGCTGCCGCCGCAGCGCCGCCTCGTCGGGCGGGCTGGTCGTGTCCCAGCCCTGCATGTGGCGCGTGGCGATGTCGGCCAGCGCGGCGATCCACTCGGGGCGGTCGTTCAGGCATGGGATGTAGTGGAACTCGCGGCCGCCGGCGTGCAGGAAGGCCTGCCTGGCCTCGCCGGCGATTTCTTCCAGCGTCTCGAGGCAGTCGGCGACGAAGCCGGGGCACATCACGTCGACGCGCCTGATGCCCTGCGCGGCGAGCTGGCGCAGCGTCGGCTCGGTGTACGGCTCGAGCCAGCGCGCCTTGCCGAAGCGGCTCTGGAACGCGACGACGACGTCGTCGGGCGACAGCCCGAGACGCTCGCCGAGCAGGCGCGCCGTCTTGCGGCACTCGCAGTGGTACGGGTCGCCGAGCATCAGCGTGCGGTGCGGCACGCCGTGGAACGACAGCAGCAGCCGCTCGCCGCGGCCGTGCGCCTGCCAGTGGTCGAGCACGCGGCGCGCGAGCGCGTCGATGTAGCCGGTGTCGTCGTGGAAGCGCGCGACGAAGCGCAGCTCGGGCAGCTGGCGCACGTGGCGTGCCCACGCGCCGACCGCGTCGACGACGCTGGCGGTGGTGGCTGCCGCGTACTGCGGGTACAGCGGCAGCACGAGCACACGCCGCACGCCCTGCGCCTTGAGCTCGTCGAGCACGCGCGCCACCGACGGCTCGCCGTAGCGCATCGCGTGGCGCACCAGCACGCGGTGGCCGCGCTCGCCGAGGTAGCCGCCGAGCAGCTTGGCCTGCTTGTCGGTCCACACGGCCAGCGGCGAGCCCTCGGGCGTCCACACGGTGGCGTACTTGACCGCCGACTCGGCCGGCCGCTTGCGCAGGATGACGCCGTGAAGGATCAGCCACCACCACGGGTTCGGGATCTCGACCACGCGCGGGTCGCTGAGGAACTGGCGCAGGTAGCTGCGCAGCGCCGGCGCGGTGGGCGCCTCGGGCGTTCCCAGGGCCACCAGCAGCACCGCGGTGCGCGGCGGCTGTCCGTGGTGGTACGGGGGTTCGGGGTGGAAGTCCATCGCGACGATTGTCGGCGATGCGCGTCCGGCGGCCGGCGGCAGGGGACTGCGCGGGGCCGCCGCGTCAGCGCGGGCCGAGCAGCTGTGCGCGCAGCGCGTGCAGCTCGTCGAGCACGGCGTCGATGTCCAGTGGCTTGGTCCAGTAGCCGCGGAAGCCCGCGGCGAGCGCGCGCTGCACGTCTTCGGGCATCGCGTCGGCCGAGCACATGAACGCCGGCGCATCGGCCAGCGGGGGGTGCTCGCGCAGGCGGCGCAGCACCTCGTGGCCGCTGGCGCCGGGCAGGTTCGCGTCGAGCACGAGCACGTCGGGGCACCACTGGCCGACGAGCTCGAGCGCCTCGCGGCCGTCCTCGGCCACGCGCAGCTCGAACTCGGTGTGGCGGCGCAGCGCCTCCTCGAACAGCAGCGCGTTGATGCGGTTGTCCTCGACGTACAGCAGCCGCAGTGGCGCCGGCGACAGTGGCAGCGGGCGCGACGGCGTGGCCTGCGCCGGCTCGACCTCGGCCGGCGCGGCGGCCGCCGGCAGCTCGATGCGCACCTGCGTGCCGGCGCCGGGCTGGCTGGCGAGCGTCAGGCGGCCGTGCATCGCCTCGACCAGGCGCCGTGCGATGACGAGCCCGAGCCCGGTGCCCTCGATCGTCGAGGTCTCGCGCCCGAGGCGCTCGAACGGCTGGAACAGGCGCGCGAGCTGGTCGGGCGTCATGCCGGCGCCGGTGTCGGCGATCGTGACGACGACGCGGCCGGCCTCGCCGGCGGCGACGGACCATTCGACGCGGCCGGCCGGGCGGTTGTACTTGACCGCGTTCGAGCCGATGTTGAGCAGCACCTGGCGCAGACGCTGCGCGTCGGCCAGCGCGTGCAGCGGCGCGGCGTCGGGGTCGCGGCGCTGGTGCACGGCGCGCGCGTCGGCCAAGGGGCCGAGCATCGTCAGGCACTCGTCGATCAGCGGGCTCAGCGCCACCGGGCGCAGCTGCAGCGCGAGCTCGCCGGCCTCGACGCGCTGCAGGTCGAGCACATCGTTGACCAGCGTCAGCAGGTGGCGCCCGGCGTCGAGGATGTGGTCGACGTGGTCGAGCCGCGCCCCCGAGCGCAGCCGCAGCAGCTGCGCGAAGCCGATGATCGCGTTCAGCGGCGTGCGCATCTCGTGGCTCATGCGCGACATGAACTCGGTCTTGCTGCGGCTGGCCATCTCGGCGACGAGCTTCTCCTGGCGCGCCTTCTCGGCCTGCTGGCGCTCGCTGAGGTCGTGCAGCAGGCCGATCAGGTGCGTCGTGCGGCCGGCGGCGTCGCGCGCGGCGACGATCGTCAGCTCGTTGACGAAGCGGCTGCCGTCGCGGCGACACCCGTCGACGACGACGGTGGCGTCGCCGCGGCGGCGCAGCGCCTCGGTCAGCAGCGCACGGCCCGGGGCGTCGGGGGCGGCGAAGAAGTCGAACGGGCGGCCGATGACCTCGTCGCGACGCCAGCCGCCGAGCTGCTCGAACGCGGTGTTGACGTAGACCAGCGCCGGGGCCCCGTGCTGCACGTCGGCGATGATGATCGGCAGCGACGCCGGCGACTCGAACACGCGCTGCATCAGCAGCACGTCGCGTTCGAGGCTGCGCAGCTCGGTCAGGTCGCGTGTCAGGTACAGCAGCTCGCCGCCAGGCATCGGCGACACGCGCGCCTCGAAGTGGCGCTCGTGTCCGTCGGACATCGTCAGCGCGTACTCGAAGCGCTGCACGCGCCCGAGCGTGCGCGCACGCTGCATCGCTTCGCCAGCGAGCCCCGCCACCGCCGGCGGCAGGCCGTCCTCGAACGGGCGTCCGACGAGGTCCTCGAACGGGCGCATCAGCGACGGATGGCGCGGCGAGCTGACGCGCGCGTAGCGGCCCTGCGCGTCGATGACGAACCACAGGTCGGGCACCGCGGCGAGGACCGCGCTGAGCTGCGCGTCGGACTCGAGCTGGCGCCGCTGCAGCGCCGCGAGCGCGCGCTCGGCGTTCTTCTGCGCGGTCTGGTCGACCGACAGGTGCACGACGTGGCCGCTGGGCAGCCGCTGGTCGATCACGAGCCCCCAGCCGTTGCGCCAGCGCAGCTCGCGCGGCGTGGGCTGCTCGGCGTCCAGCCCCAGCCGCCACGCGATGAACTCCTCCTCGCGGCCCACCGCGTCGGGGTAGTGCCCCTGGTACGCGAAGTGACGCACCAGCGACGGCCACGTCAGCGGACCGGGTGGCGTGCTCGAGTCACCGAGCTGCGCGTACCACGCTCGGTTGGCGAGCACGACGCGCCCGGCGGCGTCGCTGACGGCCACGCCGGCCGGCAGGCCGTCGAGCGTGTCGCGCAGCAGCGCCTCGGCGCGGCGCGCGGCGAGCTGCGCCACGAGCTCGTCGGTGACGACGCGGCCGGCACCGCGGTAGCCGCTGAAGTGGCCACCGAAGTCGAACACCGGCACGCCGCCGAACGCGACGCTGACGCGCCCGCGTGGCGTGTCGGTGTCGCCGATCGCGTCGTCGAAGGCACGGCGCTCGCGCCACGCGGTCGCGAAGGCGTGCCACTGCGCGGCGGTCTCGTCGCCACGCGGGCGGTGCAGCTCGGCCAGCGGCACGCCGAGCAGCGCGTCGGCGTCGAGCCCGAGGTGCGTCGTGACGTCGTCGGAGACCCACACGATGCGGCCGTCGGCGTCGGTCTCCCACAGCCAGTCGGAGCCGGCGCGGCTGGCGTCGCGCACGCGCTGCTGGCGCAGCTGGCTCTGCTGTTCGCGGCGCCGCGCCTCGAGCAGTGCCGAGGCGACGCGGGCCAGGTCGCGCAGGTGCGCCAGCGTGTCGTCCCCCCAGTCGGGGCGCGGCACCGTGTCGATGGCGCACAGCGTGCCCACCGGCAGTGCGTCGACGTGCACCGGCACGCCGGCGTAGGCGTGCACGCCGGGCAGCCCGCTGGCCGCGGGCGTCGTGGCCGCGAGCAGGCGTGCGGCATCCGCGGCGACGACGTCGGCGCACGCGCTGCCGGCGCGCGCGGCCGTGACGGCGAGCGGACCGTGGGCCGCCTTCGGCCACACGTGCTGCGCCGTGACGAGGTGCAGCCGCGCGCCGCCAGCGCCGGCGGCGTGGGCGGCGGCACGCACGAGCGCGTCGAAGGCGGGCTCGGGGGCGGTGTCGAGGATGGCCAGCGCCTCGAGCGCACGCAGGCGGGCGACTTCCTGGCGGTGCAGCAGCGGCGTGCGCGCCGGCATCGGTTCGAGGGTCGGCAGCGACGACACGGAACGCTCAGGCGCGCGCCGCTGGCCGGCCGGCGGCACTCGACGGTGTCGTCGCGTGAGGGCGCAGCACCTCGAAGCGCACGATCGTGGGGCTCACGTCCAGCGGCGAGGCCCCGAGCCCGATGACGCCGTGCCCGTGCAGCGCGCAGGTGCCGCGGCGCAGCGACAGCACCTCGGTTTCGGTGCCGAAGCGCACGTAGGTGCCGTTGAAGCTCAGGTCGGTGAGCTGGAACGCGCCGCTGTGCCAGTCGATGCGCGCGTGCGAGCGCGACACGCGCGAGTCGTCGACGCAGAAGCTCGCCTGCGGGCTGCGGCCGAGCACGACGGGCAGCTCGTGCAGGTCGAATTCGCGGCAGTGGTCGAGCCAGGTCAGGCGCAGCCCCTGGGGCTCCTCGGGCGGCGGCACGTCGCCGAACTGCGTCGTCTGCTCGTCGGGCGGGCCGGTCTTGCTCAGCAGGTGCACCTGCACCGGCTCGGCACGGCCGCGCAGCCGGATGCGGTCGAGGTCGCGGAAGCGCCGGCGGTGCTCGCCGGCGAATCCCTGCAGAACCTCGGCGGTGACGAGCGTCTCGTTGTCGCCGGCGTGCTCGAGCAGGCGCGCGGCGACGTTGACGGCGTCGCCGTAGCAGTCGCCGGCCATCTCGACAACCTCGCCGCGCGCCATGCCGACTTGCAGCCGCAGCCCGCGCAGCCCCGACGATGCGCCGCGTTCGCCGCCGCGCGACACCAGGCGGGCGAGCGTGTCGTGCATCGCATCGGCCGCGTCGAGCGCCTGCTGCGGGCGGTCGAACACCGCCATCAGCCCGTCGCCGAGCGTCTTGACGACGTGTCCGCCGTGCGCCGCAACGGTGCTGCACAGCGCGCCCACCGTGTGCGTGACGACCGACGTCGCCTCGGCGTTGCCGAGCGTCTCGTACAGCCCGGTGCTGCCGCGCAGGTCGGCGAACATCACGGTGCGTTCGAGGATGCGCGTCATGGCGCGCCGAGTGTACCGGCCGCTCATGGCAAAAGGCCCGGCATAGCCGGGCCTTGTCACACGACGGTTACAGATCGGGGCAGCGGCGGACCGGCGTGCCCGCGATGGGCGCCTCGGCCGGTGTGCCGCGCGAGCCGGTCAGAGGTTGTCGAGGTAGGTGCGCAGCTTGTCGCTGCGGCTCGGGTGCTTGAGCTTGCGGATCGCCTTGGCCTCGATCTGGCGGATGCGCTCGCGCGTGACGTCGAACTGCTTGCCGACTTCCTCGAGCGTGTGGTCGGTGCTCATCTCGATGCCGAAGCGCATGCGCAGCACCTTGGCCTCGCGCGGCGTCAGCGAGTCGAGGATCTCCTTGACGACCTCGCGCAGGCCGGCCTGCATCGCCGCGTCGACCGGCGCGACGCTGTTCGTGTCCTCGATGAAGTCGCCCAGGTGCGAGTCGTCGTCGTCGCCGATCGGCGTCTCCATCGAGATCGGCTCCTTGGCGATCTTCATGATCTTGCGCACCTTGTCCTCGGGCATCTCCATCTTCTCGGCCAGCGTCGGCGCGTCGGGCTCGTAGCCGAACTCCTGCAGGTGCTGGCGGCTGATGCGGTTCATCTTGTTGATCGTCTCGATCATGTGCACCGGGATGCGGATCGTGCGCGCCTGGTCGGCGATCGAGCGCGTGATCGCCTGGCGGATCCACCAGGTGGCGTAGGTCGAGAACTTGTAGCCGCGGCGGTATTCGAACTTGTCGACCGCCTTCATCAGGCCGATGTTGCCTTCCTGGATCAGGTCGAGGAACTGCAGCCCGCGGTTGGTGTACTTCTTCGCGATCGAGATCACCAGGCGCAGGTTGGCCTCGATCATCTCCTTCTTCGCGTCGCGGCTGGCCTTCTCGCCCTCGTTCATGCGCTTGTTGATCTCCTTGAGATCCTCGAGCGGCACGACGGCCTTGGCCTGGATGTCGATCAGCTTCTGCTGCAGCTCCTGCACCGCAGGCAGGTTGCGCGCGAGCACGGCGCTGTAGGGCTTGCCGGCAGCGGCTTCCTTCTCGGCCCACTTCAGGTTCAGCGCGTTGGGCGGGAAGGTCTTGATGAAGTGCTCCTGCGGCATGCCGCACTTGTCGACGACGATCTTGCGGATCTCGCGCTCGTAGCGGCGCACGTCGTCGACCTGCGAGCGCAGGATGTCGCACAGCTTCTCGATCGTCTTGACCGTGAAGCGGATCGTCATCAGCTCGTCGCTGATGGCCTGCTGCGCCTTGTTGTACGCCGGCGACTTGTAGCCGTCCTTCTCGTACGCCTTGCGCATCTTGTCGAAATGCGAGCGCAGCACCGCGAACTTCTCGAGTGCCTGGGTCTTGAGCTCCTCGAGCTTCTTCGTCAGCGCCTTGCTGCCGCCGGCGCCGTCGTCGTCTTCCTCTTCGTCGAACTCGTCGAAGTCTTCCTCGGCGACGTAGTCGTCCGCCTCGTCGTCGCTGACGAAGCCGTCGACGACGTCGGAGATCTGCATCTCGCCGGCCTCGATGCGGTCGGCCATCGCGAGGATCTCGGCGATCGTCGTCGGGCTCGCGCTGATGGCCAGCATCATCGCCTGCAGGCCGCCCTCGATGCGCTTGGCGATCTCGATCTCGCCCTCGCGGGTGAGCAGTTCGACCGTGCCCATCTCGCGCATGTACATGCGCACCGGGTCGGTCGTGCGGCCGAACTCGCTGTCGACGGTCGACAGCGCGGCCTCGGCCGCCTCCTCGGCTTCCTCGTCGGTGGCCGTGCTGGTGCTGGCGCCGGCGATCAGCAGCGTGGCCGCGTCGGGCGCCTGCTCGTAGACCGCGATGCCCATGTCGTTGAGCATCGAGACGATCGCCTCGAGGATCTCGTTGTCGACGAGCTTCTCGGGCAGGTGGTCGCTGATTTCCTGGTGCGTCAGGAAGCCGCGCGTCTTGCCCATCTTGATGAGCGTCTTGAGCTCCTGGCGGCGCTTGGCGACTTCCTCCTCGGTGAGCTGCGTCTCGTCGAGGCCGAACTCGCGCATCAGCGCGCGCTCCTTGGCGCGGCTGACCTTCATGCGCAGCGGCTTGGCCTTCTCGGCCTTGTCGGCCTCGTCGGCCACCTGCGCCTCGGCGTCGACGTCGGCTTCGGTGTCGAGTTCGGCATCGACGTCGGCGAAGTCCTCCTCGGCGAGCGCGAGTTCCTTGTCCTTGGCCTTGGCCTTGGTGTCGTCGGCCTTGCCCTTGCGGCCGGTCTTGGTCGCTTCGGCAGCCTTGGCCGGCTTGCCGGCAGGCGCCTTGGTCGCCGCCTTGGCCGTGACGGGGGCCGCCGCCTTGCCGGTGGGCTTCGCACCGGCCGTGGCCTTGGCCGCCGGGGACGGGGTGGGCGACTTGCCAGCCGCCGGTGCCGCGGTCGCCGCCGTCTTGGCGGCGCCCTTGGCCGTGGGGGTCGCGGTCTTGGCCGTGCCCTTCACGGCCTCCTTCGGCGCAGTCTTCGTCGCCGCCTTCGGGGCGGCTTGGGTGGTGGTCTTGGCGGCGGATGCGGATTTCTTCGCGGTCATGCGATTCCTCGTCGGGGAAGGTCAGGGCGGGCCCGCACAGCGGCCAACGGCATCGGGCGGCAGCGGGCGCGCCGGGGCGGCGGCGCGATCGCGCCGGCCGGCCCGGCGGACCGATGGCCGATACATGAGGGCGTGCGTCGGGCAGGCAAGATCGCGTGAACGTCCTGAGGGGCAGCCCTTGCGGGGAGGTTGGCCGATGCGATACCCGTGTCGCGGGTGGCCGGGGCCGGAGGCGCTGCTGTCACTCTTGCCGCTGCAACAAACTGATTATTATCCCCAAGCGGGCCGCGGACGTCAAAGCACCTCCGGCCCCCCGAGCGCCCGGGCGCCGCTGACGGACAATCCACGCCGCCGACCGCCCCGCGTCGGCCGCTGCCCGCCGACGTCCCCGATGCCTGCCACCCCCAGCCCCTGGCGCCTCGCCGTCGCGCCGATGATGGAGTGGACCGACCGCCACTGCCGCCACTTCCACCGGCTGCTGACACGGCGCACGCGCCTGTACACCGAGATGGTCACGACCGGCGCGCTGATCCACGGCGACGTGGCGCGCCACCTCGACTTCGATCCGATCGAACACCCCGTCGCGCTGCAGCTCGGCGGCAGTGATCCGGCCGAGCTCGCGCACGGCGCGCGGCTCGCGCAGCGCTGGGGCTACGACGAGGTCAACCTCAACTGCGGCTGCCCGAGCGAGCGCGTGCAGCACGGTGCGTTCGGCGCCTGCCTGATGGCCGAGCCGGCGCTCGTCGCGCAGGGCGTGCGTGCGATGCGCGACGCATGCGACCTGCCGGTCACGGTCAAGCACCGCATCGGCATCGACCGCGTCGAGAGCTACGACTTCGTCCGCGACTTCGTCGGCACCGTCGCCGACGCCGGCTGCGCCGTCTTCATCGTCCATGCGCGCAACGCCTGGCTGCAGGGGTTGAGCCCGAAGCAGAACCGCGAGGTGCCACCGCTGCGCTACGAGGTCGTGTACCGCCTCAAGCGCGACTTCCCGGCGCTGACGATCGTGCTCAACGGCGGCGTCACCGACGACGCGCAGATCGAGGCGCACCTGCAGCACGTCGACGGCGTGATGGTCGGACGCGAGGCCTACCACCACCCGTGGCGGCTGGCTGGCTGGGACGCCCGCTTCTTCGGCGAAGCGGGACCGGCGCCGGCCGACCGCGACGCGGTCGAGCGGCAGATGGTCGAGTACATGACGCGCGAGGCGGCCGCCGGCGTGCCGTGGCCGCACGTCGCACGGCACATGCTCGGGCTGATGAACGGCGTGCCCGGCGCGCGGCGCTGGCGCCAGGTCTGGAGCGATCACCGGCTGCGCCGCGAGACGCCCGAAGCCGTCTGGCGGCGGGCGCGGCAGGCGCTCGAGACGGCGGCGGAGGTGCCGGCATGAGGGTCGACGGGCGCCACCGGCGCAGTCTGTGGCCGGCCCAGGCGCGCGACGCGCTGCACGTGATCGACCAGCGCCTGCTGCCGCACGCGTTCGCCGTCGAGCGCCTGACGACGCCGGCCGACGTCGAGCACGCGATCCGCGACATGGTGGTGCGCGGCGCGCCGCTGATCGGCGCCACCGCCGCCTACGGCGTCGCGCTGGCGATGAACGCCGATGCCGGCGACGCGGCGCTGGCCGACGCGGTGCGGCGCCTCGGGGCCACGCGGCCCACGGCGGTCAACCTGCGCTGGGCGCTCGAGCGCATGCAGCGCCGGCTGGCCGCGCTGCCGCCGCAGGCGCGTGCCGCGGCCGCGTGGGACGAGGCCGACGCGATCGCTAACGACGACGTCGCCGTCAACGAGGCGATCGGCACCCACGGGCTGGCGCTACTGCGCGGCCTGGCGCCGCGCGACGGCCGGCGGCTGAACGTGCTGACGCACTGCAACGCCGGCTGGCTGGCCACCGTCGACTGGGGCACCGCGCTCGCGCCGGTCTACAAGGCGCAGGCCGCGGGGCTGGACGTGCACGTGTGGGTCGACGAGACGCGCCCGCGCAACCAGGGCGCGAGCCTGACGGCGTGGGAGCTCGGCCAGCAGGGCATCGCGCACACCGTGATCGCCGACAACGCGGGCGGCCACCTGATGCAGCACGGCCGCGTCGATGCGGTCATCGTCGGCTGCGACCGCGTCAGCGCGCGCGGCGACGTGGCCAACAAGATCGGCACCTACCTGAAGGCGCTCGCCGCGCACGACAACGGCGTGCCGTTCTGGGTCGCGATGCCGCTGTCGACGCTCGATGCGCGCATCGACGACGGTGTCGCGCAGATCCCGATCGAGGAGCGCAGCGTCCGCGAAGTGACGCACCTGGCCGGGCGCGCCGCCGACGGCCGCGTCGTCGAAGTGCAGCTCGTGCCCGACGGCTCGGCCGCCGCCAACCCGGCGTTCGACGTCACGCCGGCGCGGCTGGTCACGGCACTGATCACCGAGCGCGGCGTCGTGTCGGCCACCGCGGCCGGCATCGCGTCGCTGGGCGAGGGTACTCATGGCTGAAGCCACCGCGGACCCGCGCGTGGCCGTCGTCGAGACGGTGCGCCGGCTCGACGCGCTCGGGCTCAACCGCGGCAGCACTGGCAACGTCAGCGTGCGCGCGCAGCGCGACGGTGCGTGCGGCTGCTGGATCACGCCCACCGGCATGGGTGCCGACGGGCTCACCGCCGACGACCTCGTCTGGCTCGGCGACGACGGCCGCGTCGACGGGCGCTGGCAGCCGTCGTCGGAAGCGCCGTTCCATCGCGCCGTCTATGCGGCGCGCGCCGACCTGCACGCCGTCGTCCACGTGCACTCGGTGCACGCGACGGCGCTGGCGTGCCTGCGCCGGCCGCTGCCGGCCTTCCACTACATGGTCGCGGTGGCCGGCGGCTGCGACGTGCCCTGCGTGCCGTACCACCTGTTCGGCACCGAGGCGCTGTCGCAGGCGGTCGCGCAGGCGTTCGCCGACCGCCACGCCTGCCTGCTCGCCAACCATGGGCTGGTTGCCGGCGGCACGTCGCTCGCGCACGCGCTGAAGGTGACGCTCGAGGTCGAATCGCTGTGCGAGGCCTACCTGAAGGCGCTTGCCGTCGGCGAGCCGGCGATCCTCGGTGCCGACGAGATGTCGGCCGTCATCGAGCGCTTCAAGTCGTACGGCCGCGCGGCGCGGCGCTGACGCGCCCGGCCGCCGCGGGCCACGTCGCGAGCACGACGCCGGCCAGCGCCAGCGCGAAGGCCAGCCCATGGCCGGCGCCGAACGGCTCGCCGAGCACCGCGATGCCGATCAGCGCCGCGCTGAGCGGCAGCCACACCGTGAACACGCCGGCGCGCGAAGCGGGCACCTCACGCAGGCCGCGCATCCACAGCCACACCGTGACCATGCTCGCGGCCAGCGCGTAGAAGACGAGCAGCCCCCAGGTCGGCGGCGCGACGGCCGCGAAGTCGAACGACAGCGCCTGCCACAGCCCCAGCGGCGTGACGAGCGCGAGCCCCCAGAGGTTGATCAGCGCACTGATGCGCCGCGGCGACACGCGCCCCGTCAGCCGCTTGCCGATCACGACGTACGCCGCCTCGCAGAACACCGCCGCGAGCAGCAGCGCGTAGCCCCACCACGGTGCGGCAGTCGCACCCGCGTGGCCGCCGCTCTTGACGACGGCCAGCAGCGCGATGCCGGCCACCGCGCAGCCGATGCCGGCGGCCACGCGCGGCGTCAGCCGCTCGCCGAGCAGCACGCGCGACAGCAGCGCGACGGCCGCCGGGATCGCCGCCATCACGACACCGGCGGCCAGCGCCGAGGTGTGCAGCACGCCGAACAGCATCGTCACCGAGAACAGGAAGTTGCCGAGGAAGCTCTGCCAGAACAGCAGGCGGCGGTCGGCGGGTGTCGTCGGCGCCTCCCAGCCTTCGCGGCGCAGCCAGGGCAGCATCGCGACGGCGGCGATGCCGAAGCGCAGCCACGCCAGCAGGAACACCGGAAACGCCGCCAGCAGCAGCTTCGACAGCCCGACGTAGCTGCCCACCAGCGCCATGCTGGCGCTCAGGCTCGCGTAGGCGAGCCACGGCACGGCGGCGGTGGGCGCGAGGGCGGGCATGCGACGGGCAGGGCGAAGCCGCGGATGATGCCAGCGCGCAGCGCCGGCGCTGCGGCGCTCAGAATCGCTCGGCGTAGCGCGCGAGCTCCCACGGCGTGACCTGCTGCGCATACGCCTGCCACTCGGCGCGCTTCAGGCGTGCGAACTCGCGCGCGAGCGTCTCGCCGAGTGCCGCGCCGACGACGTCGTCGGCCTCGAGCGCGTCGACCGCACGGGCCAGGTCGGTGGGCAGCCGGGGCAGCGCGAGCGCGGCGTGGCCGTCGCCGTCGAGCGCATACAGGTCGTCATGGCACGCCGGGCCGGGGTCGAGCGCGCGGTCGACGCCGTCAAGCCCGGCGGCGATCAGTCCGGCCAGCGCCAGGTACGGGTTCGCGCTCGCGTCGGGCAGCCGCCACTCGAAGCGCCCGCGCAGCGTGCGCACGAGTGCGGTGCGGTTGTTCGGGCCGTGCGCGACCCACACCGGCGCCCACGTCGTGCCGGTGATCGAGTCGTAGACCGCGAGGCGCTTGTAGCTGTTGACGGTCGGCGCGGCGAGCGCACACAGCGCCGGCGCGTGCGCGAGGACGCCGGCGACGAAGTGGCGCCCGAGCGGCGACAGGTCGACGCCGGCGCGGTCGGCGTCAAACAGGCCACGGTCGCCGGCCCACAGCGAGACGTGGAAGTGCATGCCGCTGCCGGGCTGGTCGGCGAACGGCTTGGGCATCAGCGAGAACACGGCACCGTGCTTCTCGGCGGCGGCCTGCGCGGCGAGCTTGAACAGCATCACGCGGTCGGCGCTCGCGAGCGCGTCGGCGTGCGTGAAGTTGACCTCGTACTGCCCGTGCGCATCCTCGTGGTCGACCTGCGTGACGTCGAGCCCGCAGGCCTCGAGCCATGTGCGCAGGTCGTGCAGCAGCGGCTGCGCGCGCGCGAGACTCTTCAGGTCGTACGACGGCTTGTCCAGCCGGTCGTGGTCGTCGAGCGGCGCGTAGCCGCCGCCGGGCAGGCGCCTGAGCAGGAAGAACTCGGGCTCGATGCCGACTTCGAGCCGCCAGCCGCGCTCGGCCAGGCGCGCCAGCGCGCGCCGCAGCACCTGGCGCGGGCAGGCGTCGAACGGCCGGCCGTCGACGACGCCGTCGCCGACGATGCGCGCCACCCCGGGCTGCCACGGCAGCGGCTGCAGCGTCGACGCGTCGCCGCGTGCGATGTATTCGCTGCGCGCGCCGGTGCGTGCGAGCCCGGTGCCCCAGATCGACGGCCCGGCGAAGCCGGCGCCCGCCTCGAGCACGGTGGCGAGGTGCGCCAGCGGCACCAGCTTGCCCTTGGCCGTGCCGTGCACGTCGGCGAACTGCACGAGCAGCGTGTGGACGCCGGCGGCGTGCAGCCGCTGGCGCAGCGCGTCGGCGTCGCTCACGGGCGCATCAAGCCGCGCGCAGCGCGTCTCTCAGCATGCCGAGCGCCTCGTCGAACACGGGCTCGGGAATCGTCAGCGGGAACAGGAAGCGCACGACGTTGGCATTGACGCCGCAGGTCAGCAGGATCAGCCCGCGCTTCAGGGCTTCGGCCTGCACGCGCTTCGTGAAGTCGGCGTCGGGCTCGCCCGAGTCGGGCCGCGCGAACTCGACGGCCACCATCGCGCCGAGGCCGCGCACGTCGGCGATCTGCGGCACGGCGCTGCGCATCGCGTTCAGCTCGGCCATCAGCCGCTCGCCCAGCCGCGCGCCGCGCTCGGGCAGTTTCTCTTCGGCCATCACGTCGATGACGGCGTGCGCGGCGGCGATCGCGAGCGGGTTGCCGGCGTAGGTGCCGCCCAGCCCCCCGGGCGCCGGGGCGTCCATGATCTCGGCCTTGCCGGTGACGGCCGACAGCGGCGTGCCGGCGGCGAGCGACTTGGCGATCGTCATCAGGTCCGGGACGACGCCGAAGTGCTCCATCGCGAACATCTTGCCGGTGCGCCCGAACCCGGTCTGCACCTCGTCGGCGATCAGCACGATGCCGTGCTCGTCGCACAGGTCGCGCAGCCAGCTCACGGCCTCGGGCTGGATCACGTTGAAGCCGCCTTCGCCCTGCACCGGCTCGAACACGATCGCCGCGACGCGGCTCGGCTCGATGTCGGCCTTGAACAGGTGCTGCACCGCCTTCTTCGTCTCTGCCAGGCTCGCGCAGTGGCACGGGAACGGCGCGTGGTAGATCTCGGGCGGAAAGGGGCCGAAGCCGGCCTTGTACGGCTGCACCTTGCCGGTGAGCGACACCGCGAACAGGCTGCGGCCGTGGAACGCGCCGCCGAACGCGATCACGCCGCTGCGCTTCGTGTAGGCGCGCGCGATCTTGATCGCGTTCTCGACCGCCTCGGCGCCGGTCGAGAAGAACGCCGTCTTCTTCGCGTGCGTGCCAGGCGTGAGCGCGTTGAGCTTCTCGGCCAGCGCGACGTAGCTCTCGTACGGCACGACCTGGTAGCAGGTGTGGCTGAAGCGCTCGAGCTGCGCCTTCACCGCGGCGACGACCTTCGGGTGGCCGTGGCCGACGTTCATCACCGCGATGCCGCCGGCGAAGTCGATGTAGCGCCGGCCCTCGACGTCCCACAGCTCGGCGCCCTGTGCGCGCTCGGCGAAGAAAGTCGCCATCACGCCGACGCCGCGCGGCGTCGCCGCGGCCTTGCGCGCCATCAGCTGTTCGTTGCGCGAGTGGTGCATCGTCGTTTCCTCAGGCGGCGTCGATGCGCAGCCACGTGGTCTTCAATTCAGTGTACTTGTCGAACGCGTGCAGGCTCTTGTCGCGTCCGTTGCCGCTTTGCTTGTATCCGCCGAACGGCACCGTGATGTCGTCCTCGTCGTACTGGTTGACGTGCACGGTGCCGGCGCGCAGCGCGCGCGCGACGCGGTGCGCACGGTTGACGTTGTCGCTCCAGACGCTCGCCTGCAGGCCGTAGGGGCTGTCATTGGCGATCGCGATCGCCTCGGCTTCGGTGCGGAAGCGGATCACGCCCATCACCGGGCCGAAGATCTCCTCGCGCGCGATCTTCATCGAGTTGGCCACGCCGTCGAAGACGGTCGGCTCGACGTAGAAGCCTCCGGTCTCGGCGCGCGCCTGCCGCCCGCCGGTCACGCAGCGCGCGCCTTCGCTCAGGCCCGCGTCGATGTAGCCCATCACGGTGTTCAGTTGCGTCGCGTCGACCAATGCACCCATCACGGTGGTCGCGTCGAGCGGGTCGGCCGGGCGGTACTTCGGCGCCTCGGCGGCGACGATCTCGACGAAACGGTCGGCGATCGCCTCGTGCACGAGCACGCGCGACGGCGCGTTGCAGCTCTCGCCCTGGTTGAAGAACATGCTGCCGGCCACCGTCTTCGCGGCGCGCTCGACGTCGGCGAAGTCGTCGAAGACGACGAACGCGCTCTTGCCGCCGAGCTCGTTGTAGACCCGCTTGAGGTTGCTGCGGCTCGCGTACTCGAGCATGCGCCGACCGGTGCGCGTGCTGCCGGTGAAGCCGATCGCATCGACCTCCATGTGCAGCGCGAGCGCCTCGCCGGCCTCGTGGCCGTAGCCGGGCACGACGTTGAAGACGCCGGGCGGCAGCCCCGCCTCGAGCGCGATCTCCGCCAGCCGCAGCGCGGTGTACGGGCTCTTCTCGCTCGGCTTGAGCACGACCGAGTTGCCGGCGGCGAGCGCGGGGCCGAGCTTCCACGCCGCCATGATCATCGGATAGTTCCACGGCACGATCGCGCCGACGACGCCCACCGGCTCGCGCGTGATCAGCGCCAGCGCGTTGCGGCCGGTCGGCGCGACCTCGTCGTAGACCTTGTCGACGGCTTCGGCGTACCACGCGATGCAGCGCGCCGTGGCCGGCACGTCGACCGACAGCGAATACTGGATCGGCTTGCCCATGTCGAGCGTCTCGAGCAGGGCCAGTTCATCCTTCGCGGCGAGGATCTTGTCGGCGAAACGCTGCAACACCTTCTTGCGTGCCGCCGGGGGCCGGCCGGCCCAGCGGCCGTCGTCGAACGCGGCGCGCGCGCTGCGCACCGCGGCGTCGACGTCGGCCGCCTGACCGCGCGCCACCGGCCCAAGCAGGCGGTGGTCGATCGGCGAGTGCTTGTCGAAGTTCTGGCCGTCGGCGGCTGCGACGCGCCGGCCGTCGATGACGGCGCGGCCGTCGGGGCGCAGGTCGGCGGCGCGGGCGCGCCAGTCGGTGGCCGCTGTGCTCATGGGGTTCTCCAGGCTGTCGAGGCCGCGGGTGCGCCGCGTGCGGTGCGCCCCCGAGGACGTCAGAACGCGACGACGACCGACGCGCCGAGCAGGTGGTTGAGCTTCTTGTAGCTGTCGCTGCCGACGTCATAGAACACCGGACGGTCGGCGCGGTCGAGGCGGTACTCGGCCTTCAGCGTCGTGTGCTCGTTGAACAGGTACTTCAGTCCGAGCGACAGCGCGTAGCGGTTCGCACCGCGGCTGCAGCCGTCAACCGTCGGATCCGGGTAGCAACCCAGATTCGCGTCGGGGCCAATGCCGTTGCGCCAGTCGCCATAGTCCGTGGTCGATGCCTCCCCGTCGGCAATGGCGGTCCAGTAGCCGTTATAGCCGAACAGCCCGCCGCCGTTCTTCGCGTTGTTCAGGTAATCGACGCGCACCAGGCCCTGCAGCCGCGGCGTGAAGTTCCAGCCCGCCATGCCCGAGACGCCCCACCAGCGCGAGTCGCGGAAGTTGCCGTCGGCGTCGGGAATGATCGCGCCTTTCTTCTGCATGCCGAAGCCGATCTGGCCGCCCAGCGTCAGGTCGCCGCGCGTGTACCAGCCGTCGACTTCGAACAGGTGCGTCATCGTCTTGCTGCACGCCTGATCGACGCAGTTGTAGTTGGCCGTCTTGCCGTGCAGCCCGGCGAAGCCCCAGCCCGAGAACTCGCCGCGCTCGTAGTCGGCGCGGTAGACGAGCACCGGCTCGCGCGACTTGGCCTGGACGATGTTCTCGTTGACGTTGGCCAGCATCGCGCGGATCCACCACTTGCCGCGCGTCAGGTCCAGGCCGACACCGGTGTACGTCGTCGGCAGCGTGAAGTCGAACAGCAGGTTGTGCGTGATGAACGGGTTCAGCGTCGGCGGCATGTACTCGTAGCCCGACCAGTCGGGGATCTGGCCCGCGATCAGGCGCGTCTGCAGGTCGGTCAGCGGCACCGAGACGCTGGCTTCGTCGACGATGCTCTTGGTGTCGACGACGGCGCCGGGGCTGCGGTTGGGCATCAGCGACAGCTTCCAGATCGTGCCGCTGTCGGTCTCCTTGGTCAGCGTCAGGTTCACCGCGCCGATGTACGAGGTGTCGTAGTAGTAGCCGTCTTCCTGCTGGTTCAGGAACTGGAAGCCGGCGCGCTTCTGGTTGCGGTTCCAGATGTACGCTGCCTCGGCCCAGCCGGTGATCTTCAGCCCCTTGTAGCCCTGGTCCTCGAAGTTGTCCTGCAGCGCCTCGGTCTTGACGGCGATGCGGTTGAACTCGGCCGCCTGCTGGGGCGTCATGCCCCACTGGCCGCCCGGCGGCTGCGCCTGCTGCAGCTTCTTCTCGAGCTCGTTGACGCGCTCGCGCAGCGCCTGAAGCTCCTTCAGCAGCTCGGCGTTGGTCTGCGCCCAGGCCGGGAAGGCGGCCGCGAGCGCCAGGGCGAGCAGGGTGGGGCGGATGCGGTTCATCGGGTCTCTCCTCGGGCTACGGGTTCGATTCGGAGTGTCGGGCTCGGCGGGGCGCTCAGGCGCGGTTGGCGGCCTTCATCTCGAGTGCGCGCTGGCGCTCGGCGCGCGCGATCAGGTAGCTGGCGGCCACGACGCCGATCGCGACGATGACGACGATCACGGTGGCCATCGCGTTGACGGTCGGGTTCAGGCCCAGGCGCGCGCGCGAGAAGATCACCAGCGGCATCGTCGTCGAGCCCGGGCCGGACAGGAACGCCGAGATCACGACGTCGTCGAGCGAGATCGTGAACGTCAGCAGCCACGCCGACACCAGCGACTGCGCGATCATCGGCAGCGTGACGAGCCAGAACACCTGGCTGGGCCTGGCGCCGAGGTCCATCGCCGCTTCCTCGAGCTGCGGGTTCAGGTCCTGCAGCCTCGACTGAATGATGACCGCCGCATAGGCCATGCCCAGCAGCAGGTGGCCGAGCCAGATCGTCACCAGACCCCGCTCGGGGAAGCCGATCGCGCGCTGCACCGACACCAGCATCAGCAGCAGCGACAGCCCGACGACGACCTCGGGCATCACGAGCGGTGCATTGACCATGCCCGAGAACAGCGTGCGTCCGGTGAAGCGCTTGTACTTGACGAGCGCGAACGCGGCGAGCGTGCCGAGCACAACGGAGCCGCACGCGGTCAGGAACGCGATCTTCAGGCTCAGCCACAGGCCGGTGAGCATCTCGCTGTCGCGCAGCAGCGCCTCGTACCACTTCAGCGTGAAGCCGCGCCAGACGTTGGGCACCGGCGAGTCGTTGAACGAGTAGACGACGAGCGCGACGATCGGCAGGTACAGGAACAGGAAGCCCAGCGCGAGCCAGCCGCGGCCGAACCAGCGGTTGAAGGCGGGCGAGGTGGCGATCCTCACGTGCGCTTCTCCTGCGCCTCGGCCTGGTACTTGTTGAACAGCGCCAGCGGCACGATCACGAGCAGGATGATCACGACAGCGACGCTGGAGGCCATCGGCCAGTCGTTGTTGCTGAAGAACTCGTCCCACAGCACGCGGCCGATCATCAGCGTCTCGGGGCCACCGAGCAGTTCGGGGATCACGAACTCGCCGACGCAGGGGATGAACACCAGCATCGAGCCGGCGATGATGCCGGCCTTCGACAGCGGCACCGTGATCTTCCAGAACGCCGTCCACGGCGTCGCGCCGAGGTCGGCCGCGGCCTCGAGCAGCCGCAGGTCCATCTTGGCCAGGTTGCCGTACAGCGGCAGGATCATGAACGGCAGGTACGTGTACGTCATGCCGAGCACGAGCGAGAACGGCGTGTGCATCAGCCGCCCGGGCGACGTGATCAGCCCGAGCTGGTACAGCAGCTGGTCCAGACCGAGGCCGATCAGCCAGTCGGCGACCAGCCCGCCCTCGCTGAGCAGTCCCTTCCAGGCGTAGACGCGCAGCAGGAACGAGGTCCAGAACGGCAGCATCACCAGCATCACGAGTGCAGGCTGCAGCGTCGGCTTCGCGCGTGCCATGAAGTACGCGAACGGGTAGCCGATCAGCAGGCACAGCACGGTCGTCGCGAGCGCGTACTCGATGCTCGCGATGTAGGTGCGCAGGTACAGCGCATCCTGCGTCAGGAACGCATAGTTCGAGAAGTCGAGCACCAGCTGCAGCACGCCGTCGTGGAACGTCACGAGGTCGCCGAAGGCCACGCCTTCCATCTGCGACACGCTGATGCGCGCAACGATGACGAACGGCAGCATGAAGAACAGCAGCAGCCACAAGTAGGGCGTGCCGATCACGAGGGCGCGCCCGCGCAGCGCCTGAGGCAGCCGCTCCCGCAGCGGCTTCGTGCCGGCGGCCGGGGCCGCTGCAGGGTCGTCGATGACGGCGCTCATCGGAGTCTCACTGCGTCAGCACGACGGGCGCCGTGCGTGACCAATGTGCCCACACCATATCGCCCCATGTGAACTCGTCGTCGCGGTGGCGCTGGATGTTGGCCAGGCTGACCTTGAGCATCGCGCCGCTGGCGAGCTGCACGTGGTAGACGGTGAAGCTGCCGAAGTACGACAGCTCCTTGATCGTGCCTGCCACCGAGTTGAACTCGTCGGCCGGCTTGCGCCGCGACAGGTGGATCTTCTCGGGCCGCAGTGCGACCGAGACGGCCATGCCCTTGGTGCCGGTGATCCCGTGGCCGACGTAGTGCTTGCAGTCGGCGCAGTCGATCACGACGTGGTCTGGCTCGTCGACGATCACCGAGCCGTCCATCAGGTTGACGTTGCCGATGAAATCGGCGACGAAGCGGCTCGTCGGTGTCTCGTAGATCTCGCTCGGTGCACCGACCTGCAGGAAGCGCCCCTCGCTCATGATCGCGATGCGCGAGGCCATCGTCATCGCCTCTTCCTGGTCGTGCGTGACCATCACGCAGGTCACGCCGACCGATTCGATGATGTTGACCAGCTCGATCTGCGTCTGCTCGCGCAGCTTCTTGTCGAGTGCGCCCAGCGGCTCGTCGAGCAGCAGCAGCTGCGGCTGCTTGGCCAGGCTGCGCGCCAGCGCGACGCGCTGCTGCTGCCCGCCCGAGAGCTGGTGCGGCTTGCGCTGTGCGAAGCGCTCGAGCTGCACCAGCTTGAGCATCGCCTCGACGCGCTCGGCGATGCGGGCCTTGGGCATGCCCTCGCGCCGCAGGCCGAACGCGATGTTGTCCCATACCGTCAGGTGCGGGAACAGCGCGTAGCTCTGGAACATCATGTTCATCGGGCGCTCGTACGGCGGCAGCGTCGCGAGGTCGCGACCGGCCAGCACGATGCGCCCCGACGTGGGTTTCTCGAAGCCGGCGAGCATGCGCAGCAGCGTGCTCTTGCCGCAGCCCGACGAACCGAGCAGCGCGAAGATCTCGCCCTTGGCGACGTCGAGGCTGACGTGATTGACGGCCTTGAAGCCGTCGAAGTCCTTGACCACGTCCTGGATCTGCAGGAACGTGGCGTCCTTGTTCTCTGGACCCATGAAGGGGGCGTCCTCAGCCGCGCGAGTCAGTGTCGTCGACGCCTTGGCGTCACAGTCCGGTCTTGAACGACGTGAACGTGCGCGTCATCAGCCGGCGCAGGTCGTTGTTCAGCGGCTCGGGCGGGATCATCTTGGCCATGTCGGCGGCCGACAGGAACACCGTCGGGTTGTTCGCGACCTCGGGGCGCACGAACTGCTTGGCCGCCGGCACCGGGTTGGCGTAGAAGACCTTGTTGACCAGGCCGGCGTTGACCTCGGGGCGCAGGATGTAGTCGATGAACTTGTGCGCGTTGCCGGGGCGCGGTGCGTCGGCCGGGATCACCATCACGTCGAAGAACAGCAGGCCGCCGGTCTTCGGGATCAGCGCCTCGATGTTCTGCCCGGTCTTGCCGTCGATCGCGCGCTGGCGTGCGATGTTGATGTCACCCGACCAGCCCATCGCGGCGCAGATCGAGCCGTTGGCCATGTCGTTGATGTAGCCCGACGAGCTGAACAGCGTGATGTGCGGCCGCACGCTCTTGAGCAGCTGCGCGGCGGCGGCGTAGTCCGAGGCGTTCTTGCTGTACGGCGACTTGCCCAGGTAGTGCAGCGCCGCCGGAATCACCTCGGTGGCCGAGTCGAGGAACGACACGCCGCAGCTCCTGAGCTTGCTGACGTACTCGGGCTTGAAGATCAGGTCCCACGCGTTGTCGGGCATCGGCGTGCCGCCCAGCGCGGCCTTGACCTTGTCGACGTTGATGCCCACCGTCGTGAAGCCCCACAGCCAGTTGACCATGTACTCGTTGCCGGGGTCCATCTTGGCCAGCTGGGCCTGCACCGCCGGGTCGAGGTTCTTCAGGTTCGGGATCTTGCTCTTGTCGAGCTTTTGCAGCAGGCCGCCGTCGAGTTGCAGCTTGGCCCAGTTCGACGACGGCACGACGATGTCGTAGCCCGTCTTGCCCGCCACCAGCTTGGCGTGCACGATCTCGTTGTTGTCGAAGTTGTCGTAGCGGACCTTGATGCCGGTTTCCTTCTCGAAGTTGGCGATCGTGTCCGGCGCGATGTAGTCCGACCAGTTGTAGATGTTGAGGACCTTCTCCTCCTGCTGGGACCACGCGACGGTGGACGCCAGCGCCAGGGCGGCGACGGTGAGCAGGCGGGTGCGCACGCCCCGGAACCGGACAGACGACAGCTTCATCGAGGAGCCTCCAGCGAAGGGTTGGGGAAGAACGGATCGGAACCGGTGACCGTTCGGTGACGGCCGCGAAGGCGCAAGTCTAGTCGCGCCCGCCGCGCCGCCGGCTGAGGGTCGGCACCGAATCCGGGGAACGTCACAGCCAGCCGCGGCCGCGCACGTCGGCCAGCGTGAGGTCGAGGCAGCGGCGGATCAGCGCCGCCATCTCGTCGATCTGCGCGCGCGTGATGACCAGCGGCGGCGCGATGATCATGCGGTCGCCGACGGCGCGCATGATCAGGCCGTTGGCAAAGCAGTGGCCGCGGCACACCATCCCAACCTCCAGCTCGGCCGGGAACGGGGTGCCGCTCGCCTTGTCCTTGACCAGTTGCAGTGCGCCCATCAGTCCGCAGGTCTGCGCTTCGCCGACCAGCGGGTGCTCGGCCAGCGCCTCGAACACGCCTGCAAGATACGGGCCCACGTCGTCGTGCACATGCTCGACGAGCTTCAGCTCGCGGATCAGGCGGATGTTGGCGACCGCCACCGCACACGCCACCGGGTGGCCCGAGTAGGTGTAGCCGTGCGTGAACTCGCCGCCCTGGCGGATCAGCACGTCGGCGACGCGGTCGCCGACCATCACGCCGCCGAGCGGGATGTAGCCGCTGGTCACCCCCTTCGCGAAGGTCATCAGGTCGGGGCGGGTGCCGAAGCGTTCGCAGCCGAACCAGTGGCCGGTGCGCCCGAAGCCGCAGATCACCTCGTCGGACACGAGCAGGATGCCGTACCGGTCGCAGATGCGCTGGATCTCGGGCCAGTACGTCTCGGGCGGCACGATGACGCCGCCGGCGCCCTGCACCGGCTCGCCGATGAAGGCGGCGACCTTCTCGGGGCCGACCTCGAGGATCTTCTGCTCGAGCCAGCCGGCGGCGACGCGCCCGAACTCGTCGCGCGACAGGCCCTGCGGGCGGCCGAGCTCGAACCAGTGCGGCTGCTCGATGTGCACGATGCCGGGGATCGGCAGCCCGCCCTGCGCGTGCATCGCGCTCATGCCGCCGAGCGACGCACCGGCCATCGTCGAGCCGTGGTACGCGTTTCTGCGGCTGATGATGACCTGGCGCTCGGGCCGCCCGAGCAGGTCCCAGTAGCGGCGCACCATGCGCACGACGGTGTCGTTGCCCTCGGAGCCCGAGCCGCTGAAGAAGACGTGGTTGAACTGCGGCGGCGTCACTTCCGACAGCAGCTCGGCGAGCTCGATCGCCGGCGGCGTCGCGGTCTGGAAGAACGCGTTGTAGAACGGCAGTTCCTTGAGCTGGCGCGTCGCCGCGTCGACGAGCGCGGGCTGGCCGTAGCCGACGTTGACGCACCACAGGCCAGACATCGCGTCGAGGATCTTGTGGCCGTCGCTGTCCCAGAGGTAGATGTTGTCGGCGCGCGTGATGATGCGCGCACCCTTTTGGGCCAGCGACTGGAAGTCGGTGAACGGGTGCAGGAAGTGGGCGGCGTCGGCGGCCTGCCACTCGGCGGTGGTGCGCTCGCGGCGCGGAGCGAGGACGGCATTCATCGCGGTCTCCCGGGTCAGACGTGAAGGAGGAGGTGCTCGCGCTCCCACGGCGAGATCACCTTCATGAATTCGGCGTACTCGATCTCCTTGACCTCGGTGTAGATCGTGATGAACGCTTCGCCGAGGACCTCGGCCAGATCCTGTTCGCGGCGCAGCTTCTCGAGCGCCTCGCTCAGGCTGCGCGGCAGCTGGTAGTCGCCGAGGTAGGCGTCGCCCTTGCACTCGGGGGTGGGCTCGATGCGCTTCTGGATGCCGAGCCAGCCGCAGGCCAGCGTCGCGGCGAGCGCGACGTAGGGGTTGGCGTCGGCGCCGATCACGCGGTTCTCGACGCGCCGGTTCTCGGGCGGAGCGACCGGGCTGCGGATGCCCACCGTGCGGTTGTCGGTGCCCCACTGGATGTTGATCGGCGCGGCGGTGTAGCGCGTCAGGCGCCGGTAGCTGTTGACGTAGGGCGCGAACAGCGCCATGCACGCCGGGATGTAGCGCTGCAGGCCGCCGATGTACCAGCGGAAGAAGTCGCTCGCGTGGCCGTCGCGGTCGCTGAACAGGTTGCGCCCGGTGGCCAGGTCGGTGATGCTCTGGTGCACGTGCATCGCGCTGCCCGGCTCGCCGGCGATCGGCTTGGCCATGAACGTGGCGTACATGTCGTGGCGCAGCGCCGTCTCGCGCAGCAGCCGCTTGAAGAAGAACACCTCGTCGGCGAGCTGCAGCGGATGGTCGTGGAAGAAGTTGATCTCCATCTGCCCGGCGCCGATCTCGTGGATCAGCGTGTCGACGCCGAGGTCCATCTTGTTGCAGTAGTCGTAGACGTCCTCGAACAGCGGGTCGAACTCGTTGACGGCGTCGATCGAGTACATCTGGCGCGACGTCTCGGCGCGGCCGCTGCGTCCGATCGGCGGCTTCAGCGGCACGTCGGGGTCGGTGTTGCGCGCCACCAGGTAGAACTCGAGCTCCGGGGCGACGACGGGCTTCCAGCCCGCCGACGCGTAGAGGTCGCACACGCGCTTGAGCACCGAGCGCGGCGCGAACGGGATCAGGCGCCCGTCGCGGTCGTAGCAGTCGTGGATGACCTGCGCGGTCGGGTCGGTGGCCCACGGCACGATGCGCACCGTGCCGGGGTCGGGGCGCAGGTGCATGTCGTGGTCGGTCGGGCTGATGATGTCGAAGAACGGGCCCTCGGTCGGCGCGACGCCGGTCACCGTGGTGGCGACGACGACCTCGGGCAGGCGCATGCCGCGGTCCTCGTTGAACTTCTCGCGCGGCAGGATCTTGCCGCGCGCCACACCGGTGAGGTCGGGCACGAGGCACTCGATCTCGGTGACGCGGTTCTGGTTGAGCCAGTGCTCGAGGTCGGCGAACGTGAAGTCTTTGCGGTTGGCCATGGGAACACCTGTGTCGGTTTCGGGCCGCCGGCGGCGGCCGCTGCGGGGCGTGGCGGTGGCCGTCGCTACGACCCCGGCCCGCTGCGCCGGTCGCGGTAGGCGCGGCACGCGTCGCCGAACGCGCGCAGCAGCGCCATCGACACCGGGTTGCTCGCCGCCTGCCACTCGGGATGCCACTGCACCGCGATCGCGAACCCGGGGGTGTCGGTCGTCGAGAACGCCTCGACGACGCCGTCGGGCGAGCGCGCCTCGACGCGCAGACCGGCTGCGAGCCGGTTCACGCCCTGGCCGTGCAGCGAGTTGACGGCGAAGCGCCGCAGCGGCAGCAGCGCTTCGAGACGCCCGCCGGGTTCGACGACGACCTCGTGCGCCGGACCGTACTGCACGTCGACCGGTGCGTCGTCGTCGGCGCGGTGGTCGGCGAAGCCGGGCACCCGGTGGATCGCCTGGTGCAGCGTGCCGCCGAGCGCGACGTTGGTCTCCTGCAGTCCGCGGCAGATCGCCAGCAGCGGGATGCCGCGCGCGAGCACCTGCGGGATGAACGGCAGCGTCCACGCGTCGCGCGCGGTGTCCAGCGGCAGCGACGGGTCGTGCACGCCTTCGTCGAAGTGCTGCGGATGCACGTTCGACGGCGAGCCGGTCAGCAGCACGCCGTCGGCCAGCGCGAGCAGCGTGGCCAGCTCGGCGTCGCGGGCGTTGGGCACCACCAGCGGCAGGCACCCGGCCAGGCGCACCGCGTCGACGTACTTCTGGCCCGCGATGTGGAACGGGTGGTGGCCGAGCACGCGGTTGCACGCGGGCACCAGCACGACGGGGAGGCGGTCGGCATTCATGTCGGTCGGGATGGCAGCGTGCGTGACAGGCCGGCTCAGAACAGGTCGCGCAGCCGGTACCACGCCATGCCGGCCACCAGCGCCGGCATGCGCAGCAGCCGCCCGCCCGGAAACGGGCGGTGCTTCAGGCGCGCGAAGGTGTCGAAGCGCGACGCGTCGCCGGCGATCGCCTCGGCGACGAGCTTGCCGGCGAGCCCCGTCAGCGCCAGGCCATGGCCCGAGAAGCCCTGCAGGTAGTAGACGTTGGCGCCGACGCGGCCGAAGTCGGGCGCGCGGTTCATCGAGATGTCGACGAAGCCGCCCCACGCGTGCTCGACCTCGACGCCGTCGAGCTGCGGGAAGGTGCGCAGCATGCGCCGGCGCATGCTCGCGGCGAGGTTCATCGGCGTGGCGGTGCTGTAGCTGACGCGCCCGCCGTACAGCAGACGGTGGTCGGCGCTCGTGCGGAAGTAATCGAGCACGAAGTTGGTGTCGCACACCGCCGCACCGCACGGGATCAGCGCGCGCGCGCGTTCGGCGCCCAGCGGCCGGGTCGCGACGATGTAGGTGCCGACGGGCATGATGCGCGCGGCCAGCTGCGGCGCCACCGCTGGCGCGAACTGCTGCAGGTAGACGTTGCCCGCGAGCAGCACGCTGCGCGCGCTGACGTGGCCGTGCGCGGTGCGCAGCCGCACCGTGTCGCCCGTCTCGAGCGCAGTGACCGCGCTGCGCTCGTAGATGCGCACGCCCAGCCGCGCCGCGGCGCTGGCCAGCCCGAGGCTGTACTTCAGCGGGTGCAGGTGGCCCGAGCGCGGGTCGTACGCGCCGGCGGCATAGCGCGGGCTCGCGATCCAGTTCGGCAGGTCGGCGCGCTCGATCCAGGTCTGCGCATAGCCGTACACCGACGCGATGCGGTCGACCCAGGCGCGCAGCTCGCGCGCCTTGCGCTCGTTCGTCGCGACGCCGAGGTAGCCGTCGCGCCAGTCGCAGTCGATCGCGAAGCGCGCGATGCGCTGGCGGATCAGGTCCAGCGCCTCGATCGACATCGCCCACACGCGCTTGGCCTCTTCGAGACCGAGCTGCTGCTCGATGACCTCCTGGTCACACGCCAGCCCGTGGATCGCCTGCCCGCCGTTGCGCCCGCTCGCGCCCCAGCCGACGTCCTGCGCCTCGAGCAGCACGACGTCGAAGCCGCGGTCGTGCAGCTCGATCGCCGCGCTCAGCCCCGCGAGCCCGCCGCCGACGACGGCGACGTCGGCGCGGACGTCGCCCTGCAGCGTGGGAAAGGGTGCTTCGCGCGACGCCGTGGCGGCGTAGTACGAGTGGCGGGTCAGTTCGCGGTCGGCGTCGAGCAGCGGCATACGGTACGCGCTAGGCAGGCCCTCGGGGTCGGGTCGGTGATGGCGGTCGGGGGTCAGGCGGCGCGCTGGAGCGCGCCGGCGATCGTGTCCACCAGCCGGTCGATGTGCGACTTCTCGATGATCAGTGGCGGGCTCAGCGCGATCGTGTCGCCGGTGGTGCGGATCAGGACGCCGCGTTCCCAGCAGTCGAGGAAGACGCCGAATGCGCGCTTGCTCGGCTCGCCCGGGATCGGCTCGAGCTCGATGCCGCCGACGAGCCCGATGTTGCGGATGTCGATCACGTGCGGCAGGCCCTTGAGCGAGTGCAGCGCGTCGGCGAAGTAGCCCTGCAGCTGTGACGCGCGCGTCAGCAGCCCTTCGTCGGCGTAGGTTTCGAGCGTGGCCAGCCCGGCCGCGCAGGCCAGCGGGTGCGCCGAGTAGGTGTAGCCGTGGAAGAACTCGATCAGGTGCTCGGGGCCCTGCATGAAGGCGTCGTGGATCGCCTGCTGCACGAACACGGCGCCCATCGGCACCGCGCCGTTCGTGATGCCCTTGGCCACCGTCATGATGTCGGGCGTGACGCCGAAGGTCTGCGCGCCGAACGGCTGGCCGGTGCGGCCGAACCCGGTGATGACCTCGTCGAAGATCAGCAGGATGCCGTGGCGGTCGCAGATCTCGCGCAGCCGCTGCAGATAGCCCACCGGCGGGATCAGCACGCCGGTCGAGCCCGCCACCGGCTCGACGATCACGGCGGCGATCGTGCTCGCGTCGTGCAGCGCGACGAGGCGCTCGAGGTCGTCGGCGAACTCGGCGCCGTGCGCCGGCTGGCCGATGCTGAACGCGTTGCGCGCCGGGTCGTGCGTGTGGCGGATGTGGTCGACGCCGGCCAGCAGCGTGCCGAACATCTTGCGGTTGGCGACCATGCCGCCGACCGAGATGCCGCCGAAGTTGACGCCGTGGTAGCCGCGCTCGCGCCCGATCAGCCGCGTGCGCTGGCCCTCGCCGCGCACGCGGTGGTAGGCGATGGCCATCTTCAGTGCCGTCTCGACCGCCTCGGAGCCCGAGTTGGTGAAGAAGACCTTGTTGAGCCCCGGCGGCGTCAGCTCGACGAGCCGCTCGGCGAGCGCGAACGCCTTCGGATGGCCCATCTGGAACGGCGGCGCGTAGTCCATCTCGGCCGCCTGCTCGGCAATGGCCTGCACGATCTTGGGCCGCCCGTGGCCGGCGTTGACGCACCACAGCCCGGCCACGCCGTCGAGGATCTCGCGCCCCTCGGGCGTCCAGAAGTGCATGCCGGCGGCCTTGGCCAGCATGCGCGGCGCCTTCTTGAACTGCCGGTTGGCGGTGAACGGCATCCAGTAGGCGTCCATGTCCTGCTTCATGGGGGGTGCTCCTCGTGCAACGCAGCCTCGGGGTGTCCCGCGTCGGCCCGAAGCAAGTGCCAGTCTAGACAGCCGAAGGCGCAATGTGCTTGCGCAAGAGGCCCGTGCGGACCCCGAGCCTTCGCATAAGATGCGAACCAAACCTTCACGTGGGACAAAAAATGCGAAGCCCTGCCTTCCCGGCGCAACTCGATGCGATCGACCGCGCGATCCTGCGCGAGCTGCAGGACGACGGGCGGCTCACCAACGTCGAGCTCGCTCAGCGCGTGCACCTGTCGCCGTCGGCGTGCCTGCGGCGCGTCAAGCAGCTCGAGGACGCCGGCGTCATCGCGCGCTACGTCGCGCTGCTGAACCCGAAGGCGGTCGGCCAGCACGGCACCAGCTTCACGATCATCAACCTCGAGAGCATGAACACGCCGCTGCTCGAAGCCTTCGAGCAGGCGGTGCGCGACGAGCCGCAGGTGCTCGACTGCTACTACGTCGCCGGCTCGAACGACTACCTGATCCGCTTCGCGTACCGCGACGCCGAGGACCTCGAGCGCTTCCACACGCAGGTGCTGATGCGGCTGCCGGGCGTGGCGCGCTCGAACTCGATGCTCGTGCTGCGCACCGTCAAGCGCACGACGGCGCTGCCGGTCTAGGCCGGCGATGTGCCGGTCGGCAGCGTCTCGCCGCGGCGCTGTCGCGCAGCGGCCTGCTCGGCAGCGAGGCGGCGCTTGGCCTCGGGGTAGATCAGCGACTCCTCGAGCGCGATGTGCTCGCGGTACAGCTCGGTGAAGACCGGCAGCGCGTGCTGCAGCAGCGCGAGGTCGTACCCGTTGTAGCCGTTGGCCACCGCGTCGAGCTGCGGCGCGAGTTCGAGCCAGTCCTCCTCGAGCCAGCCGTGGTCCTGCTGCAGCCGGCGCACGTGCTGCACGAGTTCCTCCGAGCCGTCGGCCAGCAGGCCCGGGAACACGCGGCGCTCCTCCTCGGCGTGGTGGTCGCGCGCGTGGCCGTTGAAGAAGGCGGCGATGTCGTGTGCCAGCTCACTGGCGCGGTCGTCGACGCCGTGGCGGTCGAGGCGCTCGATCAGCTCGGCGAGCAGGCCGAGGTGCGCCATCACGGCGCGATGCGCCTCGTCGAGCACCTCGAAGCCGTCGGCAGGCACCACGCTGGGGCGTGATGGACGGGCGGATGGGGTCGCGCGGGCAGGGGTCGGGGTCATGGCGCCACTCGTTGCGGGTTGGCCCCCATTCTTGTGGCGCGAGCAGGGTCGGACTTGCGCGAGGTCAAACCGAACGACGGTTCAGCGCGCGATCCGGCCGGCGATCTGGCCGCACAGGTAGGTCCAGACGAAGTTCGCTGCCGCGTAGCTCGTCAGTTCGGCGTGGTCGTACGGCGGCGCGACTTCGACGCAGTCCATGCCGACGCAGTGGTGCGCGGCCAGTCCTTCGAGCAGCGACAGCACCTGGTTCGTGCTCAGCCCGCCGGGTTCCGGGGTGCCGGTGCCGGGGGCGAACGCCGGGTCGAGGCAGTCGATGTCGAGGCTGACGTACAGCGGTGGCTGCCCGTGCGCGGCCAGCCGTGCGCCGATCGCGTCGAGCACCGGCGCGAGCTGCGCCGGGCTCTCGAGGCCGCGCAGGTCGCGTGCGGTGTAGATCAGCCCGCCCTGGTCGCGCACGTACTCGCGCGCCTCGCGCTCGCCGGCCGAGCGGATGCCCAGCTGCGTGAAGCACTCGCGCACGACGAGGCCCTCGGCGATCACCTCGTAGACCCAGGTGCCGTGCCCGCTCGGCTCGCCGAAGTGGTCGCGCCAGGTGTCGCAGTGTGCGTCGAAGTGCACCACCGCCAGCGGCCGCCCGAGCCAGCGCCGGTAGGCGCGCAGCAGCGGCAGCGTGATGCTGTGGTCGCCGCCGAGCCACACCATGTGGTGGCGGCGGATCAGCGCGTCGGCCAGCGGCGCGAGCACCTCGCGCATCGCCGCCAGCGACGTGTTGGGCAGCGGCAGGTCGCCGGCGTCGCCGACGCGGCCGAGCGGCGTGACGTCGAACCACGGGTGCGTCGCGTCGCACAGCATGTGGCTCGCCTCGCGGATCGCGCGCGGGCCGAAGCGCGCGCCGGGGCGGTTCGTCGTCGAGCCGTCCCACGCGATGCCGGCCACGGCATACGGCTGGTCGGTCGCGGGGGCGGCCTTCAGGAAGCCGCTGTCGGACAGGAACGCGAAACTCGTCATGGCAGGGGCGCGAAGCGCGCTCGGACACAATCGGCGGCCGATGATAAGCACGCCCCCCGTCCCCGACCCGCAGCGCCTGCGCGCGCTGCACGAGCGCGAACGCCGCCGCTACGTCGACACGCACCCGCGCAGCGCCGCACTGGCCGCGGCGAGCGCGCCGCACTTCCTGTGGGGCGTGCCGCTGCACTGGATGCGCGACTGGGCGCTGCCGCACCCGCTGTTCGTCGAGCGTGCGCAGGGCCATCGCGTGCACTGCGTCGACGGCCACGCCTACGTCGACTTCTGCCTCGGCGACACCGGGGCGATGTTCGGCCACTCGCCGCCGCCGGTGGCGCAGGCCGTCGCGGCGCAGGCCGCGCGCGGGCTGACCGCGATGCTGCCCGGCGCGATGCTCGCCGCCGTCGGCGAAGCGCTGCAGCGCGTGTTCGGACTGCCGCGCTGGCAGGTCACGCTCAGCGCGAGCGACGCCAACCGCTTCGTGCTGCGCTGGGCGCGCGCCGTCACCGGCCGGCCCAAGGTGCTGGTGTTCGACGGCTGCTACCACGGCACCGTCGACGACACGCTGGTCGACATGGCCGGCGACGGGCGCACGCTCACGCGCGCGAGCCTGCTCGGGCAGGTGCACGACCTCGCGCTGGGCACCGTCGTCGTGCCGTTCAACGACGCGGCGGCCGTCGACGCGGCGCTCGCGCGCGGCGACGTCGCGTGCGTGCTGACCGAGCCGGCGCTGACCAACTGCGGCCTCGTGCCGCCGGCGCCCGGATTCCTCGACGCGGTGCAGGCCAGCTGCCGGCGGCACGGCGCGCTGTTCGTGCTCGACGAGACGCACACCGTCAGCAGCGGCCTGGGTGGCTACGCGCGCGTGCACGGGCTCGCGCCCGATGCCGTCGTCGTCGGCAAGGCGGTGGCCGGTGGTGTGCCGTGCGCGGTCTACGGCGTCACCGACGACCTCGCGCGGCGCATGATGGCGGCCAAGGATGCCGCGCCCGAGGGCCACTCGGGCATCGGCACGACGCTGTCGGCGAGCCTGCTCGCGCTCGCCGCATTGCAGGCCAGCCTCGCGCACGTGATGACGGCCGACGCCTACGCGCGCATGGAGGCCACCGCCGCGGCGCTGCAGGCGGCGCTGGAAGGCGTCGTGCAGAGGCGGGGGCTGCCTTGGAGCGTGACGCGCCTCGGCGCTCGCATGGAGCTGCAGTTCTGCCCGCAGCCACCCAACGACGCCGCGGCCGCGCGCGCGGCGATGGACGAGGCGCTCGAGCGCGCGCTGCACCTGTTCCTGCTCAACCGTGGCTTGCTCGTGACGCCGTTCCACAACATGCTGCTCGTGCCGCCGATGGCCGGTGCCGGCGACGTCGCCGCCGTCGCGCAGGCGCTCGACGACTTCCTCGCCGAGATCGCTGCATGAAGCCGGTGCTGGTGCTGCAGCACGAACACCAGGACGGCCCGGCGTACCTGCTGCAGTGGCTGCGCGAGCGCGGGATCGCGGCCGACGTGCGCAACACGCAGGCCGGCGACGCGTACCCCGCGTCGGTCGACGACCACGCGGCGCTGGCGATCCTCGGCGGCTCGATGAGCGCCAACGACCCACTGCCCAGCCTGCGCGACGCCGAGCGGCTGATCCTCGACGCGATGGCCCGGCAGCGGCCGGTGATCGGCCACTGCCTGGGCGGCCAGCTGATGGCGCGTGCCTTGGGGGCCCGCGTGGCGGCGTCGCCAGCGCCCGAGATCGGCTGGTCCACGATCGACGTGCACGCGCATGACGCCGCTGTCGACTGGTTCGGCGCCGCGGGCCCGGTCACGGTGTTCCAGTGGCACTTCGAGGCTTTCGATCTGCCGGCAGGTGCGGTGCCGCTGGCCGGCAGCGCGGCGTGCCGCCATCAGGCGTTTGCGATCGGGCCGCACCTGGCGATGCAGTTCCACGTCGAGCTCGACGCCGAGAAGCTGCAGCGCTGGGCCGACGAGGTGGACCCAGCGCTCGCAGCTCGCCACGCGACGGTGCAGGCGCGCGAGGCGATGCGCGCCGGCGCCGAAGGCTTGCTGCGCGCGCAGCAGGCGCTGGCCGACCGGCTCTACGCGCGGTGGTGGGCCGCGGCACTGCCGCCGCGCTGACGATTTGCCGCATCGCGGCATCGGTGTTTCGCAATACGAAAGGACGTGATGCGGCGCTGCAGCATCGCGTTTCACTTTCCGAAATTGCCGTTTCGCTACATGCAATGAAATGCGCAAGCCATTGATGTTCAAGAATTTATTTTTTTGTCTTCTATAAGACATAAGTCTTCGCGCCGAGGCCGGTCGCGGCTACGCTTGTGCCACCGATTGACCCTTGGCAGGAGAACCCCATGACCCTCACCCGTGAACAACAAATCGCCGCCCTCGAAAAGGACTGGGCCGAAAACCCCCGCTGGAAAGGCATCAAGCGTGGCTACAGCGCCGCCGACGTCGTGCGTCTGCGCGGCTCGGTGCAGATCGAATACACGCTGGCCAAGCGTGGCGCCGAGAAGCTGTGGAAGCTGATCAACGGCGAAGCCGCGAAGGGCTACGTCAACGCGTTCGGCGCGATCACGGCCGGCCAGGCGATGCAGCAGGCCAAGGCCGGGCTCGAGGCGGTGTACCTCTCGGGCTGGCAAGTCGCCGCCGACGGCAACACCAGCGAGACGATGTACCCGGACCAGTCGCTGTACGCCTACGACTCGGTGCCGACGATGGTGCGTCGGATCAACAACACCTTCAAGCGTGCCGACGAGATCCAGTGGAGCCGCGGCATCGGCCCCGGCGACAAGGGCTACATCGACTACTTCCTGCCGATCGTGGCCGACGCCGAAGCGGGTTTCGGCGGCGTGCTCAACGCGTTCGAGCTGATGAAGAACATGATCGCGGCCGGCGCCGCCGGCGTGCACTTCGAGGACCAGCTCGCCGCGGTGAAGAAGTGCGGCCACATGGGCGGCAAGGTGCTCGTGCCGACGCAGGAAGCGATCGAGAAGCTGATCGCCGCGCGCTTCGCCGCCGACGTGATGGGCGTGCCGACCATCGTGCTGGCGCGCACCGATGCCGAGGCCGCCAACCTGCTGACGAGCGACCACGACGCCAACGACAAGCCGTTCCTGACCGGCGAGCGCACGCAGGAAGGCTTCTTCCGCGTCCGCAACGGCCTCGAGCAGGCGATCAGCCGCGGCGTCGCCTACGCGGCCTACGCCGACCTCGTGTGGTGCGAGACGGGCACGCCGGACCTGGGCTTCGCGCGCGAGTTCGCGCAGGCGATCCACGCCAAGTACCCGGGCAAGCTGCTGTCGTACAACTGCTCGCCGTCGTTCAACTGGAAGAAGAACCTCGACGACAAGACGATCGCGCGCTTCCAGGACGAACTGTCGGCGATGGGCTACAAGTACCAGTTCATCACGCTGGCCGGCATCCACATCAACTGGTTCAACACGTTCAAGTTCGCCTACGACTACGCGCGCGGCGAGGGGATGCGGCACTATGTCGAGCAGGTGCAGGAGCCCGAATTCAAGGCGCGCGAGCTGGGCTACACCTTCGTGTCGCACCAGCAGGAGGTCGGCGCGGGCTACTTCGACGACGTGACCACGGTGATCCAGGGCGGCTCGTCGAGCGTGAAGGCGCTGACCGGCTCGACCGAGGAAGAGCAGTTCCATTGACACCTGTGCTCGGCGACCGGCTTCGGTGACTGCCGGGCAGTGGTGATGCGACCCGGCTGCGGTGCGGCCGGGTTTTTTTGTGACTGTGTCTTGGTTTCGCCGTCCGGTGACCTGGCGGCATACTCCGGCTCGTTCTCGCCACTGGCCGGTGTGGGCGCGACCTCCTGACCGTCCCGATCCTGCCCGCCTCGCCTTGCCACCGACCCGCCTGCTCGTCGTCTGCGCACTCGTGCTGACCGCCTGCGGCGCGGCGCCCGCCGCGCCCGATGCTGCCGGCGACGTGGCGCCAGCGGCGCCCCGCGGGCTCGAGGCGTTGCGTGCCTGGGCGCGCTTGGCGACGGTGGGGCTGGCGCGCGGCATCGACAGCTGGTTCGGCGAGCGGCCATTCGAAGATGGCGGCAAGGTCGAGCAGGGCCGCCTCGAACTGCGCACCAGCTGGCGGCGCGACGAAGGTTTCGACACGTCGGTGCGGCTCGATGCCCGCTTCGAACTGCCGAACCTGCGCGAGCGCGCGTATGCCTTTCTCGGACGCGACGTCGAGCGCGACGTCGTGACCGACAAGCCGTCGGCGTTCGCGCGGCAGGAGCGCACGCTGGCCGACACCGAGCGGTCGTCGTACTTCGCCGGGCTGGCGGTGCCACTGAGCGACCGCATCGAGCTGCGTGCCGGTCTGCGCAGCGCGTTCGAGGTCTATGCGCAGGCGCGTTACGCGAACGCATGGGTGCTCGGCGAGAGCCTGCGGCTCGACTTTCGAGAAACCGTGTTCTGGACCGACGTCGATGGCTTCGGCTCGACGACGGCGCTGGCGTTCACGCGTGCGCTGTCGCCGCGGCTCGACGTGCGCTGGCTCAACGGCGGCACCGTCACGCAGCGCAGCGAGGGCTTCGAGTGGTCGAGCCTCGTCGGAGCGTATCGCAGCTTCGGCACCGGCCGCGAACTGGCCGCCGAGGCGCTGGTCAGCGGCAAGACGGCGGCCAGCGATGTCGCCGTCGGCGACTACGGACTGCGCCTGCGCTGGACCCAGCCGCTGTACCGGGACTGGCTGATCGGCCAGTTCACCGTCGGCCACTTCTGGCCGCGCACCGACGCCGCATCGCCCCGCGAGTCGGCATGGGCGCTCGGCGCCGTCGCGCTGATGCGGTTCTGAGCGCGCCCGAACCGGCGCTACAGCGACGCCTCGAGCATCGCGCGGTAGTCGTCGCGCGTCGCGATCACCGGGTTGGTCTTGTGGCAGTGGTCCGCCATCGCGCCATCGATCACGCGCTCGAACACGTCGCGCGTGACGCCCATCGCTGCCAGTCCGCGCGGCAGCCCGAGGCGCGCATTCATCTCGCGGATCGCTTCGGCGACCTCGGTGCCGGCGCTGTCGCACGAGCCGATCCCCATCGCGTGCGCCATGCGCTGAAGCCGGCGCTCGCGGCGGATCGACTCGGCCTGCGCGTTGAAGCGCACGACGGCGGGCAGGAACATCGCGTTGAGCGTGCCGTGGTGCAGCTTCGGGTTGACCCCGCCGAGGCTGTGCGACAGGGAATGCACGCAGCCGAGACCCTTCTGGAACGCCATCGCGCCTTGCATGCTCGCGCTCATCATGTTCCAGCGCGCGTCGCGGTCGCTGCCATCCTTCGTCGCGCGCTCGAGGTGCGCCCAGCCGCGCTCGAGCCCGTCGAGCGCGATGCCGTCGGCCGGCGGGTTCACGGCCGGCGCCATGAACGTCTCCATGCAGTGCGCGATCGCGTCCATGCCGGTGGCGGCCGTGAGCATCGGCGGCAGGCCGAGTGTCAACGCCGGGTCGAGGATCGCCGACTTGGGCACCAGGTGCCAGCTGTGGAAGCCGAGCTTGCGCCCGTCGTCGACGATCAGGATCGCGCCGCGCGCGACTTCGCTGCCGGTGCCGGCGGTGGTCGGCACGGCGATCAGCGGTGCGACGCGCTCGGTGATCTTCGGGCTGCCGCCTTCGATCGTCGCGTAGGTCACGAGCGGGCCGTCGTGCGTCGCCGCGATCGCGACGCCCTTCGCGAGGTCGATGCTCGAGCCGCCGCCGACGGCGATCAGGCCGTCGCAGCCTTGCTCGCGGTACAGCGCGGTGGCGGCGCGCACCGCGGCCTCGGTCGGGTTCGACGGCGTGCCGTCGAACACGGCGTGCGGCACGTCGGTGAGCGGCGCGAGCGCCTGCGCGAGCACGCCCGCGGCGCGCACGCCGGCGTCGGTGACGACGAGCGGCTTGCGGATGCCGACGCGCGCGCACTCGGCGGGCAGCAGCTGCACGGTGCCGAAGTCGAGGTGGATCTGCGTGAGGTAGAGGATCGTGGCCATCGCGGTCGCAACAGGCAGGGCAGGGCGGTGAGTATGCTTCACGCCCCTGCCACGCCACTGCCGCCCGTGTCGATCCACCTGCTGACGCCGGTCATGGCCGGCCTGCTCGAGCGCATCCGGCGCGCGAACCGCCCGCCGTGGCATGCGATGAGCGTCGACGACGCGCGCCGCGCCTACGAGGCCGCCGCCGAGGTGCTCGAGCCGCCGCGCCCGACGCTGCCGCGCGTCGAGGCGCTGACGGTTCCCGCCGCCGACGGCACGCCGCTGCCGGCGCGGCTGTACGCGCCGGCCCCGGGCGACGCGCCGCTGCCGGCGCTGCTGTACCTGCACGGCGGCGGTTTCGTGATCGGCAGCCTCGCGACGCACGATGCGCTGTGCCGCGAGCTCGCGCAGCGCAGCGGTGGTGCGGTGCTCGCGCTCGACTACCGGCTCGCGCCCGAGCACCGCTTCCCGACCGCGGTCGACGACGCGTGGGCGGCGCTGCAGTGGCTCGCCGCGCACGCGGCCGGGCTCGGGCTCGACCCGGCGCGGCTGGCCGTCGGCGGCGACAGCGCCGGCGGCACGCTGGCCGCAGTGGCGGCAATCCTCGCGCGCGACCACGCGCTGCCGCTGGCGCTGCAGCTGCTGATCACGCCGGGCACCGCGCCGGTGCCCGAGACGCCGTCGCACAAGCTGTTCGCCAACGGCTTCCTGCTCGACGCGGCGACGATCGAGTGGTTCTTCGACCACTACATCGACCGCGACCAGCGCCACGACTGGCGCTTCGCGCCGCTGCTGGCCGACGACCTCGACGGCGTCGCGCCGGCGTGCGTGATCCTTGCCGAGTGCGACCCGTTGGTCGACGAGGGGCTGGCCTACGCCGACCGCCTGCGCGCGGCCGGCGTGGCGGTCGAGCTCGACCTCGTGCGCGGCGTCACGCACGACTTCATCAAAATGGGGCGCGTGCTGAAGGAGGCGCCCGCCGCCCAGCAGTTCGCCGCCGACGCCCTGCGCCACGCCTGGAGAACCCCCCGATGACGACCCGCCGCGACTTCCGCTTCTTCGACACCCTGCGCGTGCGCTGGGCCGAGGTCGACATGCAGAAGATCGTCTTCAACGGCCACTACCTGATGTACTTCGACACCGCGGTGGCCGGCTACTGGCGCGCGATGGCGCTGCCGTACCACGAGACGATGGCGCTGCTGCAGGGCGACCTCTACGTGCGCAAGGCCACGCTCGAGTACCACGCGTCGGCGCACTACGAGGACCGCCTCGACGTGGGCCTGCGCTGCGCGCGCATCGGCAACTCGTCGATGCAGTTCATGGGCGCCGTGTTCCGCGGCGACGAGCTGCTGGTGTCGGGGGAGCTGGTCTACGTCTTCGCCGACCCGGCGACGCAGACCTCGCAGCCGGTGCCGGCACAGCTGCGCGCCGCGCTCGACGCGTTCGAGCGCGGCGAGCCGGTGCTCGACGTGCGCACCGGCACGTGGGACGAACTCGGCCGCGAGGCGCAGGCGCTGCGCGCCGCGGTGTTCGTCGACGAGCAGAAGATCCCGGCCGAGCTCGAGTGGGACGCGGCCGACGCCAACGCGGTGCACGCGGTGGCCTACAACCGCTTCGGCATGGCGCTGGGCACCGGGCGGCTGCTCGAGCATTCGCCGGGCGTGGCCAAGATCGGCCGCATGGCGGTGCGCCACGACATGCGCGGCGCCGGCATCGGCGCGGCGATCCTCGAAGCGCTGGTGACCGTCGCACGCGAGCGCGGCGATGGCGAGGTGCTGCTGCATGCGCAGCGCAGCGCCGAGGGCTTCTACCGCCGCCAGGGTTTCGCGGTGCGCGGGGAGCCGTTCGACGAGGCGGGGATCGAGCACATCACGATGGCGCGCGCGGTGGCGCCGCCGGTCGCCTCGGCGGCCTGAGCGGAAAGCGGCCTCCCTACCGGCGCAACCCGTCGAGCTGGGCCTGCGCCTCGCGATCGGACGTGGTGGTTCAGTCACGACACACCATCCGCGGAGATCGAAGCGCACCGTGGCACGTCCTCCTCGTGCACTTCGTCCCGCGTGCTGGACCATGCCGAGCTCGCTCGAAGCACAATCGCGCGTCGGGCACGCTCGCCTGGCACCTCTGAATTGCAGCGCCAACCGATGCCCTTGACACAAGCTGTCCTGTTCGATCTGCACGACCCCGTGTCGGAGCGGCTGCTTCGCGACATGAACCCCTGGTGGCTCGGTCACGGGGTGCCCAATCTGCAACCGGTGCGCCGCTGGGCCTACGACTCGCTCGTCCGGGGACTGCGCTCGCAGCTCGCACCCGTCGTCGTCCTACGCGGTCCAAGGCAGGTGGGCAAGAGCACGCTTCAGGCACAGGTCATCGACGAGTTGCTGCGCTCGGGCATCGATCCACGCAGGATCCTGCGGGTGCAGTTCGACGATATAAAGCCTCTGCACCGGCGCAATCAGCCCATCCTCGAGATCGTCTGGTGGTATGCCGACCATGTGTTGGGCGCACCGCTGGGCAGTTTGGGCAGCGAGCCGGTCTATCTGTTTCTCGACGAAGTGCAGAACCTGCGCGACTGGGCTGCGCAGCTCAAGCACCTGGTCGATCTGCAGCCCGTGCGAGCCATGGTCACGGGCAGTTCGGCGCTGCGGATCGAGGCCGGTCGCGACAGCCTGGCGGGGCGCATCCACACCTTGGAACTCGGCCCATTGCTGCTGCGCGAGATCGTGGAACTGCGTGGGTTGGGGCACATTGAGCCATACCATCCGCCGAACGGGCTCGGGCCCCTCAAGGACAAGGCGTTCTGGGCCGGGTTGCGCAGTCATGGGGAGGCACACCGCGCTTTGCGCGATCGCGCCTTCGCATTGTTTTCGCAGCGTGGTGGCTATCCGGTCGCGCACAAGGCTGCGGACGAGCCCTGGGAGCGAGTGGCCGACCAACTCGTCGAAACCGTCGTCAGGCGAGCGATCCAGCACGACCTGCGCTTAGGCAGTCGCGGCGTCAAGCGAGACGAGCATCTGCTGGAGGAAGTGTTCCGGCTCGCCTGTCGCTACGTCGGGCAGTCGCCTCGACAGGCGATGTACGTGGACGAGATCCGCCGTGCGCTCGACACCGATGTTGGCTGGCAGCGGATCTTGCAGTACTTGAAGTTCCTCGACGGTGCACTGCTCGTGCGGCTCATCGAACCACTCGAGCTGCGACTCAAGAAACACAAGTCGCCTGCCAAGCTCGTTTTGTCCGACCACAGCCTGCGCGCCGCTTGGCTGCAGGAGTCGGTTCCCATCGATGTGGCTGGGCTGGGCGCGGCGCCCCATCTGGCCGACCTGGCTGGACGCATCGCCGAAAGCGTGGTCGGGCACTTCTTCAAATCCATCGTCAACCTCGACGTGGCCTACTTCCCGGAACGCGGCGCCGAGCCGGAGGTGGACTACGTGCTGACCATCGGCGAGCAGCGAATCCCGGTGGAGGTGAAGTACCGCCGCAGCATCACGCACGAGGACACACGCGGTCTGCGCGCTTTCATCGAGAAGGCGCACTACAACGCACCGTTCGGCTTAATCGTCACGCTCGGTGACGAGCCGGCCACCGACGATCCGCGCATCGTCAGCGTGCCCTTGCCCAGCCTGCTGTTGATGCGCTGACGTGGCGCCGCCGACTCCTGGCCGACGCGCGGCGCCGCACCATCAGGTCAGCGGCTCGAATACCTCGACGTGGCGCGGCTGCGGCAGCCCGGCTGCCGCAGCGAGGCGCGCGATCTCGGCGGCCAGCGCGTCGTCGACGCCGGCCGGGGCCGCGTAGGTCTCCATCAGGGTCGCGTCGCCGTCGCGCAGTTCGGGCCGGCGCAGCAGTGCCGCCTCGAGCCCGGGGTGGCGCGCAACCAGGTCGGCTTGCAGCGCCCGCGCGGCGGCGGCCGCTGCCTCGAGCCGCGGCGCGGGCACGCGGTAGTAGACGAACAGGCACCGGCCGCGCGCGCTGGGGTCGACCGCGGTCACGACGCCTCGAGCGGCACTGGGTACGGCATCGTGAGGCGGTACAACGCCGGGCCGCCGGGGACACCCAGGTGCAGCGACTGACCGAGCGCGGCGAGCTTGACCTCCAACAGCGCGAGGTGGCCGATTCCTTCGAGCGATGCCGCGTTGACGACCATCCCGGCCGGCTGCGACGGGTCGTCGACGGCGAACACCTCCTGCCCGGCCGCGGCCGGCGCGTCACTGCGCCACAGGAAGGCGCGGCGCTTGAGCGTGCCGCGGTACTGGCTGCGCGCGACGACCTCCTGGCCGGGGTAGCAGCCCTTCTGGAAGTTCACGCCGCCCACGAGTTCGAGGTTGACCATCTGCGGCACGAACTGCTCGACCGTCGCCGCAGTGACGGTGGGCACGCCGCTGGCGACCTCGAGCGCCTGCCACTGCGCGAGCGGCAGCGCAGGCAGGTCCGGCAGCGCGTCGCCGGCCGGCTGCACGAGCAGCGCGCGGACGCTGCCGGCGGCGTCGGGCAGGCGGATCAGCCGCCCGGCTGGCGTCTCGGCGAGGCGCCACGGTGCCGCGGGCCACGCCGCGCCGGCCCACGCGAGCGCCGACGGTCCGGCCAGCCCGACGAGTCGCCACGCGGCGCCGGCGTCGGCGAGCTTGCACTTGGCGCGCAGCACGAACATCGACAGCCGCTTCAGCGTGGCTGGCAGCACGTCGGCGCTGCACGCGAGAAACACCTCCTCGGGCTGCGGGCGCCAGACGACGAACGTCGCCAGCAGCCGCCCCTTGGCCGAGCAGTAGCCGGCCAGCCGCGCGTGGCCGCTGTCGAGGTGCTCGACGTCCTGCGTCAGCTGGCTGTGCAGGAAGCGCGCCGCGTCGGCGCCTTGTGCCGAGATCAGGCCCCAGTGCGTCAGCGCGACGGCGCCGTCGGCGGGGATCATCGGCATCGGCAGCACGGCAGCGGCGGGTGAGACGGTGGTCGTCATGGCGACGATTATCATCAGCCGCAATGGGGCACACGATCGGCAGGGGCGTCGGCGCGGGGCGCGCATGAAGTGGCGTTGGCTGCTCGTCGCGCTGGCCGTGCCTGCGTTGCTCGCCGCCGCGGCGGCTGGCATCGCGGCCTGGTGGCTGCAGCGGCCGCTGCCGCTCGCGCAGCCGGTCGTCGAGGTGTCGATCGAGCGCGGCACCTCGCCGCGCGCCGTCGCGCAGGCCTGGGTCGACGCCGGCGTGCGCACCTCGCCGGAACTGCTGTACCAGTGGTTCCGCTGGTCGGGCGACGCGCCGCGCATCCGTGCCGGCAGCTACGAGGTCCACACCGGCGTCACGCCGCGCGAGCTGCTGGGCAAGATGGTGCGCGGCGACGAGGTGCTCGAAGCCGTGCGGCTGATCGAGGGCTGGACCTTCCGCCAGTTCCGCGCCGCTCTCGCCGCCGCGCCGAACCTGCGCCCGACGATCGCCGGACTGAGCGACGCCGACGTGATGGCGGCGATCGGTGCGCCGGGCAAGCCCGCCGAGGGCTGGTTCTTTCCCGACACGTACCTGTACAGCCGCGGCGTCAGCGACCTGACGGTGCTCAAGCGCGCGCACGCGGCGATGCAGCGCCACCTCGACGCCGCGTGGGCGGCACGGGCCGACGGGCTGCCGCTGAAGTCGCCCGACGAGGCGCTGATCCTCGCGTCGATCGTCGAGAAGGAAACCGGCGTCGAGGCCGACCGGCGCCTCGTCGCCGGCGTGTTCGTCAACCGGCTGCGCATCGGCATGCGGCTGCAGACCGACCCGGCCGTGATCTACGGGCTCGGCGAGGCGTTCGACGGCAACCTGACGCGCCGCCACCTCGAGACCGACGGCCCGTACAACACCTACACGCGCGCCGGGCTGCCGCCGACGCCGATCGCGATGCCGGGGCTTGCGTCGCTGCGCGCCGCGGTGAACCCCGAGCCGACGAAGGCGCTGTACTTCGTCGCGCGCGGCGACGGCTCGAGCGTCTTCAGCGAGACGCTCGAAGACCATAATCGCGCCGTCAACCGCTACCAGCGCGGGCAGCGCTGAGGGATTTCGCCTTCCATGCCGCGCGGCCTGTTCATCACGTTCGAGGGCATCGACGGTGCCGGCAAGTCGTCACACCTCGCGACGTTCGAACAGTGGCTGCGCGCGCGCGGCCACGACGTCGTGCTCACGCGCGAGCCCGGCGGCAGCGAACTGGCCGAGGCGCTGCGCGAGCTGATCCTGCACCGGCCAATGGACGCGCTGACCGAGACGCTGCTCGTCTTCGCCGCGCGTCGCGACCACCTGCAGACGACGATCGAGCCGGCGCTCGCGCGCGGCGCCACCGTGCTGTGCGACCGCTTCACCGACGCGACCTTCGCCTACCAGGGCGGCGGGCGCGGCTTCGACCTCGACGTGCTGCGCACGCTCGAGGGCTGGGTGCACCCCGGGCGCCAGCCCGACCTGACGTTCTGGTTCGACCTCGACCCGGCCGTCGCCGCCGAGCGGCGCGCGGCGGCGCGCGCACCCGACCGCTTCGAGCGCCAGGACGCGGCGTTCTTCGCGCGCGTGCGCGACGGCTACGCGGCGCGCGCGGCGCAGTCACCGGCGCGCTTCGTGCGCATCGCCGCCGACGGTGAACTCGCCGCCGTGTGGGCGCGTGTCGAGCGCGCCGCGACGGAGCGGCTCGGGTGAGCGCCGCGCCGCCGCTGCTGCCGTGGCTGGTCGCGCCGCTCGAGCGCGCGGCCGCGCTGCGCGCGCACGCGCTGCTGATCCACGGTCCCGAAGGCGTCGGCCAGTTCGAACTGGCGCTGGCGCTTGCGCAGCACGGGCTGTGCGAGGCCGAGTCCGGCCCGCGTCCGTGCGGGCAGTGCGCCGGCTGCCGGCTGCTCGCGTCGCGCGCGCACCCCGACCTGCGCGTGCTGGCGCCGGCGGCGTTGCGCGACGCGCTCGGGGCGGCGGCTGCGGCAGGCGACGACGAGGCCGACGACGGCGCTGTCAAGGCCGCCAAGGCCAAGCCCAGCCGCGAGATCCGCGTCGACGAGGTGCGCCAGGCGATCGACTGGACGCGCACGACCGCCACCCGCGGGCGCGGCAAGGTGCTCATGCTGCACCCGGCGCAGGCGATGAACACGGTGGCCGCCAATGCGCTGCTCAAGACGCTCGAGGAGCCCCCCGCCGGCGTGCGGCTGCTGCTGACCTGCGCCGACCCCGACGCACTGCTGCCGACGATCCGCAGCCGCTGCCAGCGCATCGCGCTCGCGCTGCCCGCGCGCGACGCGGCCATGGCGTGGCTGCAGTCGCAGGGGGTGGCCGGCGCCGACGTGCTGCTCGCCGCCGCTGGCGGGCGTCCGCAGGAGGTGCTCGCGCTGCGCGCCGACGGCTTCGACGCCGAACGCTGGCAGCGCGTGCCGGGTGCGGTGGCGCGCGGCGACGCCGGCGTGTTCGCCGGCTGCAGCGTCGAGCGGGTCGTCGACGTGCTGCACAAGCTCGCGCACGACCTGCTCGTCGTCGGGGCGGGTGCCGCACCGCGTTTCTTTTCCGCTGGCAGCCTGCCGGGCGGGGCGTCGATGCCGGCGCTGGCGGCGTGGGCGAAGACGCTGCAGCGCGTCGCGCGCCACGCCGAGCACCCTTGGCACGCGCCGTTGCTGATCGAGTCGCTCGTCGCGCAGGGCCGCGGCTGCTTCACGACCTCGGCGCCGCGCGGCCGGGCAGGCACCGCTACACTCGCCGCTCGATGAACGATCCCGCCCCGACCCGCCCCGGTGCACTGGCTCCCGCCGGCTCGCCTGCGCGGCCGAGCGTGATCCAGCTCGTGTTCCGCGACAAGAGCGCGCTGTATGCCGCCTACATCCCGGTGATGACCGACGGCGGACTGTTCGTGCCGACGACGCGCGAGTACCGCCTCGGCGACGACGTGTACCTGCTCGTCACGCTGCCCGACGACCCGCAGCGCTACCCGGTGGCCGGCAAGGTCGGCTGGATCACGCCGGCCAACGCGTCGGGCGGACGCACGCAGGGTGTCGGCGTGCGCTTCCCCAGCGACGAGAAGACGCGGCTGCTGAAGCTCAAGATCGAGGAACTGCTCGGCACGATGATCTCGTCGAACAAGCCGACGCAGACGCTCTGAACCCCGCGCGGGCGGGGTGTCCCCGAGGTGATGCCGCGCCGCCGCGCCGGCCCCCTTCCCGATGTACGCCGACTCGCACTGCCACCTGAGCTTTCCCGAACTGCACGGGCGCATCGACGCGATCCGCGCGGCGATGGCCGCCGCGCACGTCGACCGCGCGCTCGTGATCTGCACGACGCTCGAGGAATTCGACACCGTGCACGCGCTCGCGCTGCGCTACGACAACTTCTGGGCCAGCGCCGGCGTGCATCCCGACAACGAGGGCGTGCGCGAGCCGTCGGTCGACGACCTGCTCGCGCTCGCCGCGCGGCCGCGCGTCGTCGCGATCGGCGAGACCGGGCTCGACTACTACCGCCTCGGCGAGCGCACCGTCGCCGACATGGCGTGGCAGCGCGAGCGCTTCCGCGTGCACATCCGCGCCGCGCGCGCCAGCGGCAAGCCGCTCGTGATCCACACGCGCAGCGCCAGCGCCGACACGCTGGCGATCCTGCGCGAGGAGGGCGGCGACGCCGCCGGCGGCGTGTTCCACTGCTTCACCGAGACGGTCGAGGTCGCGCGCGCCGCGCTCGAGATGGGCTTCTACATCTCGTTCTCGGGCATCGTGACGTTCCGCAACGCCGACGACTTGCGCGCCGTCGCGCGCTTCGTGCCCGACGACCGCCTGCTGATCGAGACCGACAGCCCCTACCTTGCGCCGGTGCCGCACCGCGGCAAGGTCAACGATCCGTCGCTGGTGCCGCACGTCGCGGCGCGGCTGGCGGCCGAGCGGGGGGTGAGCGTCGAGCACGTCGCGGCCGTCACAAGCGCCAATTTCGAGCGCCTCTTTGGTCTGCCGGCGCACGCAGGGGTGACACGATGAAGTTAAAGTATCTGTTTAAGTTTGGTGTTTTGATGGTTCTGGCGACATGGTTTTCGATCGCCAGAGCCGGTGCCTACGAAGACTTCTTCGCGGCCCTCGAGCGCGACGACGCGCGTACCGTCACCGCGCTGCTGCAGCGCGGCTTCGACCCCAACAGCCGCAACCCGGAAGGCCAGGTGGCGTTCTTCCTCGCGCTGCGCCAGCCGGCGCCGGCGGTGGCCGAAGCGCTGTGGGCGCATCCGCAACTGCAGGTCGACGCCGTCAACGGCGTCGGCGAGACCCCGCTGATGATGGCCGCGCTGCGCGGCCAGGTCGGCTGGATGCGCCGCCTGCTCGAGCGCGGCGCACGCGTGCACCAGGAAGGCTGGTCGCCGATCCACTACGCCGCCACCGGCCCCGAGCCGCAGGCCGTCGAACTGCTGCTCGACCGCGGCGCGCCCGTCGATGCGCGCAGTCCCAACGGCACGACGCCGCTGATGATGGCCGCACGCTACGGCAGCGAGCGCAGTGTCGCGTTGCTGCTGCAGCGCGGCGCCGACCGCCGGCTGCGCAACCAGCGCGACCTCGACGCCGCCGACTTCGCGCGCGAAGCGGGCCGCGAGGCGCTCGCGCGGCAGCTGGCCGCGCCCACCGGCCGCTGAGCGGCGCGCGTGCCGGCGTGTCGGAAGAAATCCGACACGATCCTTGGGCGCTGACCGACTGCGCGCGCGAGCGCGTCACGCCTAGAGTGCATTCACACCGTTGGTGACATCGTCGGAGGTTGTGATGCACAGCCCGCGTGTCGTGAGCAACCCGTTCGCCCTGATGACCAATCCGCAGGCCGTCGTCGCCGCGATGGAGGCGTCGGACCGCCTGCGTGCGCTGCGCCGGCGCGTGTGCCGCCCGCTCGACCGCATCGGGCTCGGGGAGGGCGGTGGCGTGGCCGACGCCGCCGACGACGGCTGGGGCGACGACGCCGAGCCGCTCGCCGACGACGCGCCCGGCCCCTGAGACGCGCGCGATGCGCGTCGCGCGTCACGCGACGCGGAAGTTCTTGAACTGCCAGGGGTCGTCGCGGTCGACGTCCTCGTCGAACAGCCAGCCGCGGTCGGCGAGCGGCGTCCAGTCGGTGTAGACGCCGAACACCTCGCCCAGGTACGGGCGGCACCACGCGAGGATTTCGTCGTGCGGCAGCTCGTCGGGCTCGACGACGCCGCGGTCGGGGTGCTGCATCGCCCACACGACGCCGGCCAGCACCGCCACCGTCACCTGCAGGCTCGTCGCGCTGTTGTGCGGGCACGCCGCGCGCGCCTGCTCGATCGACAGCCGCGAGCCGTACCAGTACGCGCCACGCGCGTGACCCATCAGCAGCACGCCGAGCACGTCGGCGCCCGCGGCGATGTCGTCCTTCAGGATGCGTTTGCGCGGCTGCACGCGCCAGTTGCGGCCGGCGAGCTCGTGGATCGACAGCACGGCGTCGTCGCAGGGGTGATACGCGTAGTGCACGGTCGGCCGGTACGCGGGCCGCGCCGGGTCGCCGAGCGTCAGGTAGTCGGCGATCGAGATCGCTTCGGCGTGCGTGATCAGGAACGCGTGCTGCGGCCCGGCGGCCGGCGTCCAGCTGCGCACGCGCGTGCTGGCGCCCGGGCGCTTCAGGTAGATCGCCGCCTGCGAGCCGCTCGCATGGCGCTCGCCGTCGCTCGGGAAGTGGCGCTCGTGCGTGCCCCAGCCCAGTTCGGCGGGCTGCAGCCCCTCGCCGACGAAGCCGTCGACCGACCACGTGTTGACGAACTCGCCGACCGCCTTCGGTCGCGTGCCGACCTGCGTGTCGCGCTCGGCGACGTGGATCACGCGCACGCCGAGCTGCTGCGCGAGACGCGCCCAGCCCTCGCGCGAGCGTGGGGTCGGTGTGTGGACGCCGGTGTCGCGCGCGATGTCGAGCAGCGCCTGCTTGACGAAGTGCGACACCAGCCCCGGGTTCGCGCCGTGGGTGATGACCGCCGTCGGGGCACCGGCGCGTCGCAGCGCGAGCGATTCCTCGCGCATCGCGTAGTTGGTGCGCTGCTCGGCCGGCAGGTCGCCGCCGTCGTAGGTGCCGGCCCACGGCTCGGAGACCGTATCGAGGTACAGCACGCCGCGCGGCTGGCACCACGCGATCAGCGCCGCGCTGCTGACGTCGACCGAGAGGTTGAGCAGGAAGTCGCCCGCACCGAGCAGCGGGGACAGCACCGCGTCGTAGTTGGCCGGCGTCAGCGCGGCATCGACCATCGCGACACCGTACTCGCGCGCGATCTCGTGGCCATCGTCGCCGGGTGTCACGATCGTGATCTGCGCCGGCGCGATCTCGATGTGGCGCAGCAACAGCGGCAGCACGCCCTGGCCGATGCTGCCGAAGCCGACCATCACGAGGCGGCCTGCGAAGCGGTGGAGTCGTTCGAACGCCATCGTTCCGCAGCCCTCCCGCTCAGCGCCGCATGCGCGTCTCGCGCGCCTGTTCGGCCTCGATCGCGGCCACCGTCGCGCGCAGTTCCTCGGCGATGATGCCCAGCAAGTCGTCGAGCGTGACCAGACCGGCCAGCAGCCCCTGGGCGTCGACCACCGGCAGTCGGCGCAGGCCCTTGCTGCGCATCGTGCGCAGCAGGTCGATCACCGACGCGTCCTCGGGCACGACGACCAGGTCCGCACTCATCACGTCTTCGACGCGCAGCGTGCGCGGATCGACGTCCTTGGCCACGACGGCAGTCACGATGTCGCGGTCGGTGAGGATGCCCACCGGCACGCGCCCGGCGGGCGTGTCGTCGGTGACGACGAGGCATCCGACGTGGTGGCTGCGCATCAGCTGAGCCGCCTCGTTGACGGGCATCGCGCGCTCGGCGAAGGTCACCAGGCGCGTGCAGATCGCGCCGGCGTCGAGTCTTTCTCCCATGATCGTGCTCCTGGGCCGCGGGGGCGGCCCGACCGGGGTGGACTGTATGCGCTCGGCGGGCGCCGGCGTTGATGTCGGTCAAGTGCCGTGGCGCGGCGCCGGCGCGCCGTCAGGCCCCGGCCGCCACCTCGCGGCATTCGCTCTCGCGCCCGCGCACGACGCGCCGGCCGGCCATCGGGCCGGCGGTGGCGGTGACGACGGTGTAGGGGCGCTCGGCGTGGTCGCGGTCCTCGGCGTAGATCACGACCCAGTCGCGCGTGCGGCCGAGCTCGTGCGCGCGCGCCGTGTTGGAGTACAGCGCCGTGAAGTGCCAGTCGCCGCGCTGCGTGTGCAGCACCGGCAGCCACGCCTCGCCGCTCGGGTTGAAGCGGCGTGGCGCGATCTTGGGCAGGCGGTCGGCCGCCGCGGCTTCGCGATATTCGCGGTCGACATCGAGCAGCGCTTCGACCGGCGGCTGCTCGCCCGCGACGGCCGCGCGCGCGCCGCGGCGCAGCGCGCGGCGACGGTCGAGCAGCGCCGTCAGCGCGGCGCGCAGCGCCGCGGCACGGCGGGGGCCGACGCGCGGCAGCCGCTCGAGGCGTCCGTCGTGAGCGGCGACCTCGAGCGCCTCGAGGGTGTCGACGCCCAGCTCGTCGTGGATCAGCCGCGCGAGCTCGGGGCCGATGCCGGGGACCGTGCGGAACACGGCCTCGGCATCGACGTCGCCGCGCAGCCGCTCGAGCTTGCCCCAGCGCCCGCAGGCCAGCATCTCGGCGATCGCCGCGGCGATGCCGGGGCCGACGCCGGGCAGGGCGTCGAGCCCGGCCAATCCCTCGCGCTCGAACACGCGGCGCACGCTCTCGGGCAGCGCCGCGACGGTGTCGGCCGCGTGCCGGTACGCGCGGGCACGGTACGGGTTGCCGCCCTGCGCGTCGAGCAGGTCGGCCATCTCGCGCAGCAGCGCCGCGATGTCGGCGTTGTCGGCGGGGGCGGGCGCCGGCGGCGCCGCGTCCATCGCGCTCAGCCGGCCTGCTTGAGCAGCGCGTCGACGCGCCCGCGCAGCTCGTGCAGCGGCAAGGCCGTCAGGTCGACCGGCTCGCTGACGCGCACGGCTTTCGCGGCGGCGTCGCCGAGCTGCGCGCGCAGCAGGCCGAGAAACGCCGGCGACGCGAACAGCGCCAGCCTGCCGCAGCGCCCTTGTGCGATGGCGTCGTCGAGCCGTGCCGCCAGCTCCCGCGCGAAGCGCTCGTGCTCCTTCGCATGCACGTCGGTCGGCGGCTCGTAGGCGCTGTGGCCGCGCTGGTGGCTGCCCAGGCTCAGCTCGGTGCGCCCGGGGCGGTCGTCGTCGAGCTCGCGGCCCGGCTGGCGGCTTTCGGGGTGGACGAAGTCGGCGACCTCGACCAGGCTGCCGTCGGCCTGCCGCTCGCACACACGCGCCTTCGCCGCGTTGGCGGTGACGATCCACAAGGTGTCCATTCAGTGTTCTCCTGCTTCCGGGGTCGGGCCGACGGCGTCGAGGGCGGCGAGCACCTCGGCGTCGTCGAGTTGGTGGAAATCGTCGTAGTGCAGCCCGATCGCGTGGAACGGGTACGGCTCGGCGAGGCACACGATGTCGTCGACCTCGGCGCGCAGCGCAGCCAGCGTGTCCGACGGCGCCACCGGCACCGCGAGCACGAGTCGCTTGGGTTGGCGCCGGCGCAGCGCCTTCAGCGCCGCGCGCACCGACGTGCCGGTGGCGATGCCGTCGTCGATGACGATCGCCGTCGCTCCCGCGACCGACAGCGGGGCGCGCCCGCGCAGGTAGACGCGCCGACGGCGCTCGATCTCGGCCAGCTCGTGCGTGGCCTGCGCGTCGATGTAGGCGCGGTCGGCGCCGCACAGGCGCTGCACCTCCTCGTCGATCACGACTTGCGGCTCGTCGCCGTCGACGACGGCTGCCAGCGCGAGCTCGCGCTGCCACGGCACGCCGATCTTGCGCACGAGCAGCAGGTCCAGCGGCGCATGCAGCGCACGCGCCACTTCGGCGGCCACCGGCACACCACCGCGTGGCAGGGCGAGCACGACGATCGGCGGCTCCAGCGCCATCGTGGCCAGCCGCCGCGCGAGCAGGCGGCCGGCCTCGGTGCGGTCGGCAAAGCGGTCCTTCATCGCGGCGCATCCTTTCGCAGGCGTTCGACGAACCACTCGGCCGCGTGGCGCGCCGCCGTTTCGAGCGTGCCCGGCTCCTCGAACAGGTGCGTCGCGCCGGGCACGACGTCGAGGCGCTTGTGGCAGCGCAGCGCCGCCAGCGCCTCGCGGTTGAGCTCGAGCACGACGTCGTCGTCGCCGCCGACGATCAGCAGCGTCAGCGCCTGCACGCGGGGCAGCTCGTGCAGCGCCAGGTCGGGCCGGCCGCCGCGCGACACGACGGCAGCGATCGCCTGCGGGCGTGCCGCCGCCAGGCGCAGCGCCGCGGCGGCCCCGGTGCTGGCCCCGAACAGGCCCACCGGCAGCGCCGCCAGGTCCGGGCGCTGGTGCCGCACCGCGTCGAGCGCGTCGCCGACGCGGTCCGTCAGCAGGTCGATGTCGAACACCTTGCGCCGGTCGTCGGCCTCGTCGGCAGTGAGCAAGTCGAACAGCAGCGTCGCCAGCCCGCGCTGTTGCAGCACCTCGGCGACGTAGCGGTTGCGCGGGCTCAGGCGGCTGCTGCCGCTGCCGTGGACGAACAGCACCAAACCCGCCGGCGCCGGCGGGCTCGCCAGATCGCCGGGCAAGGCCAGCGGCCCCAGCGTCAGCGCGTCGTGCCGGATGGCGGGTTTCATCGGGGTCTGTGGACGTCGGGTCTCACGCCGGTCGATTCTGAGGATCGGCCGTGCCGGCGCGTTGATGTTGGTCAACCAGCGGCTGTTGAGCGTCGACGGATCCGTTCGGATGAATACGCGACGATGTGTATTTTCTCGGGGTATTTCCGGGGTTGGTGGCTGTATTTCGAGATACCCTGCAAGTTGTTCAGAAGCGGAAGCAAAGTGGGGTATTCCGGCTTCGTGCGCTGCAACCTGTAGGCGCAGGGTGATGATGTTGGTCAGTTCCTCGAGCCACTGGCTTGGGCGGTAGGGGTCGTCGGGGAAAACCCGGTAGGCTGCGTCGACGAATCGGCAGGCGCTGTAGTAGCTGGCCAGGGCGTGGCGTAGGAACTCCTCGGGCGGCAGCCAGGAATAGCAGTGCGGGGTGGGCAGGGGGTGGTCCCCGAGCGGCAGGGCGCGGCGGTGTTGGTGCTGGCGGGTCGTCATGGGCGTGGTTCGGTGCGGGTTGGAGCGTCACTGCGCGCGCGTGAGGGCGTCGCGCATGGCGGCGAAGGGGTCGGCCTTGGTGCGAGGCGTGTAGCGCGCTGGCGCGGCGCTGGTGGCCCGCGCGGGCTCGGCGCGGGCCGGGGGCGGCCGGAGGGCCGCCCCCGGCTGCGCCGGCGCCTGCGCGGGCTGTGGCGGGGCAACGGTGGCAGTACGACGCGCGTGCCAAGCGCCGCCGACCGCTGCAGCGCGGTTCAAGGCGGGGGCTGGGGCGGCAGCCCCAGTACAGCCGGCCGAAGGCCGCGGAAGCCTCGTCGAACAAGCCTTGCAACCGTCGCGGCACGCCGACGCATCGATCGCGGCGGCGTCGGCTGCGAACGGCTCCAACGGTTGCGCGCGTTCTAAGAGCCCACCCCCGTGGCAGTCCTCCACCTGACCCGAGGACGGTACTAGTAACACCGTCCGAAACGTCTCACTTTGAGACTCCCGACGACCTTGGCCCTCATCCCCGGCGGGTGCGTTCAGGGCGGTGCGGCGCGCGTTGACGAGCTGCTCGAAGCGCCCGAGCAGCTGGCGCAGACGGTCGCGCTCGGCGGTCAGTTGGGCGATGTGTGCGCGCAAGCCGTTGCGCTCGGCGTGCAGCGCTTGGGCCAGTCCGGTGGCCATGCGCGCGTCGTTGACGGCGCGCCCGTCGATCTCGGAGCGGCCCCAGCGGGTCAGCCAGAACAGCGCCAGGCAGGCCACGCGCGGAGCGTTGCCGGTGCGGTTCCAGCGGTAGACGGTGCTGCGTCCGACGTCCAGCGCCTGGGCCACGCGTTCGGGCGATGGGCGTCCCAGGTCATCGAGGATCGCGTCCCACAGTGGGATGGATCGCGGTACTTGGTCGATTGAGAACAGGCGCAAGTCCATGATTCACCTGCCGTTCTCATTGTGGGATGCGCGACGATGTGTATTATGTAAAGTTAATCATAGGCCAATGCGCCTCACGGTCGCAGCGCGTGTTGATGCAAGCTTTCCCTGGAAACGCCGCTAGCAACTGCTGCCAACGACCGCAAGCCAGAAAGCCGACGCTTGCAAGGCTTCTTGCCAACATCTGCAACCGGCGTTGCCCACGCATACAAGTCGCTTTGCGAACATGCCTAATCTGGGGAATTTATTGGTCCCCAGGTGCTATGCGTACGGTGCGCTGGCGATGCGCCACCCCAAGGCGCTACTGCAAAACACCTGACTCCTAAGCCGGTTCTTTCTAGTCGACCAGCGCCTTCAAGAGAGCGTCTCGGCCGTCCTGGTAGAACTCAATGTCCAGCTTGGTTGCCATTTCATCAGAGAGGTCAAACAGCTGGCGGCGGCAGGAAACCGGGAGCAACAGCGCCTTGGCGCCCTTCTCTACAGCGATTTCGGCCAACGTGACCGCGTTGTGAACTGGCTCGATGGTGCCGCCGAGCGTTACTTCGCCGACGACCACCAGTCCCCCGCGGACCGACTTTTTCAGCAGCGCGCTGGCCATTGCAATAAGCGCACCCACGCCAGTCTTGGCGCCACTCCTTGCGGCATCAAAGCCGCGCAGCTGAACCGAGAACTCGTGAGACCGAGGGTCTCGGTCACCGACCAATTGCTGTGCGCGAGCGTACAAGTTCTGCTCGGCGCAACGGATGGACTCTTTGAAGGCGGCAGGAACAGGGTTGTTCAGCACGCGTACGCCGCTGCCGGGGCCCTCGTTGACCTCAAGCCGGAAGAGTCCCGGGTGCTCTTCGTCTCCGCCAGGACTTAGCACCCACACCTGACCGCACTCGAGAGGCTCATCTCCAATACCGCCTTGGCTCTGCTGCTCGGGTGTGGCGACGAACTTTTCGACACCTTCGGCACCAAGCGTGTAGCTAAAGTGGGTATTGCGGAACTCAGCGGCGCCGATGCGCTTTTGCTGCTCCTTGACCCGGCGGCGCACCTCGAGAGCCAGGCGCACTGCCCACTCCAGGTCTTCGTCACTGACCGGAATGTTCGAGCCAGGGTACAGGAGCTTTAGCAGTCCACTTACCGTCTTGTTGACGCTGTTGAGGTCGCGACCAGAAAGAGCTGCGCCCCAACGCACGCGCCCTTGCAGCGTCGAGACTCGGCTTTGGCTGCGTAATTGAGAAAAGCACTCGGACAGGAAGTCACTCACCAAGCCGAAGTGCGAGGTGAACAAGGTCGGATGCAGCTTTGGCACATCCCAGCCGGGTAGGAAGCAATGAATGCGGTCCATGAATGCCGTGTCGTCTCGCATCTCGGGCGGCAGCGGACCGAACAGATGGCCGATGCGCTGTTGATGCTCCACGTCCACGTCGAAGTTTCCGACTAGCACAATCGAACCGTCGGCGCGGATGCTCTCCTTACCCCGGGAAAACTCGCCGCTCTCCATGTACCCCTTCATGATGTTGACGCCGTCCTTCTGGTCGAAAGACACGCCAGATACCTCGTCGAAGCACACCACGTCGTACTGGCAAACCAGCCCGCGCTGGCCGGTAGCGTTGTTGACGAACATGCGAGCAACGGTCGCTTTTCCTCCTGAGATGAGGTGTGCGTAGGGCGATACCTGCTGAAAGAGGTGCGACTTGCCTGTACCCCGGGGACCTAGCTCGACGAGGTTGTAGTTGCGCTCGACGAAGGGAACGATGCGTAGCAGCAATGCGTCCTGGGCGCGCTCGGACAAAGCTTGCGGTTCAAACCCGACGCTGCGTAAGAGCAGGTCGCGCCACTCGGTAGTGGTGAACTGCTCTCGCCCCTTGGCCAACACGTCTAGCACCTCGCGCTTCGATAGTTGGATGGCTCGTAGTGACTCAACGCCAAAGGGGCGCCCGCCCTTTTCTTGGGCGATGGAAGCGTCGTAGCCCAGGGTGACCTCGGCATAGAAGCCGCCGGTGAGCATGCGCTCGTTTTCCTTGACCATTTACGTGCCGGCCGCATAGGGTGTGTGCCCTAGTGCCCTTGTCGATAGCCGCGTCCCGCAACCGGCCGATTCCGGCGAGAACAAGACGGACGCAGGCGGCCGGCGGTCAATCACCGGTGAGGCGCCGCGCCTCCTTGGCCTCGAGGGGATGACGCCGTGGCAAAAGTCAAGACAGCCACGCGAACGCTCTCGAATGCCGGTCGGCTGCGCACCTTGGTCGTGGCCACTTCGCCCAAGGCGGTGGGGCAGTTGGGCGCCGAGTCTCTCGTCGAGTACGACGGACTGCTCGAGCTGATTGCCGACCCTGACATCGTCTCTGTCGAGGTGCAGCCGCAGACCTTCCAGTTCGTGATGGGCGGCGGCCGCACGGTGTCCTATACGCCTGACGTCCGTTTCACCCGCAGAGACGGCCGCATCGGGTACCGCGAGTTCAAGCACGACGTCACGAACCTGGAGCCGGAGTTGGCGGCCAAGCTCGAAATCGCTCGCGATAGCTTTGCTGAGCAGGGCTACGAGTTCGAGATTCGTGACGCCACGGCGATTCGCAAGGGCTTTCGCATCCAGAACCTGCGGCTGCTGAAGCGCTATGCCCAGTGGCCCGTGTCGCCGGCATTCCAGCGCGGCGTGCTCGAGTTCGTCGGCGAGCGAACAGACATCCTGCTGCAGGACCTGTTCGAACCCGCCGGCACCGGCGGACTTGGTGGCGTGTATCGGATGCTGTGGGACCACTTGCTGGAGGCAGACCTCGAAACGGCGCTCTTGTGCACCGCGACACGCATCTGGAGGCCACGCTCGTGAAGACGCCTCCATTTCCAATCGAACGCGGGACCGAGCTGCGCCTCAACGGCCAACTGCAGGTGGTGAAGTCCATCGACGACAACGGCACCGTGACCCTGATGTGTCCGTTGCGAAAGACGGAGGTGCAATTCGACCTCCAGGCGCTGGTGTCCATGCGGATGGCGGGCAAGCTCGAACCCGTTCAGCTCCCACCGGAAAGTCACCAACCATCGCGGCAACCGACGTACGCAACGATGAGCGACGACGAGCGCAAGCGGGTGCTGCGCAGGGTCGCGTACGGCCGAGCTGCCGCGGAGTACTTCCCCATCGGTCCGAAGAACCCGCAGCTGAAGACCTTGATTGCGGAAGTGGCCGAGCGCCTCAAAGACCCGGACCCACCTTCCCCGCACTCCGTCTATCGATGGATGAGGCGCTACGTGGGCTCAGGCTACGACACGTCCGTCTTCATGCAGGACGCCGCGGTCATCCGCAAGCGCACGCCACGTAGGTTCTCGGACGACCTCAAGGCGCGTCTGCGCGAGCACATTCAGACGTTGCTCGGAGCGTACCAGGGAGCGACGCTGCACGGCATCACCAACCTCGCGCTGGCGAGAACCGCCCGCGACGCGGGCTATGTGAGCTTCGTGACCAAGGAGGGCGTCGAGGAGCTCGTGGACCCCTTCATTCAGACCAATGAGGCCTCACTGAAGAAGAAGGCCCGCAGCAAGCAACGAAGCAGTTCTGAGGACAAAGCATGACCGTGAATCTCGAACCTCTCGCCATGTCCCGCGAAACCGTGCGGCAAGTCGCCCTCGGCGTCGACCGTTACGAGCTGATGCGTGCGCGATTTGGACGCCAGGCAGCCGACCTCAAACGCAAGCCTCGCTCCGCTGGAGTGACCACCGTACGAGCGCTCGAGCGTGTCGAAGTCGACCATTTTCTGTGCGACGTGCACCTTGTCGATGAGAAGACGGGGAGCCGCCTAGGACGGCCCTGGTTGACGTTGGTCATCGACCACTACAGCGGACTGGTTCTTGGCTACCACCTCAGCTTTGCACCACCGTCGGCCGCGTCGGTGCTCGCCGCACTGCGGCATGCCATCCTGCCGAAGGAGCTGTCGTTCGACGTGAATGAGGCCAAGCAGGACCAATCACCGCAAGTCCGCTGGCAGGCCTTCGGCATTCCGGACCTGGTCGTCGTCGACAACGGGCTCGACCTGACTTCGAACGGTGTGCGCGAAGCCTGCCTTGCTCTCGGCATCGACATTCTGTTTACGCCGCCGCGCTCGCCTTGGTACAAGGGGGTAGTGGAAAGGTTCGGCCGAACCCTCAATAGCCGCTTCATCCACTGGACACCAGGCACCACGCTGGGTAAGGCCACATCCGACCGCAATTACGACGGCGCCGAGCACGCTGCGCTCACATTCGACGCGTTCAAGCAACTCCTCGAGCGCTACATCGTCACCATCCACAACAAGACCCCGCGGCGTACCGGCACCAAGGCACCAGACCGACTCTTCCTCGAGAGCTGCCAGCGCTGGCCCGTGCGCATCCCTACGTCCCAAGCCGAGTTCGATGCAGCAGTTGCTCTCGAATTCACCCACAAGCTGCAACAGTCGGGGCTGAAGTGGCTTGGCCTGCAATACCAGAACGAGCAGCTGGGCGCACTGTGGAACCGCTCCCCCGCGGGCACTCGCTTGTCCTTCAAGGTCAACCCTTGACCTTGCCCGCGTTTCCCGGATCCCATAGCCGAGACCATCACGCGGCTTGCCTTTGCTGGGCGGCAAGCCAAGCCCTCTCGAACTGCAT
>NZ_JALBGB010000013.1:0-97465 GCF_022631395.1 Calidifontimicrobium sp. SYSU G02091
TGGCGGGACGGCACCCACCGCCGCCAGCGCGGGCATGGGCGCGGGCGCCCGCGCCGCGACATCGGCGCGCAGCGCGCGCGCGATCAGCGCGAGCCACTGCGCCTGCAGTGCGGCGTCGGCCGTCTCGAGGCGCACCGTGCCGGTGGCCGCGCTCACCGTCCAGCGGGCCTCGCGCGGCGGATGCAGCCGCGCCGCGAGCACGTCGTTGCGCAGCAGTCCGCGCACGCGCACGCGCACCCAACCCCGGCCGCGCCCGACCTCGACGATGTCGATCCGCTCCTCTCCCATCTGACCCCTCAAGGTAGGGAGACATGATGACGGTTCCGTGACAGCGGACCCCGCCGCTGTGCCGCCGTCTGCCGTCGCCGCGCACGCAGAATCGGCGCGACCGCCCACTGCCTGGAGCACGCCCGATGGCGTCGATCGAGTCCACCGGCGCGCACCTCGACGTCGCCGCCGCCCACATCGAGCCGCCGTGGCTCGTCGCCACGGTCGACGAGTCGGTCGGCGCCGTGCGCGCGCGAGCGCGCGAGGCGGCGCTGCCGCCCGGCGAAATCGTCTGCATCGTCGACGACACCGGGCGGCTCGTCGGCAGCGTCGAGACCGCACGGCTGTTCGCCAGCGCCGACGACGCACGCGTGCGCACGCTCGCGCGGCTCGACCTGCCGGTCGTGCGCGCCGATGCCGACCGCGAGCAGATGGTGTCGCTGGCGATCGAGCACGGCCTGTCGGCGGTGCCGGTGGTCGATGCGGCCGGCCACCTGCTCGGCGTGGCCGGTGCGACCGCGCTGATGGACATCCTGCGCCGCGAGCACGTCGAGGACCTGCACCGGCTGGCCGGCATCTCGCGCGAGACCGAACGCGCTGTCGAGGCACTCGAGGAGCCGCCGCTGCGCCGCGCGCGCCACCGGCTGCCGTGGCTGCTGGTGGGCTTCGGCGGCAGCGTCGTCGCGACCTTCGTCGTCAGCCGCTTCGAGGCCGCGCTGGCCGCGGTGCCGGCGATCGCGTTCTTCGTGCCGGCGCTGGTCTACCTGGCCGACGCGATCGGCACGCAAAGCGAGGCGGTGGTCGTGCGCGGGCTGTCGCTCAGCCGCATCGGCGTCGCGCGGCTGCTCGGCGGCGAGCTGCGCACCGGGCTGCTGATCGGCCTCGTGCTGGCGCTCGCGGCGTGGCCGCTGGTGTGGCTCGCGTTCGGCGACGCGCGGCTGGCCGCGGCGGTCGGGCTGGCGCTGGCCGGCGCGAGCGCGCTGGCCACCGTGCTCGGGCTGATGCTGCCGTGGGCGCTCGCGCGGCTGGGCACCGACCCGGCCTACGGCAGCGGGCCGCTGGCGACCATCGTGCAGGACGTGCTGAGCCTGGTCATCTACTTCGCGTGCGTGTCGGCGGTGGTGCTGTAGCGCGTCCGAAGCCTGCCGTCCGGGTCGTGCAATTCCGCACGTACCGTGTGGTCACTTTTAGACCAGTTAGTTCTGATACTGAACTCTTCGGTAACTTCCGCATCCGAGCAGTTGAGCTCGATCAAGGAGTCACCGATGTACCGCTGGCTGAAGTACCTGATGGCCACTTCCTGCGTCGCGTTCCTGGCCGCCTGTGGCGGTGGCGACGACGACGATCCTCCCGCAACGCCGACGACCATTGCCTCGGTCGCCACGGCCAGCGGCTTCTCCGCCCTGGTCGCGGCCGCCGACAAGGCGGGGCTGGTCGACGAACTGAGCGACACCAGCGCCAACCTGACCGTCTTCGCCCCGACCGACGCGGCCTTCGACGCGCTCGCGACGACGCTCGGCTTCGCCGACGCGACGGCGATGGTCGCGGCCCTCGACGGCCCGACGCTCGCCAAGATCCTGAGCTACCACGTGCTGCCGGCGCGCAAGACCGCCGCGCAGCTGACCGCCGGCGACGAGCCGACGCTGTACGAGTTCGAGGGCACCCCGGCGACGCTGGCCATCGGCACGACCGGTGGCGTGACGGTCACCGACGAGGTGCTCGTGGCGGCCAGTGTCACGACGCCGGACGTCGACGCCGGCAACGGCGTGATCCACGTGATCGACAAGGTGCTCGTGCCGCCCGGTGTGCTGACCGTCGTGCAGATGGCCACGCTGAATCCGGCCTTCTCGACGCTGGTGGCCGCCGTGACGACGGCCGGTCTGGACAGCCCCGTCGATGGCCTGCAGAGCGCCGGTCCGTTCACCGTGTTCGCGCCGACGAACGACGCCTTCACTGCGCTGCTGGCTCGCCTCGGCATCAGCGCCAACGACCTGCTGGGGTCGCCAAACCTCGGGAACATCCTGCGCTACCACGTGGCCTCGGGCGCCTTCCGCGCGGCCGACGTGCTCGGACTCCCGAAGCCGGCCAGCGTGCCCACGCTGCTGAGCGGCAGCAACTTGACCGTGCCGAGCAACACGCTGCCGCTGACGCTGATCGACGACGACGCCGGCAGCCCCGATGCCACGATCGCCGCCACCGACGTGCGCGCCAGCAACGGCGTGATCCACGTCATCACGCAGGTCCTGATCCCTGCACCGAACTGACGGCCCCCGCACGCCCGGCCCGACGCACCGGGCTGCTGTCTCCTCCCCGCGTCAACCGACCTCTTCACCCAGGAGTCCCCATGAAGAAGCTCATCGCCCGCACCACCCTCGTCGCTGCCGTGTCGTTGGCCGCGCTGTCGGCGCACGCCAAGGACATCGTCGACACCGCCGTCGCCGCCGGCCAGTTCAAGACGCTGGCCACTGCGTTGCAGGCTGCAGGCCTCGTCGACACGCTCAAGGGCAAGGGCCCGTTCACTGTCTTCGCGCCGACCGACGAGGCGTTCGCGAAGATCCCGAAGGCGCAGCTCGACGCGCTGCTGGCCGACAAGGCCAAGCTGACCGCGGTGCTGACCTACCACGTCGTGCCGGGCAAGGTGATGGCCGCCGACGTCAAGGCCGGTGCCGTCAAGACGGTGCAGGGCGCGGCGATCAACGTCTCGACCACGGGCGGCGTGAAGGTCAACGACGCCAACGTCGTCAAGACCGACATCGCGGCCGACAACGGTGTGATCCACGTGATCGACACCGTGATCCTGCCGCCGATGTGAGCGGCCGCAACGGCCCGTGATCGCAAGGGGTGGCGCGAGCCGCCCCTCTTTCATTGCCGTCCCGCCGCCGTGGCAGGATGCGCGGCCATGCACTTGTCGATCCTCGACCAGTCGGTGGCCTGCGCCGGGCGTGGCGAAGACGACGCGCTGCGCGACACTGTCGAGCTCGCCGCGCACGCCGAAGCGCTCGGCTACCGCCGCTTCTGGGCGAGCGAGCACCACGCGCTGCCCACCATCGTCGGCACCGCGCCCGAGATCGTGATGGCGGCCATCGCGGCGCGCACGCGGCGCATCCGCATCGGCAGCGCCGGCGTGATGCTGCCGCACTACAGCGCCTTCAAGGTCGCCGAGCAGTTCCGCGTGCTCGACGCGCTCGCGCCCGGGCGCATCGACCTCGGCGTCGGCCGCGCACCGGGCGGCGACATGCGCACCGCGCTGGCGCTGAACCCCAATGCGCACCACGCCGCCGACGCGTTCCCGCAGCAGGTGCACGACCTGCTGCGCTGGGTGGCCGGCGAGCGCCACCAGGGCACCGTCGCGCACCCGCGCCCGCCCGAGGGCAGCGGCGTCGAGCGCGCGCCCGAGGTCTGGATACTCGGCAGCTCCGACTACGGCGCGCAGCTCGCCGCGCACTTCGGGCTGCCGTACGCATTCGCCTACTTCTTCATGGACGGGCGCGGCGTCGAGGAGGCGCTGCACCTGTACCGCACGCTGTACCGGCCGAGCGAGCGCCATCCCAGGCCGCGGGCCACGATCTGCGTGTGGGCGCTCGCCGCCAACAGCGACGACGAAGCCCGCCACCACGCGCTGTCGCGCGAGCGCTGGCGGCTCGACCGCGCGCGCGGCGTGCTGCAGCCGATCGCACCGCCCGACGAGGTCGCGCGCCGCGGCTTCACGGCCGACGAGCTCGCGCAGCTCGAGCCGATGCGCCGCAAGGCCTTCGTCGGCCGCGCCGACCGCGTCGCCGAGGCGCTGCGTGCGCTCGCGGCCGAGCTGCAGCTCGACGAACTCGTCGTCAACACCTGGGCGCACGACCCGGCGGTGCGCCGGCACTCGTATGCGCTGCTCGCGCGCGAGTTCGGGCTGAGCACCGGCGACGCTACAGCTTCATCTCCAGCCGCAGCTGCCAGCTGACGACGCCGCGCGTGACGGTGGTGGCCGTCTGCCGCACGTCGTCGTAGGCGACGGCGCGCAGCGACTCCGTGTCGCGCGGCCACGCATTGCCCACCGACAGCCGCCACGCCAGCGCCGGGCTCACGGTCCACAGCGCGTAGGCGTCGAACACGCGCCGTGTGTCGACCTCGACCCACTCGGTGGCCGACAGCCGCGTGCGGTAGCCCGGCGTCCAGTTCAGGTTGCCGCCCAGTGTCAGCGGCCAGCCGGCCACGCGCCAGTCGGCGCCGACGTTGGCCGTGACGCCCGGCTGCTCGTCGAGCCGGTTGTCGGGGCCGGGCACGCCGTCGACGCGCGAGCGGTACACGCTCGCGTTGGCGCGCAGGTCCACGCGCGGCGCCGCGTCGGCGTCGCCGCCCCAGGCCGCGACGAGGTCGCGCCAGCGGCCCTTGGCCTCGAGCTCGAGGCCCTGCGTCGTCGCGTCGCCGACGTTGGCCGGGCGGCTGACCCAGCGCGGCGCGTCGGCCCACGGCACCGTCTCGAGCGTCGTGCGCGTGCGGATCAGGTCGGCGATACGGCGGTGGAACACGCCCGCGCTGAGCACGCCGCCGCCGGCAGGGTAGCGCTCGAACGCGACGTCGACGCCGGTGGCCAGCTCAGGGCGCAGCGCCGGGTTGCCGACGCGGTCGGGGCGCGTCGGGTCGTTGGTGCCGGGCGGCGGGAACGTGGTGTCGATCGCGGGCAGCGCGACGAGCTGCGCGAGCGACGGCGTGCGGTAGCTGCGCGTGACGCTCACGCGCACCTGGTCGCGCGCCTTCGGGTCGGGCTTCCACACCGCGTGCAGCAGCGGCGTCAGCACGACGCTGCGCTGTCGCGGCGCCGGCTCGTCGCCGGCGGCGGCGCCGCGCACCGTGATCGCCTCCCAGCGCAGCCCGGCGTTGAAGGCCCACTGCGGCGTGGCCTGCCACTCGTCCTGCACGTAGACGGCGCGGCGCGACAGCCGCGCGTCGAGCCCACCGCTGACGTCGGCCGCCAGCGGCACGCCGTCGAGCCGCAGCGTGCGCGACTCGCGCCGCTGCTGCGCCTCGGCCTCGGCGCCGGCCACGAGCTGGTGGCCGTTGTCGAGCAGGCGCTGCGCCTTCACCGACGCCGTCAGCGTGCGCTGCATCGCGTCGCTCGCGTCGTCGCGCGTGCGCAGCGGCACGCCGTCGGCATCGAACTCGACGCGACGGCCCTCGGCGGTCGAACGCGTGTGCCAGCCGTTGAGGTTCCACTCCAGGCGCGTGCCGTCGCCGAGCAGGTGCCGCCACTGCGTGTTCAGCCGCGTCAGCGCGAACGTGCCTTCGCCGTCGCTCGCGCTCGTCGCGTACGGCGCCGGCTCGGCGCCGACGTCGCGCACCAGCGTCGAGCGCGACGCGCTGTCGCTCGCGGAGCGGACCAGGAACGGCGCGAGCACGAGCGAGGTGCCGTCGCCGAGCCGCCACTGCGCCCGGGCCCCCAGCCGCAGCCCCTGGCGCTCGCTGTGGCTCGTCGACGTCTCGCGGTCCAGCCGCAGCAGCTCGCCGTCGTCGAGCGCCTCGACGGTGGTCGTCGTCACGCTGCGCCCGGCGCCCTGGCTGCGGAACAGCGCGCCAAACAGGTTGTAGGTCAGGTCGCCCGCGCTGTCGTTGCGCGCGAAGTTCAGCTCGGGCTGCGCGCCGGCGCCCACGGTGCCGACGCTCAGCTTCACCTCGTTGAGCCGGCGCCGCAAGCCCTCGCGCGTGACGATGTTGACGGTGCCGGCGATCGCGCGCGCGCCGGTCTCGGCGGTCGGTGCACGGTAGACCTCGATGCGCTCGATCTGCTCGGGGCTCAGCGCGTCGAGCGAGAAGCCGCGCGGCAGCCGCTCGCCGTCGAGCAGGATCTGCGTGTAGCCGCTGCCGAGCCCGCGCATGCGCGGGCTGCCGCCGCTGCCGGCGGTCACGCCGGGCAGGCGCTTGAGCAGGTCGCCCACCGTCGCGTCGCCGTAGCGCTCGATCTCGTCGCGGCCGACGACGATCTTCGCCGCCGTCGACTCGCGGCGCTCCTGCTCGTCGCCGGCGCGCGCGCCGGTGATCTCGACGCGCTGCGGCGCCGGCTGCGGCGGCAGGGGCGGCGCAGTGCCGGTCTGCGCGCGCACGGCCCCGGCGCCAGCGAGCGCGGCGCCCAGCGTGGCCACCATCGCGAAGTGCCGCAGCACCTTCATCAGAACACCAGCGCGACGACGAACAGACCGATCATCGCGAACGCGATCACCACCTTGGCCACCAGCCCGGCCATGATGCCGAGCCACGTCGCCGCACCGACGTGCGCCGCACGGCGGTGGTCGCGCCCGGCCAGGTACTCGCCGAGCGCCGCGCCCACCAGCGGCATGAACAGCACGCCGACCAGCCCCATGAACACCCCGGCGACGGTGCCCACCGCCGCGCCGGCCACCGCCTGCCGGCTGGCGCCCACCTTCTTCGCGCCGAGCAGCCCGGCGACGTAGTCGAGCACGAAGGCCAGCGCCGCCAGCACGGCGCACGCGGCCACCGTGACCGCGCCGACGCGCGTGAAGCCGTCGATCCACGCGCCGAGCACGATGCCCGCGAGCACGAAAGCCGTGCCCGGCAGCGCCGGCAGCACGGTGCCGGCGACGCCGACACCGATCAGCGCCACCGCCAGCACCCACCACAGCCCATCGACCAAGACCGCCTCCCGCCGCACCAACCGGGGGCGGATGATGCCCGAGCGCCGAGTCCGCACGGCGGCGGCGGGAACTTCCGCGCGCTGCCGCGCATCCGAACCGTGGCGGCCACAATCCGCGCCGCTGTCCCCGGCCCGCCCGGGGTTCGCCGACCCGACCACGACACACCGAGGAAACGACGACGATGAAGAACTGGCTGATCGCCGCCACCGTGGCCGGCCTGGCCGCCGTGTTCACCCCGATCGAGGCCGAAGCCAAGCGCTTCGGCGGCGGGAAGTCCAGCGGCATGCAGCGCGACATGCCCGCGCAGCGCAACGCCACGCCCGACGCGCCCACGACGGCGCCCACCGCCGCCGCGCCGGCCGCCGCTGGCGCCACCGGTGCGGCGGGGGCGGCCGCCGCCAGCCGCCCGGGCTGGATGGCGCCGGTCGCCGGCCTGGCCGCCGGCCTGGGCATCGCCGCGCTCGCGAGCTACCTGGGCTTCGGCGAGGAACTGGCGAACTTTCTGATGATCGCGCTGCTGGCGGTGGCTGCCCTCGTCGTCGTGCGGCTGCTGATGCGCCGCTTCGCCGGCGGCTCGCCGCAGCTCGCCACGGCTGCTGCCGGCCCGGCCGGCGGTGCGCAGGGCGCGATGGCGCGCAGCAGCCTGCAGGGCGCGCCGACGCCGGCGTGGAACCCCGCGCCGGTGCAGCCCGGCGCCGCCGCCGACCCGGTGATGCCCGTGGCCGGCGCACGCGCAGCGGCCGCGTCGGTGCCGGCCGACTTCGACCGCGACGGTTTCGAGCGCATCGCGAAGATGATCTTCATCCGCATGCAGGCCGCCCACGACGCCGCCGACCTGAACGACCTGCGCCAGTTCACGACGCCCGAACTGTTCGCGTCGGTGCGGCTGGACCTGCAGGAGCGCGGCGCCGCGCCGAACCACACCGACGTCGTGCGCGTCGACGCCGAAGTGCTCGACGTCGCGCAGGAGGCCGAGCGCCAGGTCGTGAGCGTTCGCTTCCACGGCCTGATCCGCGAGGAACAGGGCGCCGACGCGCAGCCGTTCGACGAGGTCTGGCACCTCGTCAAGGCCGACGGTGCGAACTGGGCCATCGCCGGCATCCAGCAGCGGCACTGACGCGCCGCGCCGGATGCGGCGCGCGACGGCGACCGGGCGGGGGCTGCGGCCCCCGTCGTCATTGCCGAGCCGCTATCGCCTGCGTGCCCAAGAAAAAAACCGCGGCCTCGGCCGCGGTTTTCGTGTCCCGGTGCGAGACGGTACTTACAGCGGGCGAATGTTCGCGGCCTGCAGGCCCTTCTGGCCCTGCTTGACTTCGAACTCGACGCGCTGGTTGTCCTGCAGGCTCTTGAAGCCGTCGGCGCGGATCTCGCTGAAGTGGGCGAACAGGTCCTTGCCGCCGCCGTCGGGCGTGATGAAGCCGTAGCCCTTGCCGTCGTCGAACCATTTGACGATGCCGGTTTGCGTGGTGCTCATGGAGTTTTCCTCGAGTGAAAGTGGATGACGAAACCCCGCTCCTGTGCGCGACGCGAACACGCGAGCACGCCCCGAGCGAGGACAGAAACACTCAAGAAACGCCAGGCGGGAGATTCAAACCAGGCCGGCCGTCGGGGACAGCGCCCCGGGGCGGTAAAGCTGAAAAGACCTTGTGGAAACGGTCTTGGTATGTCTGTGCCCGTAATGTAGCCGATCCGCGGGCCGCGTGCCGGCCCGCGGTTAGAGGGCGCACCTCAGACGGCGCACCGGCCTGCCCGAAGACGGGTTGGCCCCACGGGGATCCTCATGGCACCGGCCGCGCCACGCGCAGCGCCTCGCGCAGCACGTCGCGATCGCCGACGTGGTTGGCCAGCACGAGCACGAGGCGCGCGTTCATCAGCGCGCACTGCTCGTCGTCGAGGTCGCGCTGGCTGGCGATCAGTTCCTCGTAGAAGCCGTCGGGGTCGGCGATATGGGGCTCGCGGATCAGGGGCATCGTCGTCTCCGTGGGTGGGGCGAATCAGGCCGCGTGGCCGAGCGCGCGCGCGAGCGCGGCCTCGATGTCGGTGGTGTCGAAGCCGCGCCAGCGCGCGGCCACGTGCTGGTCGGGGCGGATCAGCACGACGGTGCCGGGGCGGCCGTCGTAGCGCTCGGCGAGCACGCCGTCGACGTCGTGCACGTCGCTGCCCACGTGCAGCACGCGCGCCTCGACGCCGCCGCAGCGCACCGCGTCGGTGGCCGGGCGGCGGCCGAACGCCAGCAGCGTGAAGCCCTCGCCCAGGTGCTCGAGCAGCCAGCCGCGGCGCCCGCCGGCCTGGACCGGCGCGTCGGCGCACACGCTGCCCGGCCGCAGCGTGCCGCCGAAGTGGGCCTCGTCGGGCGTGTTCAGCGGCGAGTGCAGGTACGGCGTCGGCGTCGACAGCCGCCCGCTGTTGACGAGCGGGCGCGCGAACGGCTCGGTCTTGGCCAGCCCGAGCACGGCGTCGCGGTACAGGCGGCTCGCGCGGCTCTTCGGCGTGATGAAGTCGGTCGAGCGTGTCGAGGCGCGCAGGTTGTCGTCGGCCGCCCACGCGCGCTCGTCGTGGTAGCTGTCGAGCAGCGACTCGGGCGCGAGGCCCTGGATCACGTAGGCCAGCTTCCACGCGAGGTTGTCGACGTCCTGCACGCCGGTGTTGGCGCCGCGCGCGCCGAACGGCGACACCTGGTGCGCCGCGTCGCCGGCGAACAGCACGCGGCCGTGGCGGAAGCGGTCGATGCGCCGGCACGCGAACTGGTAGACCGAGACCCACTCGAGCTCGAACTCGACGTCGTCGCCGAGCGCGGCGCGCACACGCTGGCGCACGCGCTCGGGCTGCTTCTCGACCTCGGGGTCGGCGTCCCAGCCGAGCTGGAAGTCGACACGCCAGACGTCGTCGGGCTGCTTGTGCAGCAGCACGCTCTGGCCGCGGTGGAACGGCGGGTCGAACCAGAAGCGGCGCTCGGCGGGCATGTCGCGCTTCATCACGATGTCGGCGATCAGGAAGCGGTCCTGGAAGAACTGGCCGCTGAAGCCGGCGCCGACCATGCGGCGCAGCTCGCTGTTGGCGCCGTCGCACGCGACGACCCACTGCGCCTCGGTGCGGAAGATGCCGTCGGGCGTCTCGACCTGCAGCACGACGTGGTCGGGGTGCTGCGCGAGGCTCAGCACGCGGTGCTTCCAGCGCAGGTCGATGCGCGGGTGCGCGTCGCACGCGGCCACCAGCATCTCCTCGAGGTGGTACTGCTGCAGGTTGATCATCGCGGGCATCTTGTGATGCGCCTCGGGCAGCAGGTCGAACGTGTAGACGAGCTCGTCGCGGAAGTACACGCGCCCGAGCTTCCAGCTCACGCCGCGCTCGACGAAGCGCTCGCCGAGCGTCGGTGCGCCGCTCCCGTCGCGGCCGATGCGGTCCCAGATCTCGAGCGGGCGCTTGGCGTAGCACACGGCGCGCGAGCCGACGCTGACGGTGTCGTTGTCGTCGAGCACGACCACGTCGAGCCCGCGCTTGGCGCAGTCGAGCGCGGCCGTCAGCCCGATCGGCCCCGCGCCGACGACGACCACCGGGTGGCGCTGCGGCCGCCCGCTCTTCTGCTCGTCGCTTTGCCGGTACGCGAACTTGGGCCAGGTGTAGGTCTTGAGCATCGCGCGCCCTCCGCGTCAGTCGGCAGCCACATCGGCGAACTCGCCCTCGTGCAACCACGCGGCGTGGCGCGGCGCGCGCTTCGTGCGGCTCCACTCGTCGATCATCGCGTGCTTGACCTCGTCGAGGCGCCGGTACATCTCGGGCGTGCCGGTGGGCGCGGCGAGTTCGAGGCGGTGGCCGTTGGGGTCGAAGAAGTAGATCGACTTGAAGATCACGTGGTCGGTGATGCCCACCACGTCGATGCCGGCAGCCTCGAGCCTGGCCTTCGTCTTCTCGAGCGTCTCGACGCTGTCGACCTCGAACGCGATGTGCTGCACCCAGTCGGGCGTGTTCGGATCGCGGCCCATCGGTGGCGAGTTCGGCAGCTCGAAGAACGCGAGCACGTTGCCGCCGCCGGCGTCGAGGAACAGGTGCATGTACGGGTCGGGCGCCTTCGTCGACGGCACGCGGTCCTCGGCGATCGCGAGGATCAGCTCCATGCCCAGGTGCTCGCGGTACCAGTCGACGGTCTGCTTGGCGTCGCGGCAGCGGTACGCGACGTGGTGGATCTTGCGGATCAGCATCGGGGTCTCCTCAGTCGGCGCGCAATCGTAACGCTTGTGACGATCTTGGTGATGGCACGACGATACCAGGGCCCGCATTGCAGATAACAAAGTTTGCGCTGGATCAAATGCACGTCAGCGCGGGCCTTTCCGTCACTTTCGTTACCATCGGCGCATGGACCTGCAGCAGTTCTTCCCCTACCGGCTCGCGGTGCTGGCCGAGGCCGTCAGCCGCGCGATCGCCGACGTCTACGGCGAGCGCTTCGACCTCACGCGCGACGAGTGGCGCGTGCTCGCGGCGCTGGCCGGCGGCCCGATGAGGACGGGCGACGTGATCGCGCACACGACGCTCGACAAGATGCAGGTCAGCCGCGCCGTCAACCGGCTCGAGGCCCACGGGCTCGTCGGGCGCGAGCAGGTCGCGGGCGACCGGCGCGCGCGCGTGCTGCGGCTGACGCCGGCCGGGCGCGCGCTCTTCCGCCGTATCGCGCCGCTGGCGCGCGCGCGCGAGGCCTTCCTGCTCGACGCGCTCGACGCCGACGAGCGCCGCGTGCTCGACCGCGCGATCGACAAGCTGCGCGAGCGTGCGCGGCTGCTCGCACAGACGGGCTGACGGTGATCGTCCACGCCGACGACGCGCTCGTCGTCGCCGACAAGCCCGCCGGGCTGCTCGCGGTGCCCGGCCGCGGCGAGCACAAGGCCGACTGCCTGTGGGCGCGCGTGCGCGAGCGCTTCGCCGACGCGCTCGTCGTGCACCGGCTCGACCAGGCCACGTCGGGCCTCGTCGTGTTCGCGCGCGGCGCGGCGGCGCAGCGCGCGCTGTCGCGCGCGTTCGCGGCGCGCGAGGTCGCCAAGGTCTACGTGGCCGTGGTCGCCGGCGAGATGGCCGGCGAGGCCGGCGAGATCGACCTGCCGCTGGCCGCCGACTGGCCGAACCGGCCGCGCCAGGTCGTCGACCGCGAACGTGGCAAGCCGTCGCTGACGCGCTGGCGCGTGCTGGCGCACCGCGTGGGCACGACGCGACTCGCGCTCGAACCCGTGACCGGCCGCTCGCACCAGCTGCGCGTGCATCTCCAGGCGCTCGGCCACCCGATCGTCGGCGACATGCTGTACGCGCCGCCGGGCGTCGCCACCGCGGCGCCGCGGCTGCTGCTGCACGCCACGCGCCTCGCGTTCGCGCACCCGGCCAGTGGCGGCGCGGTCGCGTTCGAGTCGCCGCCGCCGTTCTGACCCCGCGCGGAACCGGACGCCGGCCCGCGGCTCACAATGGCCGTTCAAGGCCACCGGGAGCCGTCGATGCGTACCGAAATCCCCCGCCGCCGCGTGCTGCACCTGGCCGCCGGTGCCGCGCTGATCGGCGCGCCAGCCGTCTGGCCCGGCGCGCTCGCGCAGTCGCGCCCGCTGCGGCCGACGCCGTCGCAGACCGAAGGCCCGTTCTACCCGCTCGACATCCCCGACGACCACGACGCCGACCTGCTGCGCCACGGCGCGCTCGTGACGACGCGCGGCACGCCGGCCACGGTGGAGGGCAGCGTCGTCGACCTCGACGGACGTGCGGTGCGCGGCGCGGTCGTCGAGATCTGGCAGTGCGACGTCGATGGCGTCTACAACCACCCCGGCGACCCGCGTCGCCACGACCCGGCGTTCCAGGGCTTCGGGCGCACCCCGGTCGACGCCGACGGGCGCTGGCGCTTCCGCACGCTGCGCCCCGTGCCCTACAGCGGACGCACGCCGCACATCCACGTCAAGGTCCGGCTCGGTGCCCGCGAGCTGCTGACGACGCAGCTCTACGTCGAGGGCGACCCCGGCAACGAGCGCGACTTCCTGTGGCGGCGGCTGCGCGACGACGAGCGCGCGCTGATCACGGTGCCGTTCCGCCCCGCCGCCGACGGCGTGCGCGCGACCTTCCCGATCGTCGTGCGCGCCTGACGCCCCGCGTCAGCCGCCGGCGCGCAGGCGCTGCCGCCCCGCGCGCGACCGCACCCCCATGAGCAGCGCCAGCGCGAGCGCCAGGATGACCGCCATCGACGGCTCGGGCACCACGGTCAGCACGACGCGCCCGTCGTCGAAGACAACCGCGAAGCGGTAGGCGACGTCGTCGAACCACGCGTCGACCCATGCGCCCGAGCCGAAGGCGCCGACGAGCGGGCCGCCGGCGGTCAGGATCTCGAACGCGTCGCCGACCGTCGGCGCCGACAGCAGCGTGACCAGCAGCCGGCCGAACAGCCGGGCCTCGCCGTCGACGACGAGCCGGTCCGCGAGGCCGGCCGCGCCGTCGACGTCGATCGCGAGCACGCCGTCGACCTCGAGGTCAAGCGCGCCGACGCCGAACGTGCCGATGCGCCCGTCCTCGCCGGGCGCGAGCGTGCCGCCGGCGGCGACGACGACCTTGCCGCCGACGGCGCCATCGCCACCGAGCGTCGCGCCCGCTTCGACCGTCGTCGTGCCCAGCGCCGTGCTGATGCCCGACAGCACCGTCGTGCCCGACGCGATCCGCACGACGTCGAACGCCGACAGCACGCCGTCGTAGGCGAAGCGGTGGCCGGCGCCGAGGTCGAACACCAGCGTGTTGCGTCCGGTGCCACCGTGCACGTCGCCGACGATCGCCGCCTGCGGACCGACGACGTGCAGCGTGTCGTCGCCGGCGCCGAGGTCGATCGCCTTGCCGCCGTTGCCGTGGATGCGCCCGGCGTTGACGACGACGTCGTCGCCGCCGCCGGTCTGCACCGCGGCGTCGCTGCCGCCTCCGCGCAGGAGGCCGGTGACGCCGTTGACGATGCGGTCGGCGAAGTTGCCGATGGCCTTGAAGGCGTAGCCGGTGACCCCGCGCACGAGACCGTCGTTGATCAGCTCAGTGGCTGCGAACGCGTTGCCGCCGCTCGAGTCGTCGACGAGGATGCCGTTGCCCCTGGCCGCAGTGCCGCTGGCGGCCGGGTTCTCGCCGGTGATCTCGGCACCGACGCGGTTGACGATGCGACCGCCGCCGATCGAGATGCCCTCGGCGTTGTTCGGCTGCCCGTCGGAGCCATTGCCGCCGGCGCCGATGCCGCGGATCACGCCGGCGTTGTCGATGTGGGCGATGCCGTCGACGTCGATGCCGTCGCCGTCGCCGACGTCGAAACGTGCCCAGTCGAAGCGCCCGACGATGGCGCCGCGGTTGACGATCGTCGCGACCGACGCGGCGTTGTCGATGTTGATCCCCGAGCCGTTGACGCCGGTGATGCTGCCGCCGGCCTCGTTGGTGACGGTGATCGTGATGGCGGCCGACCCGCTGCCGCCGGTGATGCCGTGACGTCCCGAGATCGACCCCGCGTTGGTGACCGTCACGCCCGACCGCGTCTGCGTGTCGATGCCGTCGCTGCCGCTGGCGCTACGGTTCGGTGCCGTGCCTTCGAGGGCGGGCAGCGCCTCGATCGTGCCGGCATTGACGATGATGCCGTTGGCGCCCGGACGCACCGCGTCGGCGGCGGTGGCGCGGATCAGGCCGCCGGCGTGGTTGCGCAGCGTGTTGCTGCCGGTCGTGATCGCGTTCCAGTCGATCGCCTGGTTGCCGCCGCCCGACGGGTTCAGCGAGACGATGCGGCCGAAGTTGTCGAGCACGACGCTGTTGGCCGCCTGGTTCATCTGGAACGCATCGGCATCGGCCGCCTGGATCAGTGCACCCACGTCGTTGGTGACCGTGATCGTGAACGTGCTGCCGTTGTTGTTGCGCAGCGCACGCCCGGTCGACGAGTTCAGGATCGTGCCGCGGTTGACGAGCGTCGCGGTACCGCTGAGGTTGATCGACTGCGACGTGTTGGCCACGTCGAGCGTCGCGCCGGCGGTGACGGTGCCCGTGCCCGAGGCCAGCGTCTGCGCCGTGCTCACCGTGCCGGTGATCGGGTTCGGACCGGGTTTGAACTGGGCGTGCAAGGTCATCGGTGCGGCCAGCGACGACAGCAGCAAGGCTCGCCACAGGGGCGACAGGCAGGGGTTCGACACGGATTTCCTCTTCATCGGTTGCAATGACGCAACGCCGACGCACGCACGAAGCTCGCGCGATCGGCGCAGGTCTCCTCGTCTGCAACGCATGTGCCAAGCGCGCGCGACGTCGTGATCACCGAGCGCGCGACGCTGGCGCATCAAGCACTTGCCATGCGCCCCGCCGTCGCTGTCATGCAACGGTCACATGTGCCGCAGCCGCCGTCGCGCGACTGTCAAGACCTCCGACAGATCGACACGCACGGACCGCCACGCAGCCGGCCCGCTGTCACATCACGGTCACGCGCATGCGCTAGGCGGCGTGGGACATCATGGCGCCGCGTTCTTCAGCGGCATGCGCAGCCGCGCGTCGAACTCGGCCGGCGCGACGTACTGCAGCACCTCGCGCCCCTCGGCGTCGATCGTCACCGCGAGGCCGCGTTCGGGGTACAGCCAGTGCTCGAGCCGCGTGCCGGTGCGCACGCGCTCGGCCGGCTCGCCGAAGCGCTGCGCGACGGCCGCCGCGTCGAGCTGCGCGGCGGGGATGAAGGTCAGCCCGGTGATCGGCGCCTGCCGCGCCGCAGCCAGATCGGTGGGGGCGAGGCGGTGCCGCCACGTGCCTTCGCCGCCCGGGTCGCGCTGCGTCGAGCGCGCGCGCCACGCGCGGCGCTGCGCCTCGTCGGCGGCCGCGGCGATCACGAGGCGGCCTTCGACGAAGCCGGCCTGGAAACGCTCGACGTAGCCCTCGAGCACGCCGGGCTCGTCGCCACGCGCGACGAGCGCGAGCTGCAGGTCATCGTCGCGCCGGCTCGCGGCGGCGAGCGGGCTCGCGCCGAGCGTGAGCCCGAACACGCGCGTCGCGCCGCCCGGCAGCACCTCGACCTGCCACGGCAGGCCGTGCGCGTCGGCCGGTGCGGCCGTCGTCGCAGCCGGCGCCTGCGTCGCGCGCCAGGCCTGCCACAGCGGCGGCAGCAGCGCGGCGGCGAGGACCGCGACACCGGCGGCCAGCGCGACGAGCCACGGGCGGGTCCACCATGCCTTCATCGCGCCATTGTCCCGCCCGGCGACGGCGTGCCACCGTGCCCGCGCGCCGCTATGCTGTGCCGATGAGCATGCACCTGACCGTGATCACCGGCGCCTCGCGCGGCCTCGGCCGCGCGATGGCCGCGCAGCGGCTGCACGAAGGCCACCACGTGCTGACGATCGCGCGCCACCCCGACGCGACGCTGGCCGCACCCGCCGGCGCCGTGCTCGAGCAGTGGGCGGCCGACCTCGCGCAGCCGCTGGCCGTCGCGCAGCGTCTCGAGGCCTGGCTCGGCACGCTCGACGGCGCGCGCTTCGCCAGCGCCGCGCTCGTCAATAACGCCGCGCTGCTGACGCCGCCGGGGCCGATCGGCGCGACGCCGGCCGAGGCGCTGTCGGCGGCGATGCGCGTCGGGCTCGAAGCGCCGGTGCTGCTCGCGCAGGCCTTCCTGCGCGCGACCGCCGCATGGCCCGGCGCGCGCAAGCTGCTGAACATCTCGTCGGGGCTCGGCCGCTTCGCGATGGCCGGCAGCGCACCGTACTGCGCCGTCAAGGCCGGGCTCGACCACTTCAGCCGCGCGCTCGCGCTCGACGAGGCGCTGAATGCCCACGGCGCCAAGGTCGTGTCGCTCGCCCCCGGCGTGATCGACACCGACATGCAGGTGCAGCTGCGCAGCGCCGACGCGGCCGTGTTCACCGAACGCGAGCGCTTCGCGCAGCTGCACGCGCGCGGCCAACTCGACAGCCCCGCGGCCGCCGCCGCGAAGGTGCTGGCCTGCCTCGACCGCGCCGACTTCGGCGCGCAGCCGGTGGCCGACGTGCGCGACGCCTGAAACGCCACGCCAGCGCGGCGCTCAGCGCGCGCCGCCCGGGCGCTGCGCGCGCTGCTCGTCCTCGTGCATGTGCGAGACGAAGAAGCGCACGTAGAACACGCCCATGCCGAGCATGAAGGCGATCACGCCGGCGCTCATCAGGCCGTAGTCGGTGGAGAAGAAGTCGATCAGCGCGTGCATTGCGAACTCCGGTCCGTGAACCACGGACGGCATCTGAACCCCCATCGCCGCCAGCGGGTTTGATCCAGACCAAGGCCGGTCCGCAATGTCGGCGCCATCTGATCGTCGTCAAACCCGTGGCGGCCCGCGTGCCTCGCCAGCGACGGCGCGGCTGGCGTCGCCCCGCCCGACGCCGTGGCGAGGCAGGCCCGTACACTGCGTGGCCCACCAGCCGTTCGCGCCGATCGTGGCGACCTCGATCGAGGCCCCGACCGACGGCGCGGCCACCCCGAGGGCTTCGACGCGATGACGACCACCCCCCGGCTCGAGTCGGTGCTGACGTGTCCCGTGTGCGGCCACGCCCGGCGCGAGGTCATGCCGACCGACGCCTGCCAGTTCTTCTACGAGTGCGCGCACTGCAAGACCGTGCTGCGGCCGAAGCCGGGCGACTGCTGCGTGTTCTGCTCGTACGGCTCGGTGCCGTGCCCGCCGGTGCAGCAGCAGCGCGGCGGCACCGGTTGCGGCGCCGGCTGCTGCGGCTGAACGGCGCCGCAGTCGCCGCCGCTGCGCCGGCGGGCACCGTTCAGCGCGACAGCGCCGACCGCCGCGCCCGCGCCGCCTTGCGGCCCCAGACGACCACGTAGTCAGCGCCCGACCACACGATCGTCGCGAGCGTCACGACGAGCAGCGCGTCGAGCCACGCACCGTCGGGCACGAGGCCGGCACCCGCGGCCAGCACGCCGAGCAGCAGCGCGAATTCGAGCCCGGTGTTGAGCTTGGACACGCGGCTCGGCGCCACCTCGAACGCGCCGTGCCGCAGGTGGTACGTGAGCGCGCCGCCGACGATCAGCACGTCGCGCGCGACCACCGCGAGCGCGAACCACCACGGCAGCGCCCCCTGCCCCGCGAGCAGCACCGCGACGACGAACATCGTCAGCTTGTCGGCCAGCGGGTCGGCGACGGCGCCGAAGCGCGTGCGCAGGTTCCAGCGTCGGGCGATGAAGCCGTCGGCGACGTCCGACAGCGCCGAGACGACGAACAGCGCGCACGCGCGCGCCCACGCGTCGGTGAGCAGCGCGTGCGCGATCGCCGGCACGAGCGCGAAGCGCACGAGCGTGATCGCGTTGGGCACGTTGAGCGCGGCGGGCATGGACGCAAGCCTACGCCAACGCGGCGTGCCGCGGCGCGCGGCTAGCATCGCGCCACGATGGACGAGGTGTGGAGCGGGCTGCGCGCGCTGGTGCTGCTCGGTGCGGCCAACGCGGCGCCGGTGGTGGCCAAGCGGCTGCTCGGCACGCGCTGGAGCGCGCCACTGGACGGCGGACTGCGCTTCGTCGACGGCCGGCCGCTGCTCGGGGCGGCGAAGACGGCGCGCGGCGTCGTCGCCGCCGTGCTCGCAACGACGCTGGCCGCCGCGCTGTTCGGCCTGCCGGCGGCGCTCGGTGCAACCGTCGGCGCGGCGGCGATGGCCGGCGACGCGCTGTCGAGCTTCGTCAAGCGGCGCTTGGGCGTCGCGCCCAGCGGCCGCGCGACGGGGCTCGACCAGGTGCCCGAGGCGCTGCTGCCACTGCTCGTGGCGCGCGGCGCGCTCGACCTGTCGTGGCTGCAGGTCGCGGCGGTGACGGCGGCGTTCTTCGTGCTGCAGCAGCCGGTCGCGTGGCTCGCGCACCGGCTCGGGCTGCACGAGCGGCCGTACTGACGGCCGTGTCGGGCGCCCGGTGTCAGGCGCGGCGCAGCCGGTGCAGCGTGACCTCGGGCGGACAGTTCAGCCGCACGTCGACCACCGACGCGCCGCAGCCCACCGACGTGTAGCCGCGCATGCCGTGGTGCTGCCAGGGCCCGCGCGCGAGTGCGCGCGGCGCGTCGGAGTCGGTGAGGATCGGCACGCCGCCGGGCAGGCAGATCTGGCCGCCGTGCGTGTGGCCGCTGAGCATCAGCGCGAAGCCGGCGTGCGCGGCCTGGCGGTACGGCTCGGGCGTGTGCGACAGCAGGATCGCGCAATCGCCGGCGTGCAGGTCGGCCGCGGCCGCGTGCAGGTTGTGCGTGCGGAAGTAGTGCGCGTCGTCGATGCCGGCCAGCACGATCGACGCGCCGCCGCGCTCGAGGCGCACCGACTCGTTCATCAGCACGCGGATGCCCAGCGCCTCGATGCCCGGCACCATGCGGATCGTGTCGTGGTTGCCGAGCACGGCCCACACGCGCTCGCCCAGGTGCGGGCGCAGGCGCGCCAGCGCCGCGAGCGCGGGCGCGTAGGGGCCGAAGGTGCGGAAGCGGAAGTCGCCGGTGAGCACGCACGCGTCGTGCGCGAGGCCGCGCACGCGCGCGATCAGGTGGTCGACGAAGGCGTCGCTCAGGTCCAGGTGCAGGTCGCTCAGGTGCAGCAGCGTGAAGCCGTCGAACGGCGCCGGCAGGCCCGGCAGCGGCACGTCGTGCTCGCGGCGGCGGATGTCGAGCACGTTGCGCCGCCCGCGCCCGTGCAGCCCGGCCAGCGTCAGCACGCCGCGGATCAGCCCGTGCACCGAGTACCAGTTCTCGAGGTGGAAGAAGTGCGTGCCGGGCCGCACGACGTGCGCCTCGTGCTCGCCCTCGAGGCCCAGGCGCTGGCGCAGGTGCGTGCGGCCGATGCGCGCCTCCAGGCGTGCGAGCCCCGCCTGCTCCTCCTCGCTGCAGTCCGACAGTTGCATCGTGCGTCGCCGCGGCGTCGCGGCCGCGGCTGGCGTGCGACTCTACCGGAGCGCGACAGCGCGCCGGCCGGATGGCGCGGGCATCATCGCCACATCGCCAGCCACCCCGCCGCGTCGCCATGCGCCAGTCGCACACCACGCTCGAGATCGCCACGCCGGGCCGCGGCCTGACCGACATCACGCCGGCGGTGGCGCGCTGGGTCGCCGCCACCGGGATCGCGACCGGGCTGCTGACCCTGTTCATCCGCCACACGTCGGCCAGCCTGCTGATCCAGGAGAACGCCGACCCCGACGTGCAGGCCGACCTCGAGCGCTTCCTCGCGCGCCTCGCGCCCGACGGCGACGCGCTGTGGCGCCACCGCAGCGAAGGCCCCGACGACATGCCGGCGCACGTGCGCGCCGCGCTGACGGCCACCCAGCTCGCGGTGCCCGTCGTCGCGGGGCGGATGGCGCTCGGGACCTGGCAGGCGGTCTACGTCTTCGAGCACCGGCGGCGCGCACACGTGCGGCAGGTGGTGCTGCACCTGATCGGCGAGTGAGACGCCGAGCGCCGGTCGGCGGCCGTGGTCAGCCGCCCTGCCCCTCGAAGCGCAGGCACTGCCGGCGCACGACTTCGGGCAGGTAGTGCTCGTCGGCCTGGATCGCGCGCAGCCAGTTGGCGTCGGTGCCGTGGTGGCTCGCGAGCTGGTCGCGGATCAGCGCCAGCCCGCGCTCGGCGCGCAGCTCGATCGCGTGCATCTCGACGTCGCGCAGCGTCTGCGCGATCAGCGTGCGCAGCGTCTGGTGCTCGGCGGTGCGCGGGTCGACGACTTCGCCGTCGAGGCCGAAGCGGCAGGCCTGGAAGCGGTTGTAGGTGTAGGCGAGGTAGTCGTCCTCGTGCGGCTCGAACGGGCGCTCGAGCACCAGCCAGCGCGCGACGCACTGCAGGTACACCGCGATCGCGGCGGCCTTCTCGACCGTCAGCGGCGTGTCCATCACACGCACCTCGATCGTGCCGAACTCGGGCTTCGGGCGGATGTCCCAGTAGAAGTCCTTCATCGACTCGACGACGCCGGTGCGCGTCATCTTCTCGAAGTAGGCCTTGAAGCCGTCCCAGGTCAGCACGTACGGCGCGCGGCCCGACATCGGGAACGCGAACACCGAATTGAGCCGCGCCGAGTGGAAGCCGGTGTCGTAGCCCTGCACGTACGGCGACGACGCCGACAGCGCGATCACGTGCGGCACGAAACGGCTCATCGCGTGCAGCAGCCACAGCGCCTGGTCGGGGCTCGGGCAGCCGATGTGCACGTGCTGGCCGAACACGGTGAACTGCTTCGACAGGTAGCCGTACAGCTGCGAGACGTGGTGGAAGCGCGGCGTGTCGAAGATGCGGCGGCGGCTCCAGTCCTGGAACGCGTGCGTGCCGCCGCCACACAGGCGCAGGTTCTGCTGGCCAGCGCATTCGACGAGCACGTCGCGCACCTCGCGCAGCTGCTCGATGACCTGCGGGTGGCGCTCGCACACGCCGGTCGACAGCTCGATCATGCTGCTCGTGATCTCGGGCTTCACGTCGGCGGCCATCTTGTGGCGCTCGACGAGGCGCAGCAGGTCGGCGGCGCCGGGCGTCAGGTCGTAGTCGTGGCGGTTGACGATCTGCAGCTCGAGCTCGACGCCGAGCGTGAATGCCTTCGAGGCCGCGAACTCGCCGAGGCTCATGCGGCCCTCCGCGGCGCAGCGACGTCGGGGGTGTCGGTCAGGTCGAGCTCGCCGGCGGCGCGCAGCGCGTACCACAGCACCAGCGGGCCGACGAGCTCGACGAGGACCAGTACGGTCAGCAGCAGCGGCATCACGACGGCGCCGGTCTCGGGGTGCGCGGCGCTGAAGTCGATCGCCAGCACCCACGCGGTGGCCGACATCGGCAGCAGCCCGGCGCTCAGGCTCGCCGCCTGCCGCCACGCGAGCCCCGAAGGCCGCGCGAGCACGAACACCGCGGCCGCCTTGGCCACCCAGCGCGCCGCGAGCAGCGCCGCCGCCAGCCCGACGAGCGCCGGCGCGTCGGCCGGCGACCACGCCGAACCGACCGCGACGAACAGCGCCAGCACGAGCACGCCGCCGGCGCTGCCGAAGTGCCGCGGCCACACCCACGGGCGGTCGGTGCGGTTGCGCAGCCACAGACCCGCGAGCAGCGGCACCAGCAGCGTCGACAGGTGCAGCGCCTTCGCGGCGACGATGGCCAGCAGCACGAAGCCCAGCAGCAGCACCACCGCGTTCTCGTTGCGCAGGTCGAGCCGGCGTGCGATCCACGCGATCGCCGAGCCGAGCGCGACGCCGAGCAGGAACGAGCCGGCCAGAGAGATCGTCACCGCCGGCAGTGCGGCCTGCCACGTGTCGGGCCGGCTGAGCAGCAGACCGGCATTGAGCGCCTTCATCGCCAGCACCGCGAGCAGCGTGTTCAGCGCCGTCAGCGCGAGCAGGCGCTCGGTGACCTGCCCGGCGGCGCCGCACTCGCCGACGACGCGCTGCACCACGGCCGGCGACACGCTCATCGCGATCAGCGCCAGCACGGCCGAGACCTGCAGGCCGAGCCCGAACGCGCGCGCCGTCAGATACACCGCCACCGCCGACAGCACCGCCTCGAGCAGCCCGCTGGCCAGCAGCCACGGGTTGCGCACCAGCCAGCGCAGGTTCAGCCGCGCGCCGGTCTCGAACAGCAGCAGCGCCAGCGCGACGTCGATCACCAGCCGCACCGCCGGCTCGTCGGGGTCGGCGCGCACGCCAGCCAGCGCCAGCACGACGCCGACGGCGACGTAACCCATCAGCCGCGGCCAGCGCAGCGCGCGCCACAGCAGCTCACCGAGCAGCGCCGCGAGCACGAGCAACAGCGCCGCGCCGAGCAGCGTGTCGGGGCGCAGCGACCACGGGCTCGCGACCCACGACGACCACAGCTCGGCCGGCGTCATCGCAGGCGCTCGCGGCACGGGCCGCGCGGTGGCGTGGATCGACAGTGAGGCGGTGGCATCGGGGGCGGTGGAGCTCGTCGGTGAGGCGGGGGTGCGACCATACACCGCATCGGCACCGCTGCGCACGATGCCCCCGCATCGCGTTCGGGCCGGCATCGTGCAGACAACGGCGCTCTTCTGGCGCCAATTCGTTTCGCACCGCGCGCATCCGCGTGGCCGCGCGGCGCGCCGGGGCACGGGCGCCGCGGCAGCGGGTTCGCATAATCGGCCGCCTTGCCGCCGCCCGCCGCCCACGCCCGCGAGGACGCACCATGACCGCCAGCACGCGCACCCTGCTTCGCATCTTCGCCACCGGCCTGCTCGCCGCGCTCCCGCTGGCCGCGACGATCCTCATCTTCGTGTGGGCCGCCAGGCTGCTGCTGGGCTGGCTCGGCCCGGGCAGCCTGTTCGGGCAGGTGCTCAAGGCGATCGGCTTCGGCGTCACCGGCTCGGAACTGATCGGCTACCTGGTCGGCGTGGGCATCGTCGCGGCCGCGATCTTCGGCCTCGGCCTGCTCGTCGAGGCCGGCCTGCAGCGCGGGCTGGCACGACTGGTCGACGCGCTCGTCACGCGCATCCCGCTCGTCAACACGGTCTACGGGCTGATCCGCCGCATGGTCGAGCTGGTGTCGCAGCGCGGCAACGCGGCCGAAGGCGGCCTGAAGTCGATGCGTCCGGTGTGGTGCCACTTCGGCGGGCCGGGCGGCGCGATCGCGCTGGCGCTGCTGTCCAACGCCGAGCCGGTGCTGATCGACGGGCGACGCTGCATCGCCGTGCTCGTGCCGACCGCGCCGGTGCCGGTCGGCGGCGGGCTGCTGTGGGTGCCCGAGCACTGGGTGACGCCGGCCGAGGTCGGCATCGAGGCGCTGACGAGCATCTACGTCTCGATGGGCGTCACGTCGTCGCAGTACCTGCCGCGCGCGACGCAGCCGGCCGACCGGCCGGCCTGAGCGAGCGGGCCTGCGCCGGCGCCGCCATCGGGCGCGGGAGGCGTGACGAGTAGAGAGCCCTCTCGGCGCGCAGCGCCGATCGCACGGCGCGCGCCGCGGTCAAATCGCGCGTGTTTGGACGGATCTCGATGAACGCCACCGCTTGCTCCGCGGACCTGCTCGAGTGGGTCGACTTCAAGTGGCTGATGGCCGCAGCGGGCCACCCGGTACACCTGGAGCGCCTGCAGGCCGACCGCGACTATGCGCGCCACTGCCTGCAGCTCGGCATCGCGTCGCCCTGCGCGACGCTGCGCGAGCGCGCGCGCCGGCTGCTGGCCACGCTGCCGGCCTGAACGCCGGCGGGCGCGCGCGCCGCGTCAGTGACCCTCGGGTCCCTGGAAGCCGCCGGCGCGGCAGGTCAGCACGAGCGTGTCGCGAAAGCCGGGCCGCGCCGCGTCGAGCGGCTGGATCGGCGTCGTCTCGTGGATCACGCGCGCGTCGTCGAGCCACAGCACGCTCCACGGCTCGGCGAGCGTGAAGCGTTCGCCGCGCGGGCCGTCGGCGTCGAACACGCGCGTCTCGCCACCCTTGACGCCGACGCGGCGCACGAGGATCACCGCGACCAGGTCGACGCCGTCGCGGTGCGCGCCCTCGGGCGTCGGGCGCCCGATGCCGGAGGCGGTGTCGATGCGAAACGGGTGCGCCTCGACGTGCCAGCGCCGTGCGCCGCGCAGCGCGCTCGCGCGCGCGGCCGTCACCGCGAGCAGACGCGTCCACAGCGGGTCGGCAACCAGCGCCGGCTCGATCGGCTCGAACCAGCGCTCGATGCCGCCGTGCAGCGCGTTGTACTCGACCGGCTGCCAGTGCGCGCGGTGCGGCACCGGCTCGACGACGTCGCCGTCGACGACGAAGCACGAGTGGCGGCGAAAGCGGTAGCGCCCGCCGTCGCGAAGGTGCGTGTCGGGCGGCAGGCGGTCCCAGAACGGCCACCACGCCTCGAGCCGCGCCGGGCCCACGTCGGGCCCGAGCAGCGCGCACAGCCCGGCGGCGTCGAGCACGGCGAAGCCGCGCTCGCGCAAGACGGCGTCGACCTGCGACGGCGCGACCACGCGCAGCGGCAGCAGCGCGTTCATCGGCTGACCAGCCGCTCGCGCGCCAGCGCCGCGCCTTGCACGAGCGCGCGCAGCTTGGCCTCGGCCACGGCGCGGTCCATCGGCGCCATGCCGCAGTTCGTGCACGCGATCAGGCGCTGCGCCGGCACGTGGCGCAGTGCGGTGGCGATCGTCGCGGCGACCTCCTCGGGCGTCTCGACCGTGTCGCTGGCGACGTCGATCACGCCGACCATCACGTCCTTGCCGGCCAGCAGCGCCATCAGCTCGGGCGGCACGTGCGAGTGGATGCACTCGAGGCTGACCTGGTCGATCGTGCTCTTCGCGAGCGCCGGGAACACGCGCTCGTACTGGCGCCACTCGTCGCCGAGCGTCTTCTTCCACTGCACGTTGGCCTCGATGCCGTAGCCGTAGCAGATGTGCACCGCAGTCTTGCACGTCAGCCCCTGCGCCGCGCGCTCGAGCGCCTTGATGCCCCAGTCGGCCGCCTCGGCGAGGTAGACGTTGAACGCGGGCTCGTCGAACTGGATCACGTCGATGCCGTCGGCCTGCAGCGCGAGCGCCTCCTGGTTCAGCAGCTCGGCGAACGCGAACGCCATCGTCACGCGGTCGCCGTAGAAGCGGTCGGCCACCGTGTCGACGATCGTCATCGGCCCGGGCAGCGTGAACTTGGTCTTGCGCGTCGTGTGCGCGCGCAGCAGCCGCGCCTCGACGGCGTGCACGCGCCCCTTCAGGCGCAGCGGCGCGACAACCTGCGGCACCATCGCCTTGTAGCGGTCGGCGCGGATGCCCATCTCGACCTTGTGCTCGAAGTCGATGCCCTCGACGTGCTCGAGGAAGCCGTGCACGAAGTGCTGGCGCGCCTGCTCGCCGTCGCCGATCACCGTCAGCCCGGCGTCTTCCTGCCGCTTGATCCACAGCAGCGTCGCGTCGAGCTGCGCCTCGGCCAGCGCGTCGCCTTCGAGGCGCCACTGGGGCCACAGCTTGTGGGTCTCGGCCAGCCAGCCGGGCTTGGGCAGGCTGCCGGCGATCGCGGTGTCGAACATCGTCGGGTCTCCTCGGGGGCCCGCAGCATAGCCGGTGCCGGCGCGTGACCCAGCGCACGGCCGTGCGCGCGTCGGCCGCGCCGCACGGCGCGACGGCTAGGCGCGCACGCAGCGCCTCGGTAGACTGACCGCGCGCCGAGCCGGCGTGCCCGCCGTTCCAGTCCTCGCGCGATGACCGCTCCCGATGCCTCGACGTCGCCCTGGCGCGACGCCATCGACGCATGGCTGACGCTGCCCGACTGCGCCGTCGCGCTGCTCGACGCGCAGGCGCGGGTGCAGTGGCTGAGCCCCGGCGCGGCGGCACTGGCCGGCGTCGAGGCCGACTCCGCCCGCGGGCGGCCGCTGCCCGAGCTGCTCGGCTGGTCGCAGCCGCGCGCGCTGCTTGAGGCACTGGCCGGTGACGGCCGCCTCGACGCCGCGGTGTTCGAGACCGCCGACGGCCGCGGCGGCGCGCGTGCGTACCGCGTGCACCTGCGCCCGCTGGCGGGTGCGGGCGAGCGGCGCTTCGTCGCGTCGCTGGCCGACGTGAGCGAGCAGCGCCAGCTCGCCGACCGGCTCGACCTCGTGCAGGAGTTCGGCCGCATCGGCATCTGGGAGCGCGACGTGCGCACGCTCGCGGGCCGGTGGGACCGGCACATGTTCCGCTTCTGGGACATGGAGCCGACCGAGGGGACGCCGAACTTCGCCGCGGCGATCGCCCGTGTGCCGCCCGAGGACCGGCTCGACGAGACGTTCCGCGCGTCGCTGCAGCGCGCCGGCACCTACAGCGCGCGCTTTCGCGTGCGGCGCGCCGACGGCGGCGTGCGCCGGCTGCGCTCGCAGTGGCACGTGATCGACGGCGCCGACGGCCGGCCCGAGCGCGTCGTCGGCATGTTGATGGACGACACCGAGACGTTCGAGCTCGCGCGTTCGGTCGAAAGTGCGCAGCAGCAGTTGCGCCTCGCGCTCGACGTGGCTCGCATCGGCGTGTGGCGGCACGACCTGCGCACCGACCGCGCGTACTACGACGCGCGCGCGTTCCAGATCCTGGGCCTGCCGATCCGCCCCGAGGGCATCGACCTGGCCGAGGTGCGCTCGTGGATCCACCCCGACGACCTGCCGGCCGTCATCGCATCGTCCAAGCGCACGTACGCCACCGGTGAACCGAGCGACGAGCAGGCGCGCTTCCGTCACGTCGACGGGCGCTGGCGCTACCTGTTCATGCGCCGCGTGCTCGAGCGCGACGCCACGGGCCAGCCGGTGGCCTTCGTCGGCGTCGCGCTCGACATGACCGAGCAGGTCGAGCGCACCGCGCGCTCGCTCGAGCTGGCCACGCGGCTCGACGCCGCCGCGCGCGCAGCGCGCGTGGGCATCTGGTCGACGACGGTCACGACCGAGGAGACCGACTGGAACGCACAGATGTACGAGCTCTTCGACATGGTCGGCGAGCCGCGGCCGCCGTCGCTGTCCGAATGGGTCGGCCGCTGCGTGCACCCCGACGACCGCGAGCAGGTGCTCGCACGCGCGAAGGCCTACCTGAAGGGCGGCGACGAGCCGCTCGAGGTTGAGCTGCGCACGCTGCGCCGCGACGGCAGCACACGCTGGATCGTGCTGCGCGCCGACGTCGACCGCCAGCGCACCGACTGCCGGCGGCTGTTCGGGGTCGCGCTCGACGTCACCGAGCAGCACGAGGCGATGCAGGCGCTGCGCCGCGCCCACGAGCGCGCCGACCTGATCACGCGCGGCGTGGGTATCGGCACCTGGGAGGTCGACCTCGACACCGGCGAGGCGACGTGGGACGCGCAGATGTTCGCACTGCGCGGGCTGCCGCCCAGTGCGCGCGCGCTCAGCGACGCCGAGCGGCTCGCGCTCGTGCACCCCGACGACCTGCCGCGCGTGCAGGGGCTGTATGCGCGCGCCAACCTCGCGCAGCTGCCGACGCAGGTCGAGTTCCGCGTGCGCTGGCCCGACGGCAGCTGGCGCTGGCTGGCGTCGCGCTCGGTGCTGGTGCCGGCCGCCGAAGGGCGCGGCGCGAGGCGCATCGGCATCAACTGGGACGTCACCGAGGTCAAGACCGCCGAGGCCGCGCTGCGCGAGAAGCTCATCGCCCAGCGCGAAAGCGAGGCCAAGAGCCGCTTCCTCGCGCGCATGAGCCACGAGCTGCGCACGCCGCTGAACGCCGTGCTCGGCTTCACGCAGCTGCTGATCCACGACGCCGGCCGCGGCGACGTCGCGTCGCAGCTCGGACGCCTGCGTCACATCGAGTCGGCCGGGCGCCACCTGCTGTCGCTGATCAACGACGTGCTCGACCTGTCGCGCGTCGACAGCGGCGAGCTGCGGCTCGAGCCCGGCGCCGTCGTGCTCGAACGCCTCGTCGTCGAGACGCTGCCGCTGGTCGAGCAGACCGCACGCGCACGCGACGTGAAGATCGAGCTCGGCGCGCTCGCCGTGCGCGTGCACGCCGACGCGACGCGGCTGCGGCAGATCCTCGTGAACCTGCTGTCCAACGCGATCAAGTACAACCGCGCCGGCGGCTGGGTGCGCGTCGAGGCCACGATCACCGGCGCCGAGCCGCGGCGCCGCGTGCGCATCACCGTGGCCGACAGCGGCCGCGGCCTGACCGCCGCGCAGCGCCGCCACCTGTTCGAGCCGTTCAACCGCCTCGGCGCCGAACGCGAGGGCATCGAGGGTACCGGCATCGGGCTGGCGATCGTCAAGGCGCTGGTCGAGCGCATGGACGGGCGCATCGGCGTGAGCAGCGAACCCGGCGTGGGCAGCCGCTTCGAGGTCGAGCTGCCGGCCGCCACGGCCGACGAGCCCGAAACGGTGCCGGCGCCGCTGTTCCAGGATACGCCGACGACCGCGGCGCCGGCCGGGGCGCGCCGCAAGCGGCTGCTCTACATCGAGGACAACCCGGTCAACCTGATGATCGTGCAGGAGCTGATCGCGCGCCGGCCCGATCTGCGCCTGGACAGCGCCGCCGACGGCGAGGGCGGCGTGCGCGCGGCGCAGGCACAGCACCCCGACCTGATCCTCATCGACATGCAGCTGCCCGACTTCGACGGCCACGAAGTGCTGCGCCGGCTGCGTGCCGACCCGCGCACCGCCGACATCCCGTGCATCGCGCTGTCGGCCAACGCAATGCCGCAGGACATCGAGCGCGCGCTGGCCGCCGGCTTCGCCGACTACTGGACCAAACCGCTGGACTTCCGCGCGTTCATGAAGTCGCTCGACCTGCTGTTCGGCCCCGCGACGCCGGACTGACGCGCGATGCCGCCGGCGCGGGCCACGGCGCTGTGGCACAGTGCGCGCGCCCGCCCCTCACCGCGATGACGCCTGCCATGCCGCCGACCGCCAAGCCGCACCCCCACGGCCGCGACCGGGTGCGCCGGCCCGCCGGCACGCTCACGGGTCACCGATGGCGCTGAAGTCGACCGTCTACAAGGCGCAGGTCGCGATCGCCGACATGGACCGCGCGCTGTACGCCGACCATGCGCTGACGCTGGCGCGCCACCCGTCGGAAACCGACGAGCGGCTGATGGCGCGGCTGCTCGCGTTCGCGCTGCACGTGCCGGCCGACGAAGCGCGCGGGCGGCTCGAGATGGCGCGCGGCCTGTCCGACACCGACGAGCCGGACCTGTGGCAGCACGACCTCACCGGTGCGATCGTGCACTGGATCGAGGTCGGCCAGCCCGACGAACGCCGGCTGCTGAAGGCGTGCGGGCGCGCCGAGCGCGTCACGGTGCTGGCCTACAGCGCGTCGGTGACGCTGTGGTGGGCGCCGCTGGCCGCGCGCGTCGCGCGCTGCACGAACCTCGAGGTCTGGCAGCTGGCCAGCGGCGCGTCGCGCGTGCTCGCCACCCTCGCGCAGCGCTCGATGCAGCTGCAAGTCACGGTGCAGGACGGCCACGTGTGGGTCGGCGACGGCGAGCGTGCCGTCGAGCTGGTGCCGCGGCGGCTGTTCCCGGCCTGAACGTCACGGACCCGACGACGATGGACATCGTGCACCGCCCCGAGCGCTCGCGCTTCGAGATCCTCTCGGACGGCCATCTCAGCGTGTGTGCCTACCGCCGCCAGGGCGACGTGCTGCTGATGACGCACACCGAAGTGCCGCCCGAATTGCAGGGCCGCGGCATCGCCGCCCGGCTCGTCCAGGCCGCGCTCGACTGGGCGCGCGCCGAGGGCCTGCGCGTGCGGCCGCTGTGCAGCTACGTCGCCGTCTACATGCGGCGACATCCCGAGACGCAGGACCTGCTCGACAGGTGACGGCAGCCCGGCGCGGCCGCCGCCGGCAGCCGCGCCACACCCCCGAGACGGCACGGGTCGCGCCGCCCAGCTTCGACCTAATCGCCGCCCTCGTCGAGTTCGCGCAGCTTGCGGTACAGCGTGCGCACGCTCACCCCGAGCTGGCGCGCGAGGTCCTGCCGGCTGCCGCGGTGCGCGGCGACGGCGGCGCGAAGCGCCTCGCGCTCGGCATCGCGCAGCCGCGCCGGGCGAGCCAGCGGCGCCGCTGCCGAAGGCGGCGGCGCCGGCCGCGAAGCGGTCGGTGGCGCGCCGATCACCAGTGCGCGCGCGACCGTCTCGGCGCCGATGACGTCGCCGTCGGCGAGCAGTGCCGCACGCTCGAGCACATTGCGCAGCTCGCGCACGTTGCCCGGGAAGTCGTGTGCGGCCAGCCGCTGCAGCGCCACCGGCGCCAGCGCGAGGCGACGCTGCGGGGCCACCCGCTCGAGCAGCGCCTTCGCCAGCAGCGGGATGTCCTCGCGCCGCTCGCGCAGCGGCGGCAGGCGGATCGGGAAGGTCGACAGCCGGTAGAACAGGTCCTCGCGAAAGCGCCCCTCGGCCACCATCGTCGGCAGGTCGCGGTGCGTGGCCGACACCAGGCGCACGTCGGCGCGGCGCAGCTCGGTGCTGCCGACGCGGCGGTAGGTGCCGCTCTCGAGCAGGCGCAGCAGCTTGACCTGCATCGGCAGCGGGATGTCGCCGACCTCGTCGAGGAACAGCGTGCCGCCGCTCGCGGCCTCGACCAGCCCTGGCTTGGCGGCGTGCGCGCCGGTGAAAGCGCCCTTCTCGTGGCCGAAGACTTCGCTCTCGAACAGCGTCTCGGGCAGGCTCGCGCAGTCGACGACGACGAGGGGGTGCGCTGCGCGCGGGCTCGCCTCGTGCACCGCCCGGGCGACGAGTTCCTTGCCGGTGCCCGACTCGCCGAGCAGCAACACGCTCGCCTGCGACGGGCCGACGCGCGCGACGAGGTCGAGCATCGCCTGGAACGCCGGCGAGCGCCCGATCAGCCCCTCGGCCGCGGGCTCGCCCTGCGCGACGCGCAGCGGCTCCATCTTCTCGACGAAGTACGCCGCGTCACCCCGGGCGTCGCGCAGCGGCACGAGCTCGATGTTGACGTAAGCCTCGCCGTGCGGCGTGTGGTGCAGGTGCAGCACGCGCTCGCGCTGGCCGCTGGCGCGCGAGCGCGCGAGTGGGCAACTCTCGCCGGCGCGGTCGCACGGCACGTCGAAGCGGTGCGAGACCTCGTAGCAGGTGCGCCCGACCACCGACGCGCGCGGGCTGAACTGCGCGCGGTACGCCGCGTTGGCCGCGACGATGCGGTAGTGGCGGTCGAACACGATGTGCGGCTCGGGCAGGCCTTCGAGGTACGAGACCAGTTCGGGCAGCACCACCGGATCGCGGTCGGCGACAGGGGCAGGCGTGGCGGTCATGCTGCCAGACATGCTGCCACAAATGACACTCCACGCCAATGCTGCCAGCGGTCAGGACGGCAGCCACACCGGCGCGACGACGCGCAAGTGCTTGTCAGTTCGCAGCTTTTTCTGCGGGGGTCGCGCTGGCACGGGTCTTGATACACGGCCGGGTATCCATGCGCCACCAGAAGGAGCCAGCGATGTCCGACCATCCCCTGCCCCCGCAAACGGCCACCGACCCCGAACGCCGTACCTGGCTGATCGCCGCCAGTGCCGCCGGCGGCGTGGCTGCCGTCGCCACCGCGGTGCCGTTCGTCGCCTCGTTCACGCCGAGCGAGCGCGCGCGTGCGCTCGGCGCCGCGGTCGAGGTCGACATCTCCGACATCCCGCCCGGCGGCATGAAGACCGTCGAGTGGCGCGGCAAGCCGGTGTGGATCGTGCGCCGCACGCCGGAGATGGTCGCCGCGGTCCAGACGCCGAGCCCCGACCTCGCCGACCCCGACTCGGCGAAGCCTCAGCAGCCGCCCTACGCGCGCAACGCGACGCGCTCGATCAAGCCCGACGTGTTCGTCGCGGTCGGGATCTGCACGCACCTGGGCTGCTCGCCGACCGCGGTGCCGGCCGGCAGCAACAACCCGAGCGTCGGCGCCGACTGGCCGGGCGGCTTCTTCTGCCCCTGCCACGGCTCGACGTTCGACGGCGCCGGCCGCGTGTTCAAGAACAAGCCGGCACCGACCAACCTCGAGATCCCACCGCACCGCTACGTCGGCGACACGCGGCTGCTGATCGGCGAGGACAGCGCCGCCTGAGGCCGCGAGGAGCCGATGATGCAAACCCCCTACGCCTTCGTCGTCGAGCTCGACCAGCCGCTGCCCGCGGCGCTCGACGCCCTGCGCGGTGCGCTGGCGGCCGAACAGATGGGCGTCGTCAGCGAAGTCGACGTGCAGGCCACGCTGAAGACCAAGCTCGGCCTGGACGTGCCACCGCACATGCTGCTCGGCATCTGCAGCCCGCGCATCGCGCACGACCTGATCCGCCAGGAGCCCGACATCGGTGCGCTGCTGCCGTGCGGCGGCAGCGCGATCGAGCACGAGCCCGGGCGCACGCGCATCGCGCTGCAGGACCCGCGCGTGATCGCGGCGCTGGCCGCCAACCCGGCACTGCGCTCGGCCTGCGAACTCGCGCGTGCCGCGCTGCGCCGCGTGGCCGACCGCCTCGCCGTCACTGCCTGAGGAGACCGTCGTGAGCGTTCCGATCTCTGAGCCGCTGGCGCTGCGCCCCGCGTCACGGCTGCAGCACCTGCCGGTGTCGTTCTTCGCCGTCGTGATGGGTCTTGCGGGGCTCGCGATCGCGTGGTCGCGCGCGGCGACCGTGCTGCCGTGGGCGCCGGCGGGACTCGGCGCGGCGATCGGCTGGATCGCCGCCGGCGTGTTCGCGCTGCTCGCGCTGCTGTACGCGGCCAAGGCGGTGCTGCACGCCGACGCCGTGCGCGCCGAGTTCCGCCACCCGGTGCGCCTGAATTTCTTCCCGGCGGTCTCGATCAGCCTGCTGCTGCTGTCGGTCGTGTTCCTGCGCTCGGCGCCCGACGCGGCCCGGCTGCTGTGGCTGATCGGCACGCCGCTGCACCTCGGGTTCACGCTCGTCGTGATGAACCGCTGGATCCACCACCCGGGCATCGAGGTGGCGCACGTCAACCCGGCGTGGTTCATCCCGGTGGTCGGCAACGTGCTGGTGCCGGTGGCGGGCGTCGCGTTCTACCCGGCGGACCTGTCGTGGTTCTTCTTCGCGATCGGCATCGTGTTCTGGATCGTGCTGATGACGATCGTGATGTACCGGCTGTTCTTCCACGCCCCGCTGCCCGAGCGGCTGACGCCGACGCTGTTCATCCTCGTCGCGCCGCCGGCGGTGGGCTTCGTCGCGTACGTCAACCTCGTCGACACGGTCGACGCCTTCGCCCACGTGCTGTGGTCGACGGCGCTGTTCCTCACGCTGCTGCTGGCCACCAACGCGCTGCGCTTCCTGAGGCTGCGCTTCTTCCTGTCGTCGTGGGCCTATTCGTTCCCGCTCGCCGCGATGACGATCGCCACGCTCGCGATGGCGCACCGCACCGGCGGCGCCACCTACGCGGTGCTCGCCACCGCGCTGCTCGCGGTGCTGTCGGCCGTGCTCGCGGCGCTCGCCGCGCGCACGCTGCTGGCGGTGGCGCGCGGCGAGATCTGCCAGCCCGAGTGAGGTCGACCCGATGCCTGCCCGCCTCGCCACGCGCCCCCGCGCCCCGCACCCCCTGACCGCCCGTGCATCATGGACCTGATCGGCCTGTACCCCACCTGGTTCGAGCCCGGCCTCGGCAGCGGCTGGGTCGTCGGCCTCATCGCCACCGCGCACGTGCTGTTCTCGCACACCGCGGTCGGCGCGGCGATCTTCTTCGCCGGCCTCGCGGTCTACGCCAACCGCACCGGCAAGCTCGAGTACCTCGAGTTCATCCGCCGCTACGGGCTGTTCCTGCTCGTGTTCTCGTACGTGCTGGGCTCGATCACCGGCCCCGGCATCTGGTACAGCACGACGGTGGCGAGTCCGCGCGGCATCTCGGCGCTGATCCACAGCTTCGTCTGGAAGTGGGCCACCGAGTGGGTCTTCTTCGTCATCGAGGTGGTCGGTGTCTACATGCTGACCTACCTCGCGACGCGGCTCGATGCGAAGACCTACCTGCGCATCGCCGTCATCTTCGGCCTGACCTCGTACACGACGATGCTCGTCATCGTCGGCATCCTGTCGTTCATGATGTGGCCGGGGCAGGAGCGCTGGTTCACCGAAGGCGGCTACCTCAACGGCTTCTACGGCCCGAACACGTTCGCGCAGCTGGGCATGCGCACCGCGTTCATGTTCACGATGACGGCGGTGGTCGGCGGCATCGTCGCCGCGCGCTTCGACGACGCCGCGTTCAAGAAGGCCGTGCTCGCGCGGCTGGCGTGGCTGGGCCTGGCGAGCACCGCCGCCGGCGCCGCGATGCTGCAGTGGTACCTCGGCACGCTGCCCGAGTCGGCCGAAGTCGTGATGGCCAACCGCCTGCCCGAGCACTTCGCGCCGACGCTGCTCGCGGTGCTCGGCGGCGTCGCGGCGTACTTCGTCGTCACGCTCGTGCGCCCGCGCTGGCTGACGCCGGCGCTCGCGTCGGTGGCCACGCTCGCGATCCTCGTCTTCGGCCTGTGGCCCGAGGAGGTGGCGCGCGAGTCGATCCGCAAGCCCTACGTGGCCGGCCAGTACGTCTACTCGAACCAGATCATCGGCCGCGACGTGCCCGGCATGGGCATCGCGAGCGAGATCCCGACGATCGAGGCGCACGGGCTGCTGAAGACACACGTCTTCACGCCCGAGCCGCTGCGCACTGTCACGCCGGAAAACCGGCTCGAGGTCGGCCGCTTCCTGGCGCTGACGACGTGCTCGAACTGCCATTCGCTGAGCGACTCGGGCATGCGGCCGCTGGCGCGCTACTTCGGCGGCAGCACCGACGTGCCGGCGATCGCCGAATACCTGCAGGCGGCGCTGGCCACCGGCGCCACGATCTACATGCCGCGCGTACCGCTGAAAGACGACGAGGCGCTCGCGCTGGCCAGCTACATCGCGAGCCTGGCCGGCCCCGCGCCCGCAGTGCGCACTGCACAACAAACGACGAGGACCGAGCGATGAACGCCGAGATGCTCTACGCGCTGCGCGACCCTGCCGGCATCCCGTCGCACCCGCTGCTGTTCCTGCTGCTGGGCGTGCTGACCTTCGCACTGCACATTGCCGCGGTGCAGGTGATGCTCGGTGCCGGCGCGCTCGTGCTGCGCGGCGCGTTCAGCGCCGACGCGCACTGGCGGCGGCTCGCCGCGACGATGCTGAACACGTCGAAAGTCGCGGTGTCGGTGGCGATCGTGATCGGTGTGGCGCCGCTGCTGTTCGTGCAGGTCACGTACGACCCGTTCTGGTACACGTCGAACGTGCTGTCGGCGTGGTGGGTGATCGGCTTCGTCGTGATCCTGATCGCGGGCTACCTCGCGATGTACGGCTTCTACTGGCGCAACCCCGACCTCACGTCGCAGCCCACGCGCTCGGGCTGGATGATGGTCGCCTCGTTCGCGCTGCTGCTCGCGGTCGGCTTCATCATGCACGTGCTGAGCTACCAGATGCTGTGGCCCGAGCAGTGGCAGGCCTGGTACGCCCCGGGCGGCCGCGTCGACCCCTCGGGCCGGACGCTGCACGCGTGGAGCCTCGCGCGCTTCGGCTTCTTCATCGCGCTGGCGGCGCCGGTCACCGGCGCGTGGCTGATCGCGGTACGCCGCTACCTGCAAGGCGCTGGCGAGCGCGACGCGCGCTACCTCGACTTCCTTGCCCGGCTCGGGCGCCAGCTGATGCTCGCCGGCGGCGTCGTCGCGCTCGCGTTCGGCGCGGCGTGGATCGCGACGCTGCCCGAGAAGATGGCGTTCTTCGCGACGTCGCCGTGGATGCTCGGCGCGCTGGTGCTGCTGCTCGTCGCGGTCGCGCTGCCGGCGCTGCTCGGACGGCGCCTCGACGAGGGTCTGTGGGGCTACGCCGTGTTCGGCGTCGGCGCCGTCGCGCTGATCGCGGTGGCTGCCGCGCGCGAGGCGCTGCGCTACACGCTGCTGGCCGGCACGCACGGCTACGACGCGCTCGACTACCGCGTGAACATGGACTGGTACTCGACGCTGACGTTCTTCGTCACGTTCGGCGTGCTCGGCACCGTCGCGCTCGGCTACCTGCTGACGGTGGCCTGGCAGGCCGGGCAGCACCGCGGCGCGGTGTTCACGCCGTCGCCAGCGGTCACGCGGCTCGGCCAGGTCTCGATCGGGCTGCTCGTGCTGTGGATCGTCCACTACTTCGCGATCGGCCTGTGGGTCATGGGGAAGTGAGATGAAGCGACTTCTCGTGGCCTTCCTGCTCACCGGCGCCGCGGCCTCCACCGGCCTGCTGCTTGCGCAGACCGTCACCGCGCGGTCGCCGGCCCCCGCCCAGTCCAGACCCGCCACGCCGCCGGCGCTGCCGCCGGTGTCGGGCGAAGCGCTCGCGCACACCTGCGCCGCGTGTCACGGCACGCAGGGGCGGCTCGGCGACGAGGCCTTCATGCCGCTGGCCGGCATGCCGGCGGCGCAGTTCGTCGCGACGATGCGCGACTTCCGCAGCGGCGCGCGCCCGTCCACGCTGATGGGCCACGTCGCGCGCGGCCTGAGCGACGACGACTTGCGCACGATGGCCGCCTACTTCGAGCGCCAGAGCCCGGCCCCGGGCTCGGCGGCGGCGCTGAACCCCCTGCGACCCGGAGCCCCGCGATGAAACGACGCACCCTCCTCCGCGCCGCGGCGCTGGCCGCGGCCGCACCGCTCGCCGCCCCATTCGTCGCCCGCGCGCAGGGCGCCGGCCACGTCGTCGTGGTCGGCGGCGGCGTCGGCGGCGCGACGGCGGCCAAGTACCTGAAGCTGTTCGACCCGGCGCTGAAGGTCACGCTGATCGAGCGCCAGCCGGTCTACGTCCGCCCGTACGGTTCGAGCGAGGTGCTCACCGGTCACGTCACGATGGCCGACCTCGAGGTGCGCTACGACACGCTCGCGAGCCGCTACGGCGTCGAGGTGCTGATCGACACCGTCGTCGGCGTCGATGCCGCCAGGCGCACCGTGCACACCGCCGGCAAGCGCAGCCTCGCCTACGACCGCCTGATCGTCTCGCCCGGCATCGAGCTGATGTACGACGCGATTCCCGGCTACAGCGAGGCGGTGGCGCGCACCGCGATGCCCAGCGGCTGGATCCCCGGCGAGCAGACCGCGCTGCTCGCGCGCCAGCTGCAGGCGATGCGTGCGGGCGGCACCTTCGTGCTCGTCGCACCGCCGAACCCGTACCGCTGCCCGCCCGGCCCCTACGAGCGCGCGGCGCTGGTGACGGAGTGGCTGCAGAAGCACAACCCGACGGCGAAGGTGATCATCGTCGACCCGAAGGACAGCTTCGTCACCGACCAGACGATGATGCTCGGCTGGAACCGGCTCTACGGCTTCGACCTGCCCGACGACTACGTGCAGAAGATGGCGGGCAAGGTCGAGATCCAGCGCCACGGCCGCCCCGGCATGCTGAGCTGGGTGCGCGCGAAAGACGGCGGCCGGGTGCTGAAGGTCGACGCCAGGCGCATGCGCGTCGAGACCGAGGGCGACGTGATCGCCGCCGACGTCGTCAACATCGTGCCACCGATGCGCGCCGGTGCGCTCGCACGCCAGCTCGGCCTCGCCGATGCGAGCGGCTGGTGCCCGGTCGAGCGGCGCACGTTCGCGTCGACCCAGCTGCCGCACGTGCACGTGATCGGCGACGCGAGCATCGCCGACGCGATGCCCAAGAGCGGCTTCTCGGCCAACACGCAGGCCAAGGCCACGGCGCGCGCGATCGTCGAGGAACTCGCCGGCCGCCCCGCCCCCGAGCCCGTGTGGGAGAACACCTGCTACGCGCTCGCCGGCAAGGACTATGGCCTGTTCGTCGCCGACGTGTTTCGCATCGTCGACGGGAAGATCGCGCGCGTCAACGGCGAGGCGCGCTACCTGCCGCTCGACGCCAGCCCGACGCAGATCCGCCTCGGCGCGCGCTACCAGCAGGCGTGGCTGCGCACCTTCACGCAGGACGTGTTCGCATGAAGCCGCTCTCAATGCCCCTTGCGGCGACCGCCGCGCTGCTGCTGGCCGCGGCCGGCCCCCTCGTGCCGACGCCGACCCGCGCTGCCGACGCAGCGGCGCATTCCACGGCGACGACAGCCGCCCTGACCCCCGCCGAGCTGCGCCGCGAGCTCGCCGCGATGCCCGCCGGCGACGCCACCCGCGGCGAGCGGCTGTACGCGCAGCAGTTCTGCGCGTCGTGCCACGGCGCGCAGGGGCTGACGCCGAGCGTCAACTGGCCGAGCGTGGCCGGCCAGCGCGCGGCCTACACCTACAAGCTGCTGCTCGACTACCAGGCCGGCCGCCGCCACGAAGGCGAGCGCGCCGCGCTGATGCGCGACGCCGTCGTCGGCCTGACGAACCAGGACCTGGCCGACCTCGCCGCCTACACGGCGCGCCTGCCGCGGCCGGTCGCCGACGCGCCGACCGCGAGGGCGACACCGGGCGCGATCGAGACGCTCGTGCGCCACGGCGACCGCCAGCGCCTGCTGACCGCCTGCGCGAGCTGCCACGGCGCGCGCGGCGAAGGCGGCACGAACGGCCAGCCCGCGCTGGCCGGCCAGAACCCGGCCTACCTCGTGCGCACGCTGCTCGACTACCACGGCGGCACGCGCGCCAACGACCCCGCGCGCGGCATGCGCGCCTTTGCCGCCAGGCTCACGCGCGACGAGGTCGACGCGCTGGCCGCCTACTACGCCAGCCTGCCGACGCGGCGCTGATGCCCGAGCCCCTTACCCAACCCTCGAAAGGATCCCACGATGACCCTGCGCCACACCCTGCTCGCCGCCCTCGCCGCCTCGACGCTCGCCGCCGGCGCCCATGCGGCCGACCTCTTCGTCTCGATCCACAGCGGCAGCGCGATGGCACAGGGCGCCGGCCTCGTGCTCGCGAGCCAGGCGCTCGAGCAGAAGGCCAGCGTGCGCGTGCTGCTGTGCGATGCCGCCGGCGACATCGCGGTCGCCGGCAAGGAGCTGCCGACGCTCAAGCCGCGCAACGTCACGCCGCAGCAGATGCTGCAGGGCCTGATCCAGGCCGGCGCGAAGGTCGAGGTCTGCGCGCTGTACCTGCCCAACACCGGCCGCCAGGCGAGCGACCTGCTGCCCGGCGTCACGCCGGCCAAGCCCGCCGACGTCGCCGCGCACCTGCTCAAGCCCGGCGTGCAGACGCTGGCGTTCTGAACGCGTTGACTGCGCGCCGCGGCGCCATAGCCGACGGACGGCTGGCCGCAACTGCCTGCACTCTTCGAGACTGCCGGGCGCACGCCGCGCTTTCGGCTGGAGCACCTGCGCGCGCTGCTCGACGACGCGCAGGCGCAGGCGCTGGCCACGGTGCACGCGCAGGTGCTCGCCGAGCTGAACCTCGGCCGCCACCGCGCGAGCAGCGACGCGCGCGCGCTGCAGCTCGTGCTGCGGCGGTTGCGCACGGCGCGCTGATCCCGCCCGACACGGCGCGGCGACAATAGCGGCTCCGCGCGGCCCCGCGCCCCCTGCGCGCCGCCCCAACCCCAGCGAATCCCATGGCCACGATCCTCCAAAGCCTGCCCGCCGGCCAGAAGGTCGGCATCGCGTTCTCCGGCGGTCTCGACACCAGCGCCGCGCTACTGTGGATGCGCAAGAAGGGCGCCGTGCCCTACGCCTACACCGCCAACCTCGGCCAGCCCGACGAGCCCGACTACGAAGCGATCCCCAAGCGCGCGCTGGCCTACGGCGCCGAGCGCGCACGCCTCGTGGACTGCCGCGCGCAGCTCGTGGCCGAGGGCATCGCCGCGCTGCAGTGCGGCGCGTTCCACATCTCGACCGCCGGCGTGACCTACTTCAACACGACGCCGATCGGCCGTGCCGTCACGGGCACGATGCTGGTGGCGGCGATGAAGGAAGACGACGTCCACATCTGGGGCGACGGCAGCACCTACAAGGGCAACGACATCGAGCGCTTCTACCGCTACGGGCTGCTCGCGAACCCGGCGCTGAAGATCTACAAGCCGTGGCTCGACCAGACCTTCATCGACGAGCTCGGCGGGCGCAAGGAGATGAGCGAGTTCCTGATCGCGCACGGCTTCGACTACAAGATGAGCGTCGAGAAGGCGTACTCGACCGACTCGAACCTGCTCGGCGCGACGCACGAGGCCAAGGACCTCGAGCACCTGGACAGCGGCATACAGATCGTGCAGCCGATCATGGGCGTGGCGTTCTGGCGCGACGACGTCGACGTGAAGCGCGAGACGGTGACGGTGCGCTTCGACGAGGGCCGGCCGGTGGCGCTCAACGGGCAGACCTTCGACGACCCGGTGAGCCTGATGCTCGAGGCCAACCGCATCGGCGGGCGCCACGGGCTGGGCATGAGCGACCAGATCGAGAACCGCATCATCGAGGCCAAGAGCCGCGGCATCTACGAGGCGCCGGGCATGGCGCTGCTGTTCATCGCCTACGAGCGGCTCGTGACCGGCATCCACAACGAGGACACGATCGAGCAGTACCGCGACAACGGCCGCAAGCTCGGCCGCCTGCTGTACCAGGGCCGCTGGTTCGACCCGCAGGCCATCATGCTGCGCGAGGCCGCGCAGCGCTGGGTCGCGCGCGCGATCACCGGCGAAGTCACGCTCGAGCTGCGCCGCGGCAACGACTACTCGATCCTCAACACCGAGAGCCCGAACCTGACCTACCACCCCGAGCGGCTGACGATGGAAAAGGGCGAGTCGATGTTCACGCCGGCCGACCGCATCGGCCAGCTGACGATGCGCAACCTCGACATCGTCGACACGCGCGACAAGCTGGGCATCTACGCGCGCGCCGGGCTGCTGTCGCTCGGGCACGGCGCACCGCTGCCGCGGCTGGGCGACGGCAGCGACGGGCGCTGACGCAGCCGCCGCTGCTGCCGCTTCAGCGGAACCCCATCCGCCCGGCCTCGACGACGCAGTAGTCGACACCGTCCTCGGTGTCGCCGAGCAGGCCGTCGGTGGCGTCGACGTACAGCGTCGTACGTCCCGGCACGACGAGGGCCGCCGTCAGCGGCAGCGTCTGCGTCGCGGCCGGCCCGCCGCTGCGCGCCTGCGCCGCCGCCGGCTCGGTCGTCGCGAAGAAGTGCACGCGGTCGACGACGGGTGCACCGCGCGAGCCGCGCGCGGCGATCGTGGCGCCAGCCAGGTCGCGAAACGGCGGATCGCCGCTGCGGTACAGGTCGGTGACGTGTTCGACGCCGGCGCGACAGCGGCCCGGAAACGCCGCCTGGGCGACGGCGTCGGGCACGACGGCGAGGTGGTCGTCGGCTTCGAAGACGATGCAGCGGTACGTGCCCGGCGGCGGCGAGCCCTCGAACAGCGTCGGCGCGGCGACGAGGTCGAACTCGCGCGGCGGATCGAAGACCTGCACCGTCAGGTACGGACCGCTGCAGTCGGCGTTGGCGCTGAGGCGCAGCGCGTGGAAACGCATCTTCAGCACCGTGGGCGAACCCGCGGTCGTCACGTCGGCGTGCACGACACCGAGGCCGGCCAGCGCCAGCAGGCGCTGCCACCACGACGCCGACACCGTGGCCACCGCCGAGGCCGATCCCTTGACGACCAGCGTCGGCGCATCGCCGCCCCCACCCCCGCAGCCGGCGAGCGACAGCGCCAGCACGCCGGCCACGATCTTCAACGCCGGCTTGCACCACGTCCCCATCCCTGTTCTCCCCGTCGATTGCCACACTGACGCCTGCACGGCGCGGCCGCGGCGACCACGACGTGCCCTTGCACGTTAGGGACAAGCGATTCGCCCCGGAAGGCCTCAAAAAGGGTCCCGCCGGCCGACGGCCCTCCGGCCCTGTGCACACTCAGCGGCGCCGCGGCGGCCAGGGACGGATTTCCTGCGGATGCAGGCGCACGTACTCGATGAGGGGTGCGCGCTTCTCGGCGCCACGCCGCGGCAGCGCGCCTGCCGGCGGCGGCGCGTGGCCGAGCACGGCGTCGGCGCGCGCGTGGATCGCCCGCCAGCGCTTGTGCAGCGTGTGCGGCGACACGCCCAGCGCCAGCGCGATGCTGCGGTCGTCGGCGCCCAGCACCGCGAGCTCGAGCACGTCCTGCTGCGCCGGCGTCAGCCCCAGGCGCGGCGCATCGCGCACGAACAGCGGCTGCAGCACGTGATACGGTGCTTCGGCGATGCGCTGCGCATCCAGCCACAGCAGCTGCGTGCCGCTGCGCGAGCACGGCGCGGTCTCCGCACAGCCCATCGCCCGCAGCGATGCACGGTAGGCCGGCGCCTTGCCCTCCCAAGGCCGCACCTCGGCGAGCATCAGCGCCAGACCGTAGCCGCTGTGCGCCTGCACGAAAACCGTCTGCGCCAGCGCCGCCACCGCGTCGGCGGGTGTCCCGGGCGCCGTGTCGATCGCGAAGTTCAGCGCCACGCCGGCCAGCGCGGCCGCTGCGCGCCAGTGCGCCTGACCGGCACGGTCGAGCAGCGCTGGTGCCGCCCCACCGCGGCCGGCGCCGAGCAGGGCCTCGACCCAGTCGCCGGCGCCCTCGCGCAGCGCCTGCGTGGCCCGCGCGGCCGGCACGAAGCCGCTGATGCCGCAGCCGCGCACGACCACCCGGGACCCGGCGGCCTCCTCGAACACGTACCACAGCAGCCGGCGCTGCGCCAGCAGCGACTGCAGCCGCGCGACGTCGAGCCAGGCGCCACGCGCGCCCTCGTGTGCCAGCAGCTCGACGCAGGCGGGCACGTCGCCGGCGCGTGCCGGCCGTGCGCGCAGGCGCGCCGCGACCATCGCCGGCCGTCTACACGACCACCGGCTCGGGCTCGAGCCGGATGCCGAAGCGCCCGTAGACGCTCTCCTGGATCGCGCGTGCGAGCGTGACGACTTCGGCGCCGCTCGCGCCACCGCGGTTGACGAGCACCAGCGCCTGCTTGTCGTAGACGCCGGCGCGGCCGATCGACTTGCCCTTCCAGCCGCAGGCATCGATCAGCCAGCCGGCAGCGAGCTTGCAGCGCCCGTCGGGCAGCACGTAGTGCACGACGTGCGGGTCACGGCCGATGATGTCGCGGCACTGCTCGGCCGTGACCACCGGGTTCTTGAAGAAGCTGCCGGCGTTGCCGAGCTGCGCCGGGTCGGGCAGCTTGGCGCGGCGGATCGCGCACACCCAGTCGAAGATCGTGCGCGCGTCGGGCGCCGTGACGCCGGTCTCTTGCATCTTGCGCTCGAGGTCGAGGTAGCCGAGCACCGGCTGCCACGGCCGCGGCAGCCGCAGGCGCACGCGCGTGATCAGGCTCTTGCCCGCCAGCCCGCCGAAGCCTTCGTGCTTGAACACGCTGTCGCGGTAGCCGAAGCGGCACGCCGCGGCGTCGAGCGTGACGCTGCGGCCGGTGACGAGGTCGACCGCGTCGAGCGACTCGAAGCGATCGGCCAGCTCGAGCCCGTAGGCGCCGATGTTCTGCACCGGCGCGGCGCCGGCGGTGCCGGGGATCAGCGCCAGGTTCTCGAGCCCGGGCAGCCCTTCGTCGAGCGTCCACGCGACGAACTCGTGCCAGTTCTCGCCGGCGCCGGCCTCGACGACGACGGCGTCGTCGCGCACCTCGACGACGCGCCGCCCGCGCACCTCGACCTTGAGCACGACGTGCGGCACGTCGCGCGTGAGCACGATGTTGCTGCCGCCACCGAGCACGAGCTTGCGCCGCCGCCCGAGCTCGGGGTCGGCGAGCAGCCGGCGCACGTCAGCGTCGCTCGTGATGCGCACCAGCGCGCTGGCGACCGCCGGCAGTCCGAACGTGTTGAACTCACGCAGACTGACGTTGCGCTCGACGGCGAGGTCGCGGGCCGCGGGATCGTGCATGGCAGAATTTTCGTCGATCGTCCCTATCCGACTGCCGCGATGCCCAGCTTCGACGCCGTGCTCGAACCCGACCTCGTCGAGGTGCGCAACGCCGTCGACCAGGCCGGCAAGGAGATCGGCACGCGCTTCGACTTCAAGGGCACGAGCGCGAAGGTCGAGCTCGGCGACAAGGGCAAGGAAGTCACGCTCTACGGCGACAGCGACTTCCAGCTCGGTCAGGTCAAGGACGTGCTGCTGGCCAAGCTCGCCAAGCGCGGCGTCGACGTGCGCTTCGTCGACGACGGCGCCAAGGTCGAGAAGATCGGCGGCGACAAGGTCAAGCAGGTGCTGCGCATCAAGGCCGGCATCGACGCCGAGCACGCGAAGAAGATGCAGGCGCTCGTCAAGCAGAGCAAGCTCAAGGTGCAGGCCGCGATCCAGGGCGACGTCGTGCGCGTCAGCGGCGCCAAGCGCGACGACCTGCAGGCCGCCATCGCGCTGCTGCGCAAGGAAGTGGCCGACCTGCCGCTGTCGTTCACCAACTTCCGCGACTGACGATGCGACGCGCCGCCTGCCTGGCCTCGGCCGCACTGGTCTTCGGCGCCGGCGCCGCGGCGGCGCAGTCGGTATCGCTGAGCGGCAGCATCGGCGAGCGCGCCGCGCTGCTCGTGATCGACGGCCAGCCGCGCACCGTCGCGGTGGGCAGCACGGTGCAGGGCGTCAGGCTGCTCGCGTTGCAGGGCAGCGAGGCCGAGGTCGAGGTCGGCGGGCGCCGCCAGCGCCTGCGCATCGGCGGCGCCCCGGTGTCGGTGGGCGACGCCGGCAGCACCGGCGCCGCGTCGACGATCGTGCTGACCGCCGGCCCCGGCGGGCACTTCGTGACGCTCGGCGCGATCAACGGCCGACCGGTGCAGTTCATGGTCGACACCGGCGCGACGACCGTCTCGCTCGGCCGCGACGAGGCCGAGCGCCTGGGCGTGCCGTGGCGCGAGGGGCGCCCCGTCGTCACGCGCACCGCCAATGGCGACGTGCAGTCGCACGCGGTGACACTGCGCTCGGTGCGCGTCGGCGACGTCGAGGTCGGCCAGGTGGCCGCCACCGTGCTGCCGGTGTCGATGCCCGTCGTGCTGCTGGGCAACTCGTTTCTCACGCGCTTCCAGATGACGCGCGAGAACGACGTGCTGCGGCTCGAGCGCCGCCCCTGACGCGGCGGCGGCCGCGCTCACGCGCGCTCGACGCGCGCGTAGGCACTGTGGTTGTGAATCGACTCGAAGTTCTCGACGTCGACCGCGTAGCGGCCGATGCGTGCGTCGGCGTTCAGCCGCAGCGCGACGTCGCGCACCAGGTCCTCGACGAACTTCGGGTTCTCGTACGCGCGCTCGGTGATCCACTTCTCGTCGGTGCGCTTGAGCAGCGGCCACAGCTCGCTCGAGGCGCTGTCCTCGGCGAAGCGCACCAGCTCGTGCCACTCGACGGGCGCCAGCAGCTCGGCGCGGATCGTCACCTGCGAGCGCTGGTTGTGCGCGCCGTAGTCGGCGATCTCCTTCGAGCACGGGCACAGGCTCTTGACCGGCACCGCGACTTGCGCCCACACCGCCGTCGCGCCGCCGCGCGTCTCGGCGATCCAGCGGCCCTCGTAGTCGAGCAGGCTCGCGACGCCCGACACCGGCGCGCGCTTGCGCACGAAGAACGCGAAGCCGACCTCGACGCGGCCCTCGTCGGCGTGCAGCCGCTCGAGCATCGCCGCGAGCTGCTGGCGCAGCGTCAGCGCATCGAACACGACGCCGCCGGCGGCCAGGTCGTCGAGCCAGGCGACGAAGCGCGACATGTGTGTGCCCTTGCGTTCGGCCGGCAGCGCGACGTCGAGGCTCCAGGTGCCCTGCACCGGCTGCACCGCGCCGCCGACGCGCACCTGCAGCGGATAGCGCACGCCCTTGACGCCGACGCGCTGGATCGCGACGCGACGGTGGTCGCGCTCGCTTTGCGTGTCGGGGATGTGCAGGGAGTCGGTGGGATGGCTCATCGAACGCATGGGGCCGCGTCGTGGCGTGCGCGCGGCCGGGCAAACCCGTAGCTTCGCACCAAAACGGCGCCCGTGCCGACCTGGGTCCTTTGACGCGGGGTGTCAGGCGCGCGACGCGACGACGACCGGCGTCGCGCGCGGCGGGCGAAGTCCGAAGCGCTCGACGATCGAACGCTCGATGCCCGCGGCGTCGAGGCCGAGCTTGGCCAGCAGCTTGCCGGCGTCGCCGTGCTCGACGTACTCGTCGGGCAGGCCGAGCGCGAGCACGGGGGTGGCCACACCGGCCGCGTGCAGCGCCTCCATCACGGCAGCGCCCGCACCGCCGGCCACGCAGCCTTCCTCGACGGTGACGAGCGCCTCGTGCGTGCGCGCGAGCTGCTCGACCAGCGCCGTGTCCAGCGGCTTGACGAAGCGCATGTCGGCCACCGTCGCGCCGAGCCGCTCGGCGGCCTCGAGCGCCGGGTGCAGCAGCGTGCCGAACGCGAGGATCGCGATGCGCTCGCCCTGGCGGCGCACGACGCCCTTGCCCCACTCCCACGCGGCGAACGTCGGCTCGACCGCCGCGCCGATGCCGACGCCGCGCGGGTAGCGCACCGCCACCGGGTGGTCCTGGCGGTACGCGGTCGTCAGCGCCTGGCGGCACTCGTTCTCGTCCGACGGCGCCAGCAGCGACATGTTCGGGATGCAGCGGATGTAGGCGATGTCGAACGCGCCGGCGTGCGTCGCGCCGTCGGCGCCGACGATGCCGGCGCGGTCGAGCGCGAACATCACCGGCAGGTTCTGCAGCGCGATGTCGTGGATCATCTGGTCGTAGCCGCGCTGCAGGAACGTGCTGTAGATCGCGACCACCGGCTTGAGCCCCTCGCACGCGAGCCCGCCGGCGAACGTGACGGCGTGCTGCTCGGCGATGCCGACGTCGAAGCAGCGGCGCGGGAAGCGCCGCTGGAACTCGACCATGCCCGAGCCCTCGAGCATCGCGGGCGTGATCGCCACCAGCCGCTCGTCCTCGGCGGCCATGTCGCACAGCCACTGGCCGAAGACCTGCGTGAAGGTCGGTTTGCCCGGGGCCGCCGGCTTGACGAGCCCCTGCGCCGGATCGAACTTGCCCGGGCCGTGGTAGGCGATCGGGTCGGCCTCGGCGAGCTTGTAGCCGAAGCCCTTCTTCGTGATCACGTGCAGGAACTGCGGGCCGGGCTTGCCGCGCAGGTTCTCCAGCGTCGGGATCAGCGCGTCGAGGTCGTGGCCGTCGATCGGGCCGACGTAGTTGAAGCCGAACTCCTCGAAGATCGTGCCCGGCACGACCATGCCCTTGGCGTGCTCCTCGAGGCGGCGCGCGAGCTCGAGCAGCGGCGGCGCGTTCTTCAGCACCTGCTTGGCGCCCTCGCGCGCGGCGGCGTAGAACTTGCCACTGATCAGCCGCGCGAGGTACTTGTTCAGCGCGCCCACCGGCGGGCTGATCGACATGTCGTTGTCGTTGAGCACGACGAGCAGGTTCGCCGGCACGCCGGCGTGCGGCACGCCGGCGTTGTTCAGCGCCTCGAACGCCATGCCGGCGCTCATCGCGCCGTCGCCGATCACGGCCACCACCTTGCGCTGCTCACCCTTGAGCTGCGACGCGATCGCCATGCCCAGCGCCGCCGAGATCGACGTCGAGCTGTGCGCGGTGCCGAAGGTGTCGTACTCGCTCTCGTCACGGCGCGGGAAGCCGCTGATGCCGCCGAGCTGGCGCAGCGTGGCCATGCGCTCGCGCCGGCCGGTCAGGATCTTGTGCGGGTAGGTCTGGTGGCCGACGTCCCACACGATGCGGTCGTGCGGCGTCTGGTAGACGGCGTGCAGCGCGATCGTCAGCTCGACCGTCCCGAGGTTGCTCGACAGGTGGCCGCCGGTCTTGCTGACGCTGTGCAGCAGGAAGCTGCGCAGCTCGTTGGCCAGCGTCGCGAGCTGGTCGCGCGACAGCCGGCGCAGGTCGGCGGGGCTGTCGATCGTCTGGAGCAGCGGATAGGCACTCATCGTGGCAACTCGGACACTTCGGTGATGCCGGGTCAGTGCACGCGGTCGACGACCCGGTGCGCCAGCGCGCGCAGCCGCCCGGCGGCCAGTCCGCTGCACTCGAGCGCGGCCAGCGCCTGCTCGCGCAGCGCCGCGGCCTGCGCGCGCGCCGCGTCGAGGCCGAGCACCGAGACGTAGGTCGGCTTGTGCGCCTGCTCGTCCTTGCCCGCCGTCTTGCCCAGCGTCGCCGACGGCTGCGTGACGTCGAGAATGTCGTCGACGACCTGGAACGCCAGCCCGACGGCGGCGCCGTAGTCGGCCAGCGCCGCCCAAGCTGCCGGCGTCGTCGTGCCGCAGGCGGCGCCCATCAGCACGCTGCCCTGCAGCAGCGCGCCGGTCTTGCGGCGGTGCATCTCGCGCAGCGCGTCGGGGTCGAGCACGCGGCCGGTGTTCGCGAGATCGATCGCCTGGCCGCCGGCCATGCCGGCGTGGCCGGCCGCGCGCGCGAGCAGGCCGCACAGCCGCGCCTGCAGCACCGGCGGCAGGTCGGCGTCGTCGTCGGGGGTCAGTATCTCGAATGCGAGCGCCTGCATCGCGTCGCCGGCGAGCATGGCCTGCGCCTGCCCGAACTGCACGTGCACGGTCGGCTTGCCCCGGCGCAGCACGTCGTTGTCCATGCACGGCATGTCGTCGTGCACCAGCGAATAGGCGTGGATCAGCTCGACCGCCGCGGCCGCGCGCAGCGCCGCGGCGGGGCGCCCGCCGACGGCCTCGCTCGCGGCCAGCACCAGCAGCGGACGCAGCCGCTTGCCGCCGTCGAGCACCGCGTAACGCATCGCGGCCCCGAGGCCGGCCGGCGCGTCGGCCGGCACCCAGCGCGACAGCGCCTGCTCCACGTCGCGCAGCGCGTCGTGCATCCAGGCGTCGAAGTCGCCGCCCGCGGCCGTCACGGTGCCGTCCATGGCTTGAGTTGCCCCTCCTCGAGCACCTTGACCTGCTCCTCGACGGCCTGCAGCTTCTGCCGGCAAAAAGCCAGCAGCTCGGCGCCGCGGCGGTAGCTCTCGAGCAGACGGTCCAGCGGCATCTGCCCGGCCTCCATCGCCTGCACGAGCTGTTCGAGCTCGGCCAGCGCCTGCTCGTAGGTCGGCTCGGCGGGGGCGGGAGCGGGACTGCGCGGCATTTCGGAGGGTGAAATCGAAGCGTCCGATTGTAGTCACCGCCTCCTGTGGAGAGGGCGCTCGGGGAACCCGTGCGGCACCGCCGATGTCGCATGGCCCGTCTGGGCATCGGCGCCAGCGAGCCGCCGAAGGCCCCGCTGGCTACAATCCCGGGCCCCGCGCCGGCGCCCACCGGTACGGGTATCAGCCCTGCGCGCCGGCGGACGTCGTGCCGGCCGGGCGTGGCAGGCGGGTTGACATCGGTTTTTGGAGATCCTGAGGATCATGTCCGACCTGAGCATCGCGCTCGACGCGCTCGAGCGCAGCCGTTCGCAGCTGTCCGTGTCCGCCTACTTCGACGAGGGCCTGTTCCGCAGGGAACAGGAGCTGATCTTTCAGCACGCCCCGCGCTACCTCGGGCACGAGCTGGCGGTGCCCGAGGTCGGCGACTACTACGCGCTGCCGTTCGAGGGCGAGGGCCGCGCGCTGCTGCGCACACCGCGCGGTGTCGAGCTGGTCTCGAACGTGTGCCGCCACCGGCAGGCGGTGATGCTCAGGGGCCGCGGCAACACGAAGTCGAACATCGTCTGCCCACTGCACCGCTGGACCTACGACCTGCACGGACAGCTGGTCGGCGCCCCGCACTTCGCCGACGACCCGTGCCTGCACCTGAACAACTACAGGGTGCGCACGTGGAACGGCATGGTGTTCGAGGACAACGGCCGCGACGTGGCCGCCGACCTCGCGACGCTGGGCCCGCGCGCCGAGCTCGACTTCACGGGCTACGTGCTCGACAAGGTCCACGTCCACGAGTGCGACTACAACTGGAAGACGTTCATCGAGGTCTACCTCGAGGACTACCACGTCGCGCCGTTCCACCCGGGGCTGGGCCACTTCGTGACCTGCGAGGACCTGCGCTGGGAGTTCGGCCCGCACCACTCGGTGCAGACGGTGGGCATCCACGCCGCGCTGGCCAAGCCGGGCTCGGAGACGTACCGCAAGTGGCACGAGCAGCTGCTCGCGTACCGCCACGGCGAGCCGCCGGCGCACGGCGCGATCTGGCTGACCTACTACCCGACGATCATGGTCGAGTGGTACCCGCACGTGCTCGTCGTCTCGACGCTGTACCCGAAGGGCCCGCAGAAGACGACCAACGTCGTCGAGTTCTACTACCCCGAGGAGATCGCCGCGTTCGAGCGCGAGTTCGTCGAGGCCGAGCAGGCCGCCTACATGGAGACCTGCGTCGAGGACGACGAGATCGCTCTGCGCATGGACGCCGGCCGGCGCGCGCTGTACGAGCGTGGCGACGACGAGGTCGGCCCCTACCAGAGCCCGATGGAAGACGGCATGCAGCACTTCCACGAGTGGTACCGCGCGCGCATGGGCATGGGGCGCACGCGCGCGTGATGCGGCCGCGCGCGGGGCCGCACGGGTCCCGCGCGCATGCCTCGGCACCGCGCCGCCGGCGCGGCGGCGCTGGCCGACAATGCGCGGCATGTCCGCGCCTTGGTTGATGGTCGGCGCCTCGTTCCTGTTCGCGACGATGGGCGTGTGCGTGAAGCTCGCGTCGGCCACCTACACGGCCGGCGAGATCGTGTTCTACCGCGGGCTCGTCGGCGCGCTCGTGATCACCGGGCTGACGCGCTGGCGCGGCGGCTCGCTGCGCACGCCGGTGCCGGCGATGCACTTCTGGCGCAGCGCGGTCGGCGTCGGCTCGCTGATGCTGTGGTTCTACGCCATCGGAGCGCTGCCGCTGGCCACCGCGATGACGCTGAACTACATGTCGTCGGTGTGGATGGCGCTGTTCCTGATCGGTGGTGCGGTGCTGCTCGGCTCGGCGCGCGTCGACGGCCGCCTGGTGGCCGCGGTGCTGGTGGGCTTCGCCGGCGTCGCGCTCGTGCTGCGCCCGACGATCGACGACCGCCAGCTGTGGCACGGCCTGGCGGGGCTCGTGTCGGGCATGCTCGCCGCGCTCGCGTACCTGCAGGTCACGGCGCTGGGCCGCGCCGGCGAGCCCGAGTCGCGCATCGTCTTCTACTTCTCGCTCGGCAGCATGGTCGCCGGCGCGGCGACGATGGGGGTGCACGGTGCGAGCGCGCACACCGCCCGCGGGCTGGCGCTGCTGCTGGCGATCGGCACGCTGGCCACCGTCGCGCAGATGATGATGACGCGCGCCTACGCGATCGGGCGCACGCTGTCGAACGCGAGCCTGCAGTACCTGGGCATCGTGTTCGCGTTCGTCTACGGCGTGCTGCTGTTCGACGACCCGGTGACGTGGATGGCGCTCGCCGGCATGGCGCTGATCGTCGCCGCCGGCATCACCGCCACGCTGCTGCGCGCCCGCGCGACGCCGCCCGACGCGCGCGGCCCCGCCACCGAATCGTGAGCCGAGGAGACTGCCGATGGCCGAGCCGCGCCCCGCGCCCCTGCGCACGCTGATCGACGCGAACGCGCTGCTCGCGCTGCAGCGCGGCGGCACACCGCTCGTGCTGCTCGACTGCCGCTTCGACCTGTTCGACGCCGGCGCCGGCGAACGCGCCTACGCGCAAGGCCACCTGCCCGGCGCGCACCATCTGCACCTCGAGCGCGACCTCTCGGGCCCGAAGCACGACGCCGCAGGGCGCTTCCGTGGCCGCCACCCGTTGCCCGAGCGCGCGGCGTGGGCCGCCACCGTCGGTCACCTCGGGATCGCCCCGGGCGTGCCGGTCGTGGCTTACGACGCGCAGGGCGGCCCGTACGCGGCGCGCGCGTGGTGGCTGCTGCGCTGGCTCGGCCACGACGCGGTGGCGGTGCTCGATGGCGGCGTCGCGGCCTGGATCGACGCCGGCGGCAGCCTGTCGGCCGACGTGCCGCCGCGCCGCGACGCCGCCCCGTATCCGCAGCGGCCTGTGGCGATGCCGGTGACCGACGCCGATGCGCTCGCCGCACGGCTGGGCCGCGTGTGCATCGTCGACGCGCGCGCCGGCGAGCGCTTCCGCGGCGAGGTCGAACCGCTCGATGCCGCCGCCGGCCACATCCCCGGGGCGCTGAACCGCTTCTTCCAGCTCAACCTGCGCGCCGACGGCCGCTTCAAGGACGCGGCGACGCTGCGCGCCGAGTGGCAGCCGCTGGTGGCCGGCCACGGCGCCGATGCGGTCGTGCAGCAGTGCGGCTCGGGGGTCACCGCGTGCCACAACCTGCTCGCGCTCGAGCACGCCGGCCTGGGCACGAGCGTGCTGTACCCGGGGTCGTGGAGCGAGTGGTCGTCCGACCCGGCACGCCCGATCGCCATCGGCTGACGCGCCACCGCCGCACGGGCGGCGGGTCGCGCACAACTTGACGTGCCTCAATCCGTGGGGGCGCGCCGGTGCGACACTCGCCGGCACCGCACACCCACCGAGGAGAACGCCATGTACAAGCACATCCTGGTCCCCACCGACGGCTCGGAGATCTCGGCCAAGGCCGCCGAGCACGCGATCGCGCTGGCCAAGCTGACCGGGGCGGCGCTGAGCGTGATGAGCGTCAAGGAGCCGTTCCCGTACAGCGCGATCTCCGAGATGCAGCCGACGCCGCCGCAGGAGTTCTACGACGCGCAGGAGCGCATCGCCAGCGCACGCGTCAAGGAAGTGGCCGACAAGGCCGCTGCCGCGGGCGTCAAGTGCACCTCGACGACGATCGAGGCGCTGCACCCGTGGGAGGCGATCTGCGAGCACGCCAAGGCGCAGAACTGCGACCTGATCGTGATGGCCTCGCACGGGCGGCGCGGCGTCGCGGCGCTGCTGCTCGGCAGCGAGACGCAGAAGGTGCTGACGCACACGACGACGCCGGTGCTCGTCGTCAAGTAACGGCGCGCGGCGTGCGGGCCGCTCGCCGTCAGGCGGCGTGCTTGAGCGCCATCGCGCCGAGCGCGACGCCGAGCCCGACCGCGATCCACAGCACCTGCGCGAGCGTCTCGCGCAGGTGCAGCCGGCGCTGCAGCTGCGGCAGCAGGTCGGCCACCGCGACGTAGACGAAGCTGCTCGCCGCGACGACGAGCAGGTACGGGAACACGTCTTCCCACGGCCGGATCAGGAAGTAGCCGATCAGCCCGCCGGCCACCGCGGCGGCTCCCGACAGCGCGTTGTACAGCAGTGCGCGCGAGCGGCTGAAGCCCGCGTTGACGAGCACGATGTAGTCGCCGACTTCCTGCGGGATCTCGTGCGCGGTGACGGCCAGCGCCGTGACCCACCCCAGCGTCGGGTCGGCGAGGAACGCGCCGGCGATGATCAGCCCGTCGCAGAAGTTGTGGATGCTGTCGCCGAGCAGCACGCTCCAGCCGCCGCGGCCGGCCTGCTCGGCGTCGAAGCCGTGTGCGTGGTGGTGGTGCGGGTCGTCGCCCTCGTGGTGGTGGCTGTGGCGGTACAGCTCGACCTTCTCGAGCAGGAAGAAGAACAGCAGCCCGGCCAGCAGCGCCGCGAACAGGCGATCGGCGCCGGCGTCGCTCTCGAACGCCTCGGGCAGCAGGTGCAGCAGCGACGTGCCCAGCAGCACGCCGGCCGACAGGCTCACCAGGCCCTTGACGATGCGGCTGAGCACGCCCACCGTCAGCGCGGCGGCGATCACCACCGACAGCACGCCGCCGAACAGCGTCGCCGCGATGATGTAGCCGAGCGTCATGTCCGTTCTCTGGTCGAAGGCAAAAAAACAACCGCGCCCGAAGGCGCGGTGGCGTCGCCGAAGCGTGGCCTGCTCAGGCCACGCCTTGGCTGCGGAACCAGGCCAGGCAGCGCTTCCAGCCGTCCTCGGCGGCCTGCCTGCGGTAGCTCGGCCGGTAGTCGGCGTGGAACGCGTGCGGCGCGTCGGGGTAGACGACGAACTGCGACGCCCGCGCCGCCGGCCCGCCCTGGGCAAGCGCCTGTTTCATCTTATCGACCGTGTCAAGGGGGATGCCGGTGTCGGCACCGCCGTACAGCCCGAGCACCGGCGCCTTCAGTGACGCGGCCACGTCGACCGGGTGCCGCGGCTGCAGCGGGTTCGACTCGCCGACGAGGCGGCCGTACCACGCGACGCCGGCCTTGACCGCCGGGTTGTGCGCCGCGTACAGCCACGTGATGCGCCCGCCCCAGCAGAAGCCGGTGACGCCGAGCTTGGTCGCGTCGGCGCCTTGCGTCTTCGCCCACGCGGCACAGGCGTCGAGGTCGCCCATGACCTGCTCGTCGGGCACCTTGCTGATCACTTCGGCGATCAGGCGCGCCAGCTCGCCGTACGACATCGGGTCGCCCTGGCGCACGAACAGCTCGGGCGCGATCGCGAAATAGCCCTGCTTGGCGAAGCGCCGCGCGACGTCGGCGATGTGCTCGTGCACGCCGAAGATCTCGCTGACGACGAGCACCACCGGCGCGCCGGTCTTGCCCTGCGGGCGCGCGACGTAAGCGGGCAGGTTGAAGCCGCCGACGGGGATCATCGCCTCGCCGACCGTCAGGCCGCTGGCGTCGGTCGTGATCGTCGACTGCGCCAGCGTCGGCAGCACCGCGGCGGCGAAGCCGGTGCCGATGCCGGTGCGCACGAAGTCGCGGCGGCTGAACGCCCGACTCGGCGTGAGGCTGTCGATGTCCTGTTCCAGCATGGCGTGTCTCCTGCGAGCGGTGGAGCGGCGATTCTAGGAATGCGGCCTTCGAAGCCGGCGGAGTGCACGGCGAATGCCCGCACAATGCGCTCATGGGTACATCGCCGCCGCCCCGCACCGCCGGCCTGCTCGCGGCGGTCGACATGGGCTCCAACAGCTTCCGGCTCGAGATCGGGCAGATCGCGCATGGCCGCTACCGCCGCATCGACTACCTGAAGGAGACCGTGCGTCTGGGCGCCGGTCTGGACGCCAACGGGCTGCTCACCGACGCGGCCGCGCAGCGCGGCCTCGACTGCCTGGCACGCTTCGCGAGCCGGCTGCGCGGCTTCGCGCCGTCGCAGGTGCGTGCGGTGGCCACGCAGACGCTGCGCGAGGCGCGCAACCGCGACGCCTTCCTGCTGCGCGCGCAGGGCGTGCTCGGCCACCCGATCGAGGTGATCTCCGGGCGCGAGGAAGCGCGGCTGATCTACGCCGGCGTCGCGCACGTGCAGCCGTCGGAAGGCCGGCGGCTGGTCGTCGACATCGGCGGACGCTCGACCGAGATGATCGTCGGCCAGGGACGCCTGCCGCTGGAGGCCGAGTCGTTCCGCGTCGGCAGCGTCAGCCTGTCGCAGCGCTTCTTCGGCGACGGGCGGCTCACCGAGGCGGCGTTCCGCGCCGCGCAGGTGGCCGCCGGCGCCGAGCTCGAGGAAGCGATGACGACGTTCGCGCGCGGGCGCTGGAGCGAGGCGCTCGGCTCGTCGGGCACCGTCAGCGCGGTGTCGCAGCTGCTGGTGGCCAGCGGCGTGACCGGCGGCGAGATCACGCCGGCGGCGCTGCGCTGGTGCATCGCGCGCTGCATCGACGCCGGCCACGTCGACCGCCTGAAGCTGCCCGGGCTGCGCGACGACCGCCGCCCGGTGCTCGCCGGCGGGCTGTCGATCCTGTACACGCTGGCAGCGCACTTCGGCATCGATGCGCTGCACCCGACCAAGGGTGCGCTGCGCCAGGGCGTCATCGTCGACCTGCACGAGCGCCTGATGGCCAGGCAGCGCGCCCGCGGCGGCGACATGCGCGACGCGTCGGTCGCGCAGCTGCAGCGGCGCTTCGACGTCGACGTCGCGCAGGCGCAGCGCGTGCGCCGCGTCGCGATGGCGCTGTACGAAGGCGTCGCCCCCGACGGCGGCGCCGACAGCCGGCGCGAGCTCGGCTGGGCGTGCGACCTGCACGAGATCGGCATGATGGTCTCGCACCACGACCACCACCGCCACAGTGCGTACCTGCTCGCGCACGTCGACGCGCCGGGGTTCTCGCAGAGCCAGCAGCGGCGCATCGGCGAGCTCGTGCTCGGCCAGCGCGGCGGACTGCGCAAGATCGAACACGCCTTCGTCAACGACACCTTCACGTGGCAGGTGCTGTGCCTGCGGCTGGCCGTCATCAAGTGCCACGCGCGCGGCGAGGTCGACCCGCACGCGCTGCGCCTGGCGCGCGCCGGCTCGCGCGCGACGCTGTCGTTCGGCGCCGACTGGGCCGCCGCGCACCCGCGCACCGTGTTCCTGCTCGAGGAAGAAGCCGAGACCTGGAACCGCTCCGGCCCGCTGCAGCTCGTGCTCGTGAGCTGAGCGCCGCAGCCCCCTCGACAATCGCGGCGCCGCCGGCACGCCGCCGCCCGCGCCCACCGCTGCCATGGACCACACCTTCGCCTCGGCCCTGATCCTGCTGCTGCTGGTGCTCGACCCGTTCGGCAGCCTGCCGATCTTCATCTCGGTGCTGCGCGGCATCGACCCGGCGCGGCGCAACGCCGTCGCGCTGCGCGAAGGCGCGATCGCGTTCGGTGTGCTGCTGGCGTTCATGGTCGGCGGCCAGGCTTTCCTGCACGTGATGCGGCTGTCGGAGCGCTCGCTCGAGGTCGCCGGCGGCGTGATCCTGCTCGTCATCGCGATGCGCATGGTGTTCGGCAGCAGCACGCAGATCTACGCCCAGGACGGCGCCGCGAAGGAGCCGTTCATCTTCCCGCTCGCGGTGCCGCTGCTGGCCGGGCCGTCGGCGATGGCCACCGTGCTGCTGCTCGCGTCGCGCCAGCCGGGCCAGCTGTGGCAGTGGGTCGGCGCGCTGACCGTGGCGATGGCGGTGTGCACCGTCGTGCTGATCACGGCCGACCGCATCCGCCGCCTGCTCGGCGACTCGATGGTCACCGCGATGGAAAAGCTGATGGGGCTGGTGCTGACGGCGATCGCCGTCGAGATGCTGCTGGCCGGCGTCAAGCGCTACTTCACCGGCTGATCGCACGCCCGTCGCCGCCGCATGGCCAGATTTGACAGTCCGCTGGCGGCACTCCTCGAGGGGGAGCGCCGAAGCCGCGACGGGGGTGGCGCTCTTCAGACGTTGTCGGGGCCGCGCACCGTCACCAGCACCACTTCGCGCTGGAGCAGGCGCTGGCGCGAGCGCAGCCACCACACCGCGGCCTTCTTGACGCTCCACGGCTGCATCACGCCGGCCATCAGGTACGCCGCCGTCAGCCCGAGCGTCGGCTGGTGGCCGACGACGAGCACCGGCTCGCGCGCATCGGGCCAGCGCACCGCCGCGAGCAGCGACTCGACGGTGCCGTCGGGCGCGAGCGCCGGCACCGTCTTGAACTTGCGGTCCAGCGCCTGCGCCGTCTGCTGGCAGCGCTTGGCCGGACTCGCCAGCACCTTCGTCGTCGACGGCAGGTGACGCCCCAGCCACTCGGCCATGCGCCGCGCCTGGCGCTCGCCCTTGGGCGTGAGCGCGCGGTCGAGGTCGTCGCCGCTGTCGGCAGTCTCGAAGGCCTCGGCGTGGCGCCACAGGATCAGGTCCACCGCACCGCCTCCACTAGCCGCCGTAACGGCGCATCAGCGCCTGCTGCGCACTGACGGCCTCGCCGCGCTGCGGCCGCACGCGCTCGTAGTGGCCGTCGGCGTGCAGCTCCCACGCGTCGAGCGTGTCGTACAGGTAAGGCACCAGGCACTCGTCGATCACGCGCTGCCGCATCGCGGCATCACGCACCGGCCACGCGACCTCGATGCGGCGGAACATGTTGCGGCTCATCCAGTCGGCGCTGCTGAGGTACAGCACCTCGTCGGCGTCGCCGTCGCCCCACGCGAAGTAGATCACCCGCGTGTGCTCGAGGAAGCGCCCGACGATCGAGCGCACGCGCACGCGTTCGGTGAACCCGGGCACGCCCGGCGGCAGCATGCACGCGCCGCGCACGATGAGGTCGATCTGCGCGCCGGCCTGCGCCGTGGCCACCAGAGCCTCGATCAGCGCGACGTCGGTCAGCGCGTTGACCTTGACGACGACGCGCGCGCGCCGGCCGGCGCGCGCGGCGTCGGCCACCTGCTGCAGGTGGCGCAGCATGCGCCGGTGCAGCACGAACGGCGCCGTCAGCAGGTGGCGCGGCGCGCGCACCTTGACGAGGCTCGCGAGCTGCTGGAACACGGCGTCGGCGTCGGCCGTCAGGTCGGGATCGGCCGTGAGGTAGCCGACGTCGGTGTACAGCCGCGCCGTCTTCGGGTTGTAGTTGCCGGTCGACAGGTGCGCGTAGCGGCGCAGCCGCTGCCCCTCGCGGCGCGTGACGACCATCAGCTTGGCGTGCGTCTTCAGCCCGACGATGCCGTAGACCACCTGCGCGCCGACCGACTCGAGCCGCTCGGCCCAGTTGATGTTGGCCTCCTCGTCGAAGCGCGCCTTCAGCTCGACGACGGCGAGCACCTCCTTGCCGCGGCGCGCCGCCTCGAGCAGCAGCTCCATCAGCACGCTCTGCTCGCCGGTGCGGTAGATCGTCTGCTTGATCGCGAGCACGTCGGGGTCCTGCACCGCCTGGCGCAGGAACTCGACCACCGGCTCGAAGCTCTCGAACGGGTGGTGCAGCATCACGTCGCCGTCGCGCAGCCGCTCGAAGATCGGCCGCTCGCGCGGCAGCCGCCGCTCGGGCCAGCTCGGCTCGTAGCGGGGGAAGCGCAGGTGGTCGGCGTCGGCGGCGTCGATCAGCCGCGTCAGACGCACCAGGTTGACCGGGCCGTTGACGCGGTACAGCGCCTCCTCGGGCAGCGCGAACTGGCGCAGCAGCAGCTCCGCCAGCTCGTCGGGGCAGCTGGCGACGACCTCGAGGCGGATCGCCTGCCCGAAGTGCCGCCGCGTCAGCCCCGAGCGCATCGCCTGGCGCAGGTTGGTCACCTCGACGTCGTCGATGTCGATGTCGCTGTCGCGCGTGACGCGGAACTGCGAGAAGAACGTCACCTCCCGCCCCGGGAACAGCTCGCCCAGGTGGGCGCGGATCACGCTGGTCAGCAGCACGAACACCTGCTCGCCGTGGCTGACCTCGTCGGGCAGCCGGATCACGCGCGGCAGCACGCGCGGCACCTTGACGATGGCGATGCTGTTCTCGCGCCCGAACGCGTCGCGCCCGCCCAGGCGCACGATGAAGTTCAGGCTCTTGTTGGCCACCTGCGGGAACGGATGCGCCGGGTCGAGCCCGACGGGCACCAGCAGCGGGCGCACCTGCTGCTCGAAGAAGCGCGCGACCCACGCGCGCTGCGCGTCGTCGCGCTCGGCGTGGTTGACGATGCGGATGCCGGCACGCGCGAGCGCGGGCATGACCTCGTCGTTGAACAGCGCGTACTGCTCGTCGATCAGCCGGTGCGCCTCGGCGGCGACGTCCTTGAGGTCGCGCTGCGACACGCCGGTGCCGGGCTGGCGCGCCATCTCGAGGTAATCGGCGAAGCGCACCTCGAAGAACTCGTCGAGGTTCGACGAGACGATCGTGATGTAGCGCAGCCGCTCGAGCAGCGGCACGTCGGCGCGGCGCGCCTGCGCGAGCACGCGGCGGTTGAACTCGAGCGTCGAGCGCTCGCGGTTGAGCAGCGTCAGACGCGGCGGCGCCGCCGCAGCGGCCGCGGGCGTGGAGTCGGCAGCGCGGTCGAGACTCATCGGGCGGATTATCGGACGCCGCCCGCGGGCGCGCCGGCGGCACTCAGGCCGTCTGGCGGGCCACGGGCAGCGGCTCCTGCGCCGGCGCCGAGGCGGGCGGCTCGACGCCGACGGGCCGCGGCGCGGACGCCGCCAAGAGGCGCGGGCGGCCGTGGCGCTGCGACCAGTCGACGATCTCGAGCCGGCCGTCGGCGTGCTCGACGAGCGCGGTCAGGCTCTCGACCCAGTCCCCGTCGTTGGCGTAGACGATGCCGTCGACCTCGCGCAGCTCGGCGTGGTGGATGTGGCCGCACACGACGCCATGCACGCCGCGGCGCTTGGCCTCGCGCGCGACCGCGTGCTCGAAGTCGCTGACGTAGCTGACCGCGCGCTTGACCTTGAGCTTCAGGTACTTCGACAGGCTCCAGTACGGCAACCCCAGGCGCGCACGCAGCGAGTTCAGGTGCCGGTTGAGCTTGAGCGTGAACTCGTAGGCCGAGTCGCCGACGTAGGCCAGCCACTTGGCGCACTGGATCACGCCGTCGAAGTGGTCGCCGTGCGTGATCCACAGCGCGCGGCCGTCGGCGGTGTGGTGCACGGCCTCGTCGACGACCTCGATACCGCCGAAGTTGTGCTGCACGTACTTGCGCGCGAACTCGTCGTGGTTGCCGGGCACGAAGACGACGCGCGTGCCCTTGCGCGCCTTGCGCAGCAGCTTCTGCACGACGTCGTTGTGCGCCTGCGGCCAGTACCAGCTGCGCCGCAGCTGCCAGCCGTCGACGATGTCACCGACGAGGTACAGCGTGTCGCAGCGCACGCGCTTGAGGAAGTCGAGCAGCGCCGCCGCCTGGCAGCCCGGCGTGCCCAGGTGCAGGTCCGAGATCCAGACGGTGCGCACGCGCAGCACGTCGACCAGCGGGTCGTCGTGCTCGTCGTGGTCGCCGGGCAGGGCGTGCAGGTACGGGGGCAGGTCGCGCTGCATGCGCGCATGCTCGGCCGCCGCCGTGACACGCCCACGTCGAGCCCGTGACGCGACCGTGACGTGTGGCGCTGGCGCGACCCGCGGCCCAGGAACCGCGCCGCGTCAAGCGGCCGCCGCGGATCCGGCTCGGCCGGTCCGCTGGCGGGCCTTGCAGGCCGCGCCGGGCCTTGCGGTCCGGCCCCTCGCCAGGTACCGAACGTCCACAGGACCTTCGGTGTCCGGGCTCGGCCCCCTCGAGGGGGAGCGCCGAAGGCGCTGCGGGGGTGGTCAATATCAGTGCGCCTGGTCCCAGTTCGCCCCGACGCCGACCTCGGCGAGCAGCGGCACCTTCAGCCGCGCGACACCGGCCATCAGCCGCGGCACTTCGGCGCGCGCCCAGTCGAGCTCGGCGTCGGGCACCTCGAACACGAGCTCGTCGTGCACCTGCATGATCATCCGCGTGGCCCTGCCCTCGCGGTCGATCGCGCCCTGCACCGCGATCATCGCAAGCTTGATCAGGTCGGCCGCCGTGCCCTGCATCGGCGCGTTGATCGCCTGCCGCTCGGCCGCGGCGCGCCGTGGGCCGCTGCCGCCCTTGATCTCGGGCAGCCACACGCGGCGGCCGAACAGCGTCTCGACGTAGCCCTGCTCGGCGGCGCGCTGGCGCGTCTCGTCCATGTAGCGCTTGACGCCGGCGAAGCGCTGGAAGTAGCGGTCGATGTAGTCCTTGGCCGCCTTGGTCTCGATGCCGAGGTTGCTGGCCAGCCCGAACGCGCCCATGCCGTAGATCAGGCCGAAGTTGATGACCTTCGCGTAGCGGCGCTGCTCGGCGCTCACGGCCTCCAGCGGCACGCCGAACACCTCGGCGGCGGTGGCGCGGTGCACGTCGAGCCCCTGCTCGAACGCGCGCAGCAGGCCGGGGTCGTCGCTGATGTGCGCCATGATGCGCAGCTCGATCTGCGAGTAGTCGGCGCTCAGGATCGCGTGCCCCGGCGGCGCGACGAAGGCCTCGCGGATGCGCCGCCCCTCGGGCGTGCGGATCGGGATGTTCTGCAGGTTCGGCTCGTTGCTCGCGAGCCGCCCGGTCACCGCGACCGCCTGCGCGTAGCTCGTGTGCACGCGGCCGGTGGCCGGGTCGACCATCTGCGGCAGCTTGTCGGTGTAGGTGCCCTTGAGCTTCGCGAGGCTGCGGTGCTCGAGGATCTTGGCCGGCAGCGGGTAGTCGGCGGCGAGTTCGGTCAGCACGTCCTCGTCGGTCGAGGGCGCACCGCTGGCGGTGCGCTTCTTGACCGGCAGGCCGAGCTTGCCGAACAGCACGTCGCCGATCTGCTTCGGGCTGCCGAGGTTGAACGGCTGGCCGGCCAGCGCGTGCGCCTCGCGCTCGAGCGCGACGAGGCGCTCGGCGAGCTCGCGACTCTGCTGCTCGAGCAGCCGCGTGTCGATCAGCACGCCGTGGCGCTCGATGCGCGCGAGGATCGCGCTCACCGGCAGCTCGATGTCCTGGTACACGTAGCGCAGGCCCGGCTCGGCCTGCAGGCGCGGCCACAGCACCTGGTGCACGTGCAGCGCCATCTCGCTGTCCTCGCCCGAGTACTCGGTCGCGCGCTGCACGTCGACCTGCGAGAACGGGATCTGGTTCGCGCCCTTGCCGCACAGGTCCTCGTAGCTCAGTCCCTTGCGGTGCAGGTGGCGTTCGGCGAGCTTTTCGAGGCTGTGCGCGAGGTGGGCTTCGAGCACGTAGCTCTCGAGCAGCGTGTCGTGCGCGATGCCCGCGAGCGCGATGCCGTGGTTCGCGAACACGTGCGTGTCGTACTTCAGGTGCTGGCCCATCTTCGGTGCGCGCGCGTCCTCGAGCCAGGGCTTCAGGCGCGCGAGCACGTCGGCCAGCGGCAGCTGCGCCGGCGCGTCGGCGTAGTCGTGCGCGAGCGGCACGTACGCCGCCTCGCCCGGCTGCACCGCGAAGCTGATGCCGACGATGCGCGCGCGCATCGGGTCGAGCGAGTCGGTCTCGGTGTCGAGCGCGACGAGCTCGGCCGCGGCGATGCGCTGCAGCCAGTGTTCGAGCCGCTCCCAGGTCAGCACCGTCTCGTAGTGGCGCGCCAGCGGCGCCGAGTCACCGGCCGCCGTCGGGGCCGCCGCGGGCGCGCCGCCGAGCGCCTGCTCGAGCTCGCGCTTCCAGGTGCGGAACCCGTAGCGGTTGTAGAAGTCGAGCAGCCCCTCGCGGTCGACGTCGCGCAGCGCGAGCGCGTCGAGCGACGGCCAGCCGGGCACGGCGGCCGACAGGTCGCAGTCAGTGGCCACCGTCACGAGGCGGCGCGCCTGCGGCAGCCAGTCGAGCGCCTTCTTCAGGTTCTCGCCGGCGGCGCCCTTGATCGTGTCGGCGGCGGCGATCACGCCGTCGAGCGAACCGTGCTCGGCGATCCACTTGGCCGCCGTCTTCGGGCCGACCTTCTCGACGCCGGGCACGTTGTCGACCGCGTCGCCGACCAGCGTCAGGTAGTCGACGATGCGCTCGGGCGGCACGCCGAACTTGGCCTTGACGCCTTCGACGTCGAGCGTCTCGTTGGTCATCGTGTTGACGAGAGTGACCTGCGGCGTCACGAGCTGCGCGAGGTCCTTGTCGCCGGTCGAGATCACGACGCGGTGGCCCGCCTCGGCGGCACGCCGCGCGAGCGTGCCGATCGTGTCGTCGGCCTCGATGCCCGGCACCTCGAGGACCGGCCAGCCGAGCAGGCGCACGACTTCGTGGATCGGCCCGATCTGCTGCGCCAGCGCCTCGGGCATCGGCGCGCGGTGCGCCTTGTACTCGGGGTACAGCGCGTCGCGGAACGTCGGGCCCTTGGCGTCGAAGACGCACGCGGCGTGCGCGGCCGGGATCTGCTCGCGCAGACGCCTGAGCATCGCGATGAAGCCGTGGATCGCACCGGTCGGGAACCCGTCGGGCGCGGTCAGGTTCGGCATCGCGTGGTACGCGCGATAGAGGTAGCTCGAGCCGTCGACCAGCAGCAGCGTGTCTTGCGTCATGCCGGCATGGTACGGCCGCCGCCGCGGGGCGCGCCGATAGAATCGCGGCATGCTCCGCCGCTGCGCCGCCCTCTTCGCGCTGTCGTGCGCCGCCGGTGCGGTGCACGCGGCCACGCCGGCGGCGGCGCCGGTTTCGCCGGTGCCCGAGCCGCAGGTGCGCACGACCGTGATCGAGGACGACGCCGTGCGCGTCGAGGAACTGCGCGTGCGCGGCGAGGTGCGCCAGATCACGGTGCACACCAAGGGCGAGCGCGGCGGCACGTACCACGTCGTGCCGGCCGACGGCGCGCGGGACATGAGCCCCGGCCCCGCGTCGGGGCGCGGCGCGGCCGGCCAGCGCGTGTGGACGATCCTGCGCTTCTGAGATGGCCGTCTTCACCGAGGTCTCGCTCGACGAGGCACGCGCCTTCGTCGCACGCCTGAACGTCGGCACGCTGACCGCGCTGCGCGGCATCACGGCCGGCATCGAGAACACCAACTACTTCGTCACCACCGACCGCGGCGAGTGGGTGCTGACGATCTTCGAACGGCTGACGTTCGAGCAGCTGCCGTTCTACCTGCATCTGATGAAGCACCTGGCGCGCAAGGGCATCCCGGTGCCCGAGCCGCGCGCCGATGCCAGCGGCGAGATCCTGCACACGCTCAAGGGCAAGCCGGCGGCGCTCGTCGACAAGCTCGCCGGCCGCCACCAGCTCGCGCCCGACGACCACCACTGCGCGCAGGTCGGCGAGATGCTCGCGCGCATGCACCTGGCCGGGCTCGACTACCCGCGCCACCAGCCCAACCTGCGCGGGCTGGCGTGGTGGACCGAGACGGTGCCGGTCGTGCTGCTGTTCGTCGACGCCGCGCAGCGCGAGCTGCTGACCAGCGAACTCGCGTTCCAGCAGGAGCTGGCCGCGTCGGCGGCCTACGCGGCGCTGCCGCGCGGGCCGATCCACGCCGACCTGTTCCGCGACAACGTGATGTTCGACGGCCTGCCCGGCCGCGAGCGGCTCACCGGTTTCTTCGACTTCTATTTCGCCGGCGTCGACACTTTCCTGTTCGACCTCGCGGTGTGCCTGAACGACTGGTGCGTCGACCTCGACAGCGGCCGTGGCGTCGACACGCGTGCCGCCGTGTTCGTTGCCGCCTACGAGCGCGTGCGCCCGCTCACCGGCGGCGAGCGGCGCCTGCTGCCCGCGCTGCTGCGGGCGGCGGCGTTTCGCTTCTGGCTGTCGCGGCTGTGGGACCTGCACCTGCCGCGCGACGCGAGCCTGCTCAAGCCGCACGACCCGACGCACTTCGAGCGCGTGCTGCGCGAGCGCATCGCCACGCCGTGGCACCCTCCGCCGGCCGAATAGCCGCACGATGGCGCTGCGCCTGCACACCGTCGCCGCGCGCCAGGGCCTGGCGTGGCTGCGTGCGGCCTTCGCCACCTACGCGAAGCGCCCGCTCGGGCTGACGATGCTGTTCGTCGTCTTCCTGTTCAGCGCGATCCTCGTGCTCGCGCTGCCCTACGTCGGCCAGATCGTCGTGATGGGTTCGCTGCCGCTGCTGTCGCTGGGCTACATGATCGCCACGCGCGCCGTGCTCGGCGGCGGCACGGCGCAGCCGGGCCATCTCGTCGAGGGCTTGCGCGGCGACACCCGTCGCCGCGCGGCGCTGCTGCAGCTGAGCGCCGTCTACGCGCTGGCCACCGTCGTGATCCTGCTGCTCGCCGACGCCGTCGACGGCGGGCGCTTCGAGCGCGTGCAACTGCTGCTGGCCACGCCGGAGCGCACGCCCAGCGAGAACGCCGAACTCGACGCGCTGCTGGCCGACGACCGGCTGACCTGGGGCCTCGTCGTGCGCTTCGGCCTGGCGGCGCTGCTGGCGATCCCCTTCTGGCACGCGCCGGCGCTCGTGCACTGGGGCGGGCAGGGCGTGCTGCAGTCGCTGTTCTCGAGCACGCTGGCGGTGTGGCGCAACCGCGGTGCGATGACGGTGTACGTCGTCGCCTGGGTCGGCATGATCGCGCTGTTCAGCGTCGCCGTCGGCGCGCTGTTCGGCCTGCTCGGCACGCGCCAGCTCGCCGGCCTCGTCGCGCTGCCGGCCGGGCTGATGTTCACCTGCGTGTTCTACGTGTCGCTGTACTTCACGTTCGTCGACGTGTTCGGCGGCGACGGAGCCGATGGCCGCGACGCGCTGCATCGTCCCCCGCCGCCCGGGACACTGTCAGACAGCTGACACATCGGCGTCACGCGGCTTTCACGGCCGCTGCGGACCATCCGGGGCTTCGTGTTGTTCCACCCCGGAGAGTGCGCATGTCCCACAGCCTTCGCGACGACGACGGTGTCTCGAACCCGTCGCGCAACCTGACCCTGAGCGACGTCGTCGACCGTGCGGTCGCGGTCAACCCGTCGCGCCGCCGCCTGATGCTCGGCGGCCTCGGCGCCGCCACGCTGCCGTTCTTCGCCGGCCTGACGGGCTGCGGCGGTGGCGGCAGCGACGCCGCCGCATCCGAACGCATCCTGGGCTTCACGCCGGTCTCGACGTCGACGGCCGACACCGTCGTCGTACCCGCCGGCTACGTGGCCACGGCCTTCCTGCCCTGGGGCGAACCGATCAATCAATTCGCGCCCGCCTGGAAACCGGACGCGAGCAACACCTCGGCCGAGCAGGAGCAGCAGGTCGGCGACAACCACGACGGCATGGCGTTCTTCGGCTTCAATGCCGCCGGCAACGGCTTCGGTGACCGCAGCGACGAAGGCCTGCTCGTGATCAACCACGAGTACATCAATCCCGAGTACTTCTACGCGCCCGGCAGCGACCCCGACGACTGGCTCGCGCCGTTCACGTTCGAGAAGGCGCGCAAGGGCCAGGCCGGGCACGGCATCACGGTCGCGCACATCAAGCGCAACGCCGACGGCAGCTGGACGCACGTGAAGAACTCGCCGTACAACCGGCGCATCCACGGCAACACGCCGATCACGATCCAGGGCCCGGCCGCCGGCCATGACCTGTTGAAGACGGCCGCCGACCCGCTGGGCACCGAGGTGCTCGGCACGCTGAACAACTGCGGCAACGGTCGCACGCCGTGGGGCACCTACCTGACCTGCGAAGAGAACTTCAACGGCTACTTCGGCTGGAACGGCGCGCGCACGCCGACGGCGCTCGAACGGCGCTACGGCATCACACAGAACGGCTTCGGCTACCTGTGGCACACGGTCGATCCGCGCTTCGATGTCAACGCCAACCCCAACGAGCCGAACCGCTTCGGCTGGGTCGTCGAAGTCGACCCGTTCAACCCGGCAGGCAAGGCCGTCAAGCGCACCGCGCTGGGCCGCTTCAAGCACGAGAACGCCGAACTCGTCGTCGCACCGAACGGCAAGGTCGTCGTCTACATGGGCTGCGACGAGCGCAACGAATACATCTACAAGTTCGTCTCGAGCGGCACCTTCGACGCGGCCAACCCGACGAGCGCGGCCAACCGCAACCTGCTCGCGCAGGGCACGCTGTACGTCGCCCGCTTCGATGCCGGCACGACGGCAGGTGACAAGATGGGCACCGGCGAATGGATCCCGCTGACGCCCGGCACCGTCGGCCTCAACGGCCAGGCACTGCGCGACAACCCGAACTTCACCGGCGCCAACGACGACGAGGTGCTGGCGAACATCATGATCAAGGCCCGCCAGGCCGCCGACGCCGTGGGCGCGACGATGATGGACCGGCCGGAATGGGTGGCTGCCAACCCGAAGAAGCCGGGCGAGGTCTACGCCACGCTGACCAACAACAACCGTCGCGGCTCGGCGGACCCCGCGACCTCCAACAACGCCGACGGCACGACCACCGCCGGCTCGGCGCGACCCGCCGTCGACGAGGCCAACCCGCGGGCGAACAACGTCTGGGGACACATCATCCGCTGGAACGAGACAGGCGGCGACGGCACGGCGACCACGTTCACGTGGGACATCTTCGTGCTCGCCGGCCAGCCGTCGGTCACCGGCGCGCGCGCGCCGTCGGCGAACGTCACGCTCGACAACCTGTTCAACAGCCCCGACGGCCTGGCGTTCGACAGCTTCGGCCGCCTGTGGATCCAGACCGACGGCAGTTACGCCAACAGTGGCGACTTCGCCGGCAACGGCAACAACCAGATGCTGGTCGGCGACCCCGAGACAAAGGAAATCCGTCGCTTCCTCGTCGGCCCGGCGGGCTGCGAGATCACCGGCATCACCTGGACACCGGACCGCAAGACGATGTTCATCAACGTCCAGCATCCGGGCGAAGTGGGCAGCCACCCGAACAAGCCGGCGGCGTACACCGGCGACAACTGGCTGGCGCGCAACCCGACCAGCTTCTCGCAGTGGCCCACGGCCGGCGCGCGTCCTCGCTCGGCGACGGTGATCGTGCGGCGTACCGACGGCGGCGTCGTCGGCGGCTGAGCGTCACGGCGCGCGTGTCGTCCAGGGGAGCCTGCGGGCTCCCCTTTCTTCTTTCTTTTGAGTCAGGGTACCGCCACGCACCGACCGGTACGCCGCCGCAGCGACGCCAGATGCAGCGCGCTTGTGGTCGCTCGTCCCGGCGCCCACCGACGGCTGTGGGGCAGCCGCGGGCACAACCGTCACGGTGGTTGACACAAGGCATTCGACGCGGCCGATCTGCGCCGCTGCGGATGCGGGCATGATCGAGCCCATCGAACACGTCGCCCCGCTGCCGAGTTGCCTCTGGAACGCGCCGAGGGACGACTGGACGGCCATGCGCTGAAGCCCGCACGAGGGAGCCGACGCTGTGACATGAAAGTCGACACCCGACAGGAACGCCGCCACGTCGCGCCAGCCACCGACCTCGCCGGCACGATGCGCCGACGGGCCGACGGCGACGCAGGAGCGATCACGTGACGACGGGACGACACCGCTGGGGGCCGTGGCGCACGCTCGGCGCGGCCATCGTCGTCGCCGGCACCGCGATGGCGGCGCACGCCGACATGCAGCTCGCCTCCGACAAGGGCTGCTACAACTGCCACGGCACCCCGCCGAGGAAGAGGGCGCCGACGTTCGCGCAGCTCGCCGCCGACTACGCCAGGTACCGCGGTGACGACGGCGCGGTGCGCCAGCTCGCCGACAAGCTGCGCAGCGGCTCGATCTTCGGCCACATCGACGCACACGAGCGCCTGAGCGCCGCCGACGCCGAGCGCCTCGTGCGCTGGATCGTCGACGGCGCGCCGCCGTCCTGATCGGCTCCCTCCCCCCGAACGCCGCCGGTGGGAGGAGCCAGCGCTTGACTCACCTCCGATATTTCGAGAAAAATCGAATAACATGACACGGACAGACACAGCCCGCGACCCGTCGCCAACTGCCCACGCACGATGTCCGACGCCCCGATGACCGAGAACACCGCCGTGCTCGCGCTCGCCGCGCTGGCGCAGAACATGCGCCTGCGCGTGTTCCGTGCCCTCGTCGGCGCCGGGCCGCAGGGCCTGACGCCGGGAACGCTGTCGGCACTGCTCGGCGTGCCGGCGTCGACGCTGTCGTTCCACCTGAAGGAACTGCTGCACGCCGGGCTCGTCACGCAGGAGCGCGACGGCCGGCACCTGATCTACCGCCCGGCGCTCGCGCAGATGAACGCGCTGCTGGCATATCTGACGGCGCACTGCTGCCACGGTGCCGGCTGCGACGTGCCCAGCGGCTGCACCGAATCGCCTTCCACTCCCACGACGACCCGGAGATCCCGATGAAGCGCTTCCACGTCCATCTGCACGTCGACGACCTCGCCCGCAGCATCGGCTTCTATTCGAAGCTGTTCGCCACCGAGCCGGCGCGCGTCGAGAGCGACTACGCCAAGTGGATGCTCGACGACCCGCCGGTCAACTTCGCGATCTCGACGCGCGGCGAGCGCCCCGGCATCGACCACCTCGGCATCCAGACCGACGACGCGGCCGAGCTCGCCGCGATGAAGGCGCGCGCGCAGGCCGCCGACATGACGCTGCTCGACGAGGGCGAGACCACCTGCTGCTACGCCCGCAGCGAGAAGCACTGGGTCACCGACCCGCAGGGCATCGCGTGGGAGCACTTCCACACGCTGGCCGACATCCCGGTGTTCCGCGAGAAGCAGGCCGGGGCAGCCGAAGGCGCGTGCTGCGCGCCGCGCGGCAAGCCGGTGGGCATCGCGGTCAAGCCTGCCGATTCGTGCTGCTGAGGCCGCGCGTGCTGCGATGACGACGCACGTCCTGATCCTGTGCACGCACAACTCGGCGCGCAGCGTGCTCGCCGAGGGCATGCTCAACCACTGGGCGCGCAAGCTCGGGCGCGACGTCGTCGCGCACAGCGCCGGCAGCGCACCGAGCGGGCGCGTCAACCCGTTCGCGCTCGAGGCGCTCGCGCGCGCCGGCGTCGACACCACCGGTGTGCGCAGCAAGAGCTGGGACGAGTTCGCCGCTTCGGGCGCGCCGCCGCTGGCGATCGTGATCACGGTGTGCGACAGCGCCGCCGCCGAGGTCTGCCCCGTGTTCGTCGGTCGCGCCGGCGAAACACCCGTCAAGGTGCACTGGGGCTACCCGGACCCGTCGAACGCCGAGGGCGGCGACGACGCCAAGCGCCGCGCGTTCGAACTGACGCGCCAGGCCATCGGCTACCGCATGCTGCAGCTGCTCGCGCTGCCGCTCGAGACGATGGACCGCGCCGCGCTGCAGCGCGCGCTCGAAGAGATCGCCCGCAACTGACCCACCCCCTTGCGATGAGCACGCAGACCCTGCCCCAATCCGGCGCCGCACCGGCGCCGATGACCGTCTTCGAGCGCTACCTCACGCTGTGGGTGTTTCTGTGCATCGTCGCCGGCATCGTCGTCGGCCAGCTGTTCCCGGCACCGATCCAGGCGATCGGACGCATGGAGGTGGCGCAGGTCAACCTGCCGGTCGGGCTGCTGATCTGGGTCATGATCATCCCGATGCTGCTGAAGGTCGACTTCGGCGCGCTGTCGCAGGTCAGGACCCACTGGCGCGGCATCGGCGTGACGCTGTTCATCAACTGGGCCGTCAAGCCGTTCTCGATGGCGCTGCTGGCGTGGATCTTCATCCGCCACGTCTTCGCGCCGTACCTGCCGGCCGACCAGCTCGACAGCTACGTCGCCGGCCTGATCCTGCTCGCCGCCGCACCGTGCACGGCGATGGTGTTCGTCTGGAGCCGGCTCACCGGCGGCGACCCGATGTTCACGCTCGGCCAGGTCGCGCTCAACGACACGATCATGGTGTTCGCGTTCGCGCCGATCGTCGCGCTGCTGCTCGGGCTGTCGGCGATCACGGTGCCGTGGGACACGCTGCTCACGTCGGTCGTGATGTACATCGTGATCCCGGTGATCCTTGCGCAGGCGTGGCGGCGGCGCCTGCTCGCGCGCGGCCCGGCGGCGCTCGAGGCGGCGCTCGCGAAGCTCGGGCCGTGGTCGATCGCCGCGCTGCTGGCCACGCTCGTGCTGCTGTTCGGCTTCCAGGGCCAGGCGATCCTCGAGCAGCCGCTCGTCATCGCGATGCTCGCGGTGCCGATCCTCGTGCAGGTGTTCTTCAACTCGAGCCTCGCGTACTGGCTCAACCGCCGCGTCGGCGAGAAGCACAACGTCGCGTGCCCGTCGGCGCTGATCGGCGCGAGCAACTTCTTCGAGCTCGCGGTCGCGGCAGCGATCAGCCTGTTCGGCTTCGAGTCGGGTGCGGCGCTGGCCACCGTCGTCGGCGTGCTGATCGAGGTGCCGGTGATGCTGCTCGTCGTGCGCGTCGTCAACGCCTCGAAGGGCTGGTATGAACGCGGCCGCGCGGCGGCGGGCTGAAGGCGCGGCCGCCACAACGGCGCGTCCCGGTCAGGCGACGGGAGCCGCCGCGCCGGCGCGGCGCGCGACGCGCCGGCTCTTCAGTCCACCGGCGTCAGCTTGGCCACCGCGAGCGCGAGCCACTTCGTGCCGTGGCGGCCGAAGTTGATCTGCGCGCGTGCGTCGGTGCCGCTGCCCTCGAGCGTCACGACGACGCCCTCGCCGAACTTGTTGTGGAACACGCTCTGGCCCACGCGCAGCGCCACGCCGTCGCTCGTCGCTGCGGTGCGCGTGGCCGGCGCCGGCTCGACGCGGCCGGCGCCGACGATCGAGCCGAGCCCGCTGCCGCGCTGCCAGGCCTGCTGGTAGTCGCGCGCGAAGCCCGAGCCGAAGCCGGTCACGCGCGGCGTCAGCCACTTGAGCGACTGCTCGGGCAGCTCGTCGAAGAAGCGGCTGCGGATGTGGTAGCGCGTCTGCCCGTGCAGCAGCCGCGTCTGGCTGAAGCTCAGGTACAGGCGCTGGCGCGCGCGGGTGATCGCGACGTACATCAGGCGCCGCTCCTCCTCGAGCCCGTCGGCATCGCTCAGCGCGTTCTCGTGCGGGAACAGCCCCTCCTCGAGCCCGGTGATGAACACGGCGTCGAACTCGAGCCCCTTGGCCGCGTGCACCGTCATCAGCTGGATCGCGTCCTGCCCGGCCTGCGCCTGGTGGTCGCCGGCCTCGAGCGCGGCGTGCGTCAGGAACGCGGCCAGCGGGCTGACGATCTCGCCGGTGTCGGCGTCGGGCGCGAGCTCGATCGCCGCCGGCGCCGGCGGTGAGCCCGCGGCGATCGCCCCGGGCGACTGCTCGTCGAGCGGCAGCGCCACCGCGTCCTTGCCGAAGCCTTCCTGCGTCACGAAGGCCTCGGCGGCGTTGACGAGTTCGTCGAGGTTCTCGAGCCGGTCGGCGCCTTCCTTGTCGGCGCGGTAGAAGTCGCGCAGCCCGCTGGCGTCGAGCACGTGCCCGATGATCTCGCGCAGCGTCAGCCCCCTCGTCGCGTCGCGCATCGCGTCGACGAGCGCATTGAACGCGGCGAGGTTCGCGCCGGCCTTGCCGGCCACCGCGCCGACGCTCTGGTGCAGGCTGCGCCCGCTCGCGCGCGCGGCGTCCTGCAGCTGCTCGATGGTGCGTGCGCCGATGCCGCGCGGCGGGAAGTTGACGACGCGCAGGAAGCTCGTGTCGTCGTTGGGGTTCTCGAGCAGGCGCAGGTACGCGAGCGCGTGCTTGACCTCGGCGCGCTCGAAGAAGCGCAGCCCCCCGTAGACGCGGTACGGCACGCCGGCGTTGAAGAGGGCGCTCTCGATCACGCGGCTTTGCGCGTTGGAGCGGTACAGCACGGCGATCTCGCTGCGCGGCATGCCGGCGCGGTGCAGCTGCTGCGCCTCGTCGAGCAGCCACTGCGCCTCGGCGTAGTCGCTGGTGGCCTCGTAGACGCGCACCGGCTCGCCGGGACCGGCGTCGGTGCGCAGCGTCTTGCCGAGACGCCGGCGGTTGTGGCTGATCAGCGCGTTCGCGGCATCGAGGATGTGGCTGAACGAGCGGTAGTTGGTCTCGAGCTTGATCACGCGCTCGACGCCGTATTCGCGCTCGAAGTCGGCCATGTTGCCGACCTGCGCGCCGCGGAAGGCGTAGATGCTCTGGTCGTCGTCGCCGACGGCGAACACGCCCTGGCCGCCGCCCCCCTGCGAAGGGGGCGGGGCGAACATCTTCAGCCACGCGTACTGCAGCCGGTTCGTGTCCTGGAACTCGTCGACGAGCACGTGGCGGAAGCGCCGGCGGTAGTGCTCGCGCAGCGGGTCGTTGTCGCGCAGCAGCTCGTAGGTGCGCAGCATCAGCTCGGCGAAGTCGACGACGCCCTCGCGCTGGCACTGGTCCTCGTAGGCCTGGTAGATCTCGACGAGCTTGCGCGTGTGCGCGTCGCGCACGTCGACGTCGCGCGGGCGCAGGCCGTCCTCCTTGCAGCCGGCGATGAACCACGCGACCTGCTTGGGCACGTAGCGCTCCTCGTCGAGGTTCATCGCCTTGATCACGCGCTTGACGGCGGCCGCGCTGTCGGCCGCGTCGAGGATCTGGAACGTCTGCGGCAGGCCGGCCGCCTTCCAGTGCGCGCGCAGGAAGCGGTTGCACAGGCCGTGGAAGGTGCCGATCCACATGCCGCGCACCGGCACCGGCAGCATCGCCTGCAGGCGGGTGAGCATCTCCTTGGCCGCCTTGTTGGTGAAGGTCACCGCCATCACGCCGCCGGGCGAGACCTGGCCGGTCGCGATCAGCCACGCGATGCGCGTCGTCAGCACGCGCGTCTTGCCCGAGCCGGCGCCGGCGAGGATCAGCGCCGGCTGGGCGGGCAACGTCACCGCGGCGAGCTGTTCGGGGTTCAGGTGGCGCAGCAGCGGATCGTCGGCCATGGCGCATTGTTCCGCAACGCGGCGCAGCGGCCCGAGACGCGCCAAGCCGCCTGCTACAGTGCCGGCGCCTTCGCCGGTCCGCCTGTGTGATGACACCCCCTGCCCCGCCCCTGCCGGCCGCGGCGCCGCTGCCGGCGTGGCAGCGCATCGCCGTCGTCGCGCTGCCGCTGCTGACCTTCCTGCTGTCGCTGGGCAGCGCGCCGCTGTTCGACGTCGACGAAGGCGCGTTCTCGGAAGCCACGCGCGAGATGTTCGAGCGGCGCGACTTCCTGTCGACCTGGCTCGACGGCGAGCCGCGCTTCGACAAGCCGATCCTCGTCTACTGGCTGCAGGCGCTGGCGGTGCTGGCGGTGGGCATCGACGAGTGGGCCTTCCGCCTGCCATCGGCGCTGGCGGCGTGCGGCTGGGCCTGGGCGGTGTGGGTCTTCGCGCGGCCGCGCTTCGGCAACGACGTCGCGTGCGGCGCGCTCGTCGTCACCGCGACGGCGCTCGGGCCGTGGGCCATCGGCCGCGCCGCCACCGCCGACGCGCTGCTCAACCTGTGGCTGGTGCTGACGCTGTTCGACGCCTGGCGCCACCTCGAGACGGGGGCGCGCGCGCCGCTGCGGCGCGCCTACGTCTGGATCGGCCTGGGCGTGCTGACGAAGGGGCCGGTGGCGATCGTCGTGCCGGCGGCCGTCACGCTGCTGTACCTGCTGTCGCGCCGGCAGTGGCGCGACTGGCTGCGGCTCGTCTTCGACCCCGTCGGCTGGGTGATCCTGCTCGCGCTGACCGTGCCGTGGTACGCCGCGATATTGGCGGTGCACGGGCAGGCGTTCATCGACGGCTTCATCATGAAGCACAACGTCAAGCGCTTCACCGGCACGCTCGAGGGTCACGCCGGCAGCATCTTCTACTACGTGCTCGTGCTGCCGGCGCTGCTGCTGCCGTGGACCGCGGCACTGTTCGCCGCGCTCGCGCGGCTGCGCGCCGAGTTCGCGCAGCCGCTGCCGCGCTTCCTGTGGCTGTGGTGCGGCTTCGTCGTCGCGTTCTTCTCGCTGTCGGGCACCAAGCTGCCGCACTACGCGCTGTACGGCGCCACACCGGTGTTCCTGCTCGTCGCGCTGCACGGGCGCGCGATGACGCGCGCGCTGCCGGTGCTCGCGGTGCCCACCGCGATGTTCGCGCTGTGCATCGCGCTGCCCGCGCTGTTCGCGCACCTGTCGACGACCGACGCCGGCAACGCGTTCTTCCGCGGCCAGATGTCGCGCGCCTTCGAGGAAGCCGGCCGCAGCTACTTCGTCGTCACCGGCGCGGCGCTCGCGCTGTGGCTCGCGATCGCGCTGCAGCGGCGCTGGAGCGTGTGGACGCGGCTCGCGGCCGGTGCCGTGCTGCAGGCGCTGCTGCTCGCGACCACCGTCGTGCCGTGGAGCGCGCGCGTGCTGCAGGGGCCGGTCAAGGAGGCGGCGCTGCTGGCGCGCGAACTGGGCGCGCCGGCGGTGCGGCTGCGCTTCGACGCGCCGAGCTTCAGCCTGTACCGGCAGGCGGTGACGCCGTCGCGGCCGGCGCAGCCGGGCGAGCTCGTGATCACGCGCGTCGACCGCGTGCCGCCCAGCGGCCACGAGGAGCTGTACCGCAAGGGCGGCGTCGTGCTGCTGCGGCGCACCGCCGACTGAGCGCCGCGCGTAGAATCAGTCACCGGGCCCAAATTCTGGCGCCCGGTTTCTTTTTGGCGCCCACTCGCCGCGCGATCGCGCGCGCCGCGCCACGCGACCGGGTCCCCAGGTCAAGTGCTCGCCGTTCGACTCCCGGAGCCTGGCCATGGACATCTTCGACTACGACAACATCCTGCTGCTGCCGCGGCGCTGCCGCGTCGAGAGCCGCAGCGAGTGCGACCCCTCGGTCGAGTTCGGCGGCCGGCGCTTCAAGCTGCCGGTCGTGCCGGCCAACATGCGCACCGTGATCGACGAGTCGATCGCCGAGTACCTCGCGGCCAACGGCTACTTCTACGTGATGCACCGCTTCGACCTCGACAGCGTCGCGTTCGCGGCACGCATGCGTGCGAAGGGCTTGCTGGTGTCGATCAGCTCGGGCGTCAAGCCGGCCGACTTCGCCGTCATCGACCGCCTCGCGGCCGAAGGCATCGGCGCCGACTACGTGACGATCGACATCGCGCACGGTCACGCCGACAGCGTGCGCCGCACGATCGAGCACATCAAGACGAAGCTGCCGCAGGCGTTCGTGATTGCCGGCAACGTCGGCACGCCCGAGGCGGTGATCGACCTCGAGAACTGGGGCGCCGACGCGACCAAGGTCGGCATCGGCCCGGGCAAGGTCTGCATCACGCGGCTGAAGACGGGCTTCGGCACCGGCGGCTGGCAGCTCTCGGCGCTCAAGTGGTGCGCGCGCGTCGCGACGAAACCGATCATTGCCGACGGCGGCATCCGCCACCACGGCGACATCGCCAAGAGCGTGCGCTTCGGCGCCGCGATGGTGATGATCGGCTCGCTGTTCGCCGGCCACGAGGAGAGCCCGGGGCAGACGGTCGAGGTCGACGGCAAGCTCTACAAGGAGTACTACGGCAGCGCGTCGGACTTCAACAAGGGCGAGTACAAGCACGTCGAGGGCAAGCGCATCCTCGAGCCGATCAAGGGCAAGCTCGCCGACACGCTGCGCGAGATGCGCGAGGACCTGCAAAGCAGCATCAGCTACGCCGGCGGGCGCGTGCTCGCCGACCTGAAGAAGGTCAACTACGTGATCCTCGGCGGCGAGAACGCGGGCGAGCACCTGTTCATGTGACGCGGTGCGGCGCACAGGCGCCGGCCCGCTCACGCAACCAGTCCAAGACCTTCGCCTCGGCCACGTCGAGCCGCCGGCGCGCCGCGTCGCCGAGCCCTTCGCCGAGCGCGAAGTCGCGCCCCTCGATCGCCAGCAGCCACGCCGCCGGCGGTGGCTGCCGCTGCACCTGCGCGTAGACGGCGAGCACCGCCTGCGGGCGCAGCGCGTGGCTCCACAGCGGCGCCGCGGCGTCGGCCGCGACCGGCTGCAGCGCGACGCCGTCGACGGTGCCCGGCCGCGCCGCGTCGACGAACAGCACGGCACGGCGCCCGACGAGGTCGAGCGCATGCTCGACCTGCAGCTGGAAATCGACGAGCAGTTCCACGGTGCCGTCGGCGTCGACACCGGCCGCGCGCAGGCGCTCGACCAGCGCGGGGCCGAGCGCGTCGTCGCCACGGCTCGGGTTGCCGACGGCGACGATCAGCAGCGGTGCGGCCACCGCGGCCCCTGCCGCGTCACGGCAGCGCGCGCTCGACGCGCCCGTCGCCGTGGCGCACCAGCGTGCCGCGCCAGTCGTCTTCGCCCGGGCCGACGACGGTGATCTCGAGCGGCATCGCGCCCAGCGCATGCGTCGCGCAGCTCAGGCACGGGTCGTAGGCGCGCACCGCGACCTCGACGGCGTTGAGCAGCGCGTCGTTCGGCTCGCGGCCGTCGAACACCTGCGCCGCGACGCTCTTCACGGCCTCGTTCATCGCCTGGTTGTTGTGCGTCGTGCTGACGATCAGGTTGCACCAGGTCACGAGGTCGTCGTCGCCGATCGCGTAGTGGTGGATCAGCGTGCCACGCGGCGCCTCGATGACGCCCACACCTTCACGCGTCGCCGGCCGCGTGGCCGGCAGCGGCGCGGTGAGCTCGCCGCCGAGCAGCGCGTCGTCGCCCAGCAGCCGCGCAATGACTTCCATCGCGTGCAGCATCTCGATCATGCGCGCCCAGTGGTAGGCCAGCGTCGCGTGCACGAGGCCACCACGGCCGTGCGCCGCGAAGCGCTGCCGCGCGGCCTCGGCACGCGGCGTGTCGATGAAGCTGCAGTTCTGTACGCGCGCGAGCGGCCCGACGCGGTACCAGCCGGCGTCGCGGCCGAGCGACTTCAGGTACGGGAACTTCATGTAGCTCCACGGCCGCGTCTCTTCCTCGATCAGCTCGAGGTAGCGCTGCACGCTGCGGCCATCGAGCAGGATCGCGCCGTCGGCGTCGCGTGCGCGCAGCACGCCGTCGTAGAGCTCCATCGCACCGTCGCGCTCGCGCACGATCGACAGGAACGACGAGCGGAACGTGCCGAAGCCGTCGTACAGCGCCGGCTGCTGCGCGTGCAACGTGGCCACGAGCTCGACGGCCTGCTCGCACCACGCGAGCATCTGCGGCACCTCGGCGGCCAGCGCGTCGCGCTCGTCGCGCGTGAGGTGGCGGTTGACGCCGCCGGGCACCGAGCCGGTGCCGTGCACGCGCTTGCCGGCGGTCAGGCGGATCACCTCCTGCCCGTACTTGCGCAAGAGAACCCCCTGGCGTGCGATGTCGGGGTGCGCGGCGGCGACGCCGACGATGTTGCGCTTCGTGACCTCGCTGTCGAAGCCGAACAGCAGGTCGGGCGAACTCAGGTGGAAGAAGTGCAGCGCGTGCGACTGCAGGATCTGGCCGTAGTGCATCAGCCGGCGCATCGCCTCGGCGGTGGGCGGCACCGCACCGACGCCGAGCGCGACGTCGATCGCCTTGCTCGCCGCGAGGTGGTGCGACACCGGGCAGATGCCGCACAGCCGCTGCACCATCACCGGCACCTCCCAGTACGGGCGGCCGACGATGAAGCTCTCGAAGCCGCGGAACTCGACGATGTGCAGACGCGCCTGCTGCACGCGGTTGTGCTCGTCGAGCAGCAGCGTGACCTTGCCGTGGCCCTCGACGCGCGACAGCGGGTCGATCGCGACGCGGCGCAGCTTGCCGGGGTCGGTCGTCGTGTCCATCAGTCGTAGTGGATCAGGCCGTGGCCGAGCGTCGGCGCACGCCCCGCGAGCAGCGCGGTGATGCAGGCCCAGATCGCGTCGGCGCTCGGCGGACACCCGGGCAGGAAGTGGTCGACGTGCACGACCTCGTGGATCGGGTGCACCCTGGCCAGCGGCAGTGGCAGTTCAGGGTCGTTGGGCACCGTGCTGCCGGCGGCCAGCCCGGGGCGGCCGCGGTCGTAGACGTCGAGCAGGATGCGGCCGACGTCGAGCGCGTTGCGCTGCGCCGGCAGCCCGCCGTTGATCGCGCACGCGCCCACCGCCACCAGCACCTTGCAGCGCGCGCGGAACTCGCGCAGCACGTGCACGTTCTCGGCGTTGCACAGCCCGCCCTCGACGAGGCCGATGTCGCAGTCGCCGCAGTGCTTCAGGTCGGTCAGCGGGCTGCGGTCGAACGTGACGAGTTCGGCGAGCTCGAACAGCCGCTCGTCGATGTCGAGGAACGACATGTGGCAGCCGAAGCAGCCGGCGAGCGAGACGGTGGCGATGCGCGGCTTCGCGCGCGCGGTGTCGGCGCGCGTGCCGTCAGCGCCCATGGCCGCCCTCCCCATCCCCCTGCGGTTCCACCTGCGCAGACACCGGCGCGCAGTCGAAACGCCGCTGCCCGATCGGCACCGCGAAGCCGCGGCGCTTGGGCAGGATCGCGCCGACCGGGCACACCGTCGCGGCGAAGTCGCTGTCGGCGAACGCGCTGTCGCCGAGCCTGCCGCTCGGCGAGTTGACGAGCAGGTGCGCGCCGACGCCGTGGCCGCCGATCGCGAACACCGCCTTGCCGTCGACCTCGGTGCTCGCGCGCACGCACAGCTTGCACAGGATGCAGCGGTTGAGGTCGAGCCACATCGTCGGGTGGCTCGCGTCGACCGGCCGGTGCTGGTAGAACTCCTCGAACTGCGGCCCCGTCATGCCCATCTCGTACGCGGTGGCCTGCAGCAGGCAGTCGCCGCTCTTCTCGCAGCTCGGGCAGAAGTGGTTGCCCTCGACGAACAGCAGCTGCAGCAGCAGGCGCCGCTGGCCGTCGATCGCCGGCGTGCGGTTCTCGACGACCTGCCCGGCGGCCGCGCGCGTCGTGCACGCCGCGGCCCAGCGGCCGTCGACGCGCACGGTGCAGACGCGGCACGCGCCGCTTTGCCCCAGGCGCGGGTGCCAGCACAGGTGCGGCACGTGGTGGCCGGCACGCTGTGCAGCGGCGAGCAGCGTGTCGCCGTCGTCGAACGGGACGTCGACGCCGTCGAGCTTGAAGGTGCCGGCACTCATGCGTCGCGCTCCAGGTGCGCCAGCGCGTCGTCGCGGCCGGTCACGCGGCGCGCCGGCTCGAGCTCGGCGTCGAGGTCGAACGCGGGCACGAAGCGCGGGCGCTGCAGCCGGCGCTCGTACGCCGGGCGGAAGCGCTGCAGCGTGTCGCGCAGCGGGTTCGTCGCCGACGAACCGAGGCCGCAGTGCGTCGTGCGGTGCAGCAGCGCCTCGAGCTGGCGCAGCTCCGCCTCGTCGAACACCGAGCCGAAGCCGTCGGCGAGCTTGTCCATGCGGCGCACGACGAGCTCGGTGCCGACGCGGCACGGCGTGCAGAAGCCGCAGCTCTCGTGCGCGAAGAAGTGCGCGAAGCCGCGCGCGACCTCGAACAGGTCGCGCGTCGCGTCGAACACCATGAAGGCGCCGGCGGTCGGCACGTCCTCGAACGCGAGGCGGCGGCCGAACTCGTCGCGCGCGAGGCACACGCCCGACGGGCCGCCGACCTGCACCGCCTGCGCATCCGAGGCGCCGGCGTCGTGCAGCACCTGCCCGACGGTGACACCGAACGGGTACTCGTAGACGCCGGGGCGCGCGACGTCGCCGCTGACGCTGTGGATCTTCGTGCCGCTGCTGCCCGGCGTGCCGAGCGACGCCCACCAGGCGCCGCCGCGCAGCGCGACGTGCGCCGCGGCGCAGAACGTCTCGACGTTGTTGACGACGGTGGGCTGGCCGAGGTAGCCGCGCTCGACCGGAAACGGCGGGCGAATGCGCGGCGTGCCGCGCTTGCCTTCGAGCGACTCGATCAGCGCCGTCTCCTCGCCGCACACGTAGGCGCCGGCGCCGAGGTGGATCTCGATGTCGAAGTCGAAGCCGTCGGTGCCCGCGATGCCGCGCCCGAGCAGCCCGCGCGCGCGCCGGCGCGCGAGCACCGCCTCGAGCCGCTCGAGCATCCAGCGGTACTCGCCGCGCAGGTAGACGAAGCCGCGCGCGGCGCCGAGCACGCGCGCGGCCACCGTCATGCCCTCGACCACGGTGTCGGCGTGGCGCGCGAGCAGCACACGGTCCTTGAACGTGCCGGGCTCGCCCTCGTCGGCGTTGCAGACGACGACGCGCGTGCCGCCCTCGGGCACCGGCGCCTTGCGCGCGAGACGCCACTTGGTCGCCGTCGCGAAGCCCGCGCCGCCGCGCCCGCGCAGCCGCGACGCCTCGAGTTCGGCCAGCGTCGCGTCGGCGCCGCGCGCGAGCACGGCGTGGATCGCGTCGCCGCGCAGCGGCGCGCTGGCGAGCAGCACGTCGGCGCGGCGGACCTGATCGTCGACCGCGAACCACTCGGGTGGCCACTGCGCGATGGGCACGTCGGCGCGCACGTAGTCGGCGAGTTCGTCGATGCGCTCGGGCGTCATCCGCGTCAGCGTGTGGTGGTGGTTGACGAGCAGCGCCGGACCCTGGTCGGGCAGCCCGGTGCACGACGTGAAGCCGACGCTCGCGCGGCCGTCGGCGCTCGCCTGCCCCGGCGCGACACCGAGCCGCTCGCCGAGCCGCTGCGCGAGCGCGCGGTTGCCGAGCATCCGGTCGGTCACGTTGTCGCTGAACAGCAGGTGGTAGCGGCCGACCGGGCGCAGGTGGAAGAAGCGGTAGAAGCTGGCCACGCCTTCGACGATCGCCGGCGTCAGCCCGACGCCGCGCGCCACCGCGGCGAGCACGGGCCGGGGCAGCCAGACGGTGGTGGCCTGCACCTCGCGCAGGATCTGCACGAGCGCGTCGCGACGGTGCTGCCAGCGCGCGAGCGCGGCATCGACCGCGGCGGCAGCGTCGGCAGTCAGTCCCGGTTCCACGCACCCATTGTGGCGACGGCGCATGACGGACCGGCCATGACCGAGCGGTCTGCATGGGCACCGCGCCGCTGCGCCGTGCCTACGCGCTGCGGAAGCGGCTCAGCCGGATGAACGCGATCGCGACGAACGGCAGCACGAAGCCCAGCGTCGTCGTCGTGATCAGCAGGTGGCCGAGCTGGCTGTAGTCGGCCGGCACGCTGACGACGCCGGTCAGCGGGTCCTTGACTTCGCGCGTCACGGTGAACCACTGGTTCAGGTACTTCGTGCCGAGCTGCGACGCCGACAGCGCGAGGTTCGTGAACGAGGCCATCACGGCGAAGTAGGTCGCCTTCAGCCGCTCGGGCGCCGAGCGCGCGATCCACGCGAGCATCGGCACCATCGCGATCTGCCCCAGCGGCGACTCGAGCGCGGTGTCGACGATCGCGATGAAGCGCGCGTCGACGACGCCGCCGGTGTGCGCCGCGGTCCACTCGTGCAGGCCGTAGTACATGCCCACCGTCGGCAGCGCGAGCACGGTGCCGACGACGGTCAGCATCGCGACGATCTGCGTGATCGAGTGGTCGCCCATGTAGCGGCGGAACAGGAACAGCCCCGCGAGCGTCAGCACGCTGGCGATCAGCGACAGCGTCGCGAGGAACTGCTGGTCGAAGCCCAGCACGTCGATCATCCACCACGTCGAGCCGGCGCCGGGGCCGGGCAGCGCGCGGAACACGAACACGACGATCGCGGTGCCGATCAGCGTGTGGCGCGCCTCGGGCGTGAGCTCGCCGGTGAGCTTGACGATCAGGAACACGATGATCGCCATCGACAGCGCGAACACGATCTCCTGCGCGGCGGGGATCTTCGCGACGCCGAGCCCGACCGAGACGACGGCGAACAGCAACCCGCCGCCGAGGATCCACCAGTTGACCGGCGGCGGCTCGGGCTGCGCGGCCAGCAGCCGCAGCGCGTCGTCGTGCGCGACGCCGCTGGCCTTCAGCCGGCCGAGCTCGCGCCGCCAGACCCAGCGCGCGAGCACGACGCCGGCCACCGAGACGACCGGGATCACGAGCGCGAGCTCGTACACCCGCGTGTAGATCGCGACCTTCTCGGCCTCGGGCAGCGCCGCCGCGCCGGCGAACATCACGACGTTGACGAGCGACACGAGCACGCTGCCGCCGATGATCGCGACGCGCCCGAGCGTCTGCACCGTCGTGTTCATCAGCCGGCGCTGGTCCTCGGGCAGCGGCTGGCCGCGCTCGTCGACGCGCGGCACGGCCTCGACGGTCATCGCGTCGGCGACGACGTCCTGCAGCACGTAGCCCACCGGCCCGAGCAGCGCCGAGATCACGAACCAGGTCTCGACCGGCAGCACCGCGGCCATCGCGGCACGTTCGGCCAGCAGGCCGATCATGATGAACAGGCTCGCCGCGAGCAGCAGCGCGCCGAGGTAGATCAGCCCGGCCTTGTAGCGCCACATCAGGTCGACGAGGTGGCCCACCGGCATCTTCAGCGCCCACGGCAGCCCGGCCCAGAAGCCCAGCGCGGCGAGGAACTCGGCCGACAGGCCGAGGTACTCCTTGACGAAGAAGGTGCCGACGATGCCGGTCAGCCCCGAGATGCCGGCCGCGACGTAGACCATCAGCGGCGGCAGGTACGACAGCCGCATCTCGCGGCCGAGCTCGAGGATGTTGGCGTCGAACCAGCGCGCGAGCGCGTGGGCCCAGCGGTGCGAGACGGTGGCGGGGCGGGTCATCGAAAGCGGCGGGGCGTCGTCCAGGGGCGGCGGTCGCGAAGCGTAGCGTCGCCCGCTGCGTTGGCACAGCGCAGGGGCATCACGCGGCGCCCAGCCGCGCGACGACTTCGTCGCCGATCGCGAGGCACGCGGTCAGCCCCGGCGACTCGATGCCGAACAGGTTCACGAGGCCCGGCACGCCGTGGTCGGCCGGGCCGGCGATCACGAAGTCGGCCGCCGGCTCGCCGGGGCCGGCGATCTTCGGGCGCACGCCGCTGTAGGCCGGCTGCAGCGCACCGTCGGGCAGCGCGGGCCAGTAGCGGCGGATCGCGGCGTAGAACGCGTCGCCGCGCGCCGGGTCGACGCGGTAGTCGATCGGCGCGCCGTCGGGCAGCCACTCGGTGTCGGGGCCGAAGCGCGCCTGCCCGGCGAGGTCCAGCGTCAGGTGCACGCCGAGCCCCGCGGCGTCGTGCAGCGGATAGACGAGGCGCGAGAACGGCGCCTTGCCCGAGAGCGCGAAGTAGCTGCCCTTGCAGAAGTGCGCGCGCGGCACGTGCTGCGCATCGAGCCCCGCCAGCCGCGCCGCGAGCGCCGGCGCGTCGAGGCCGGCGGCGTTGACCACGGTGCGCGCGCGCAGCGTCATCGGGGCGTCGCCGCCGACGTCGAGCTCGATGCCGCCCGCGACGACACGGCCGCCGAGCACCGGGCTCGCGAACGCGAGCACCGCGCCGCACCGCTCGGCGTCGCCCTGCAGCGCGAGCATCAGCGCGTGGCTGTCGACGATGCCGGTCGACGGCGAATGCAGCGCGGCGACGGCGTGCAGCGCCGGCTCCATCGCGAGCACCTCGTCACGTTCGAGCCATCGCACGTCGGCGACGCCGTTCGCGTGCGCCTGCGCCTGCAGCGCGCGCAGCGCGCCGAGCTGGCCCGCGTCGGTCGCGACGATCAGCTTGCCGCAGCGCCGGTGCGCGACGCCGCGCTCGGCGCAGTACGCGTAGAGCTGCTCGCGCCCGCGCACGGCGAGCCGCGCCTTCAGCGAACCGCTCGGGTAGTACAGCCCGGCGTGGATGACCTCGCTGTTGCGCGCGCTGGTGACGGTGCCGACCGCGGTCTCGCGCTCGACGACGACGACGTCACGCCCGGCGAGCGCGAGCGCACGCGCGACCGCCAGCCCGACGACGCCGGCGCCGACGACGACGGCGTCGACCGCTTCGACCGTCATCGTCAGCGGTCGCGGAACGTGGGCTTGCGCTTCTCGAGGAACGCCGCGACGCCCTCGCGGTAGTCGTGCGCGCGGCCGAGCTCGCGCTGCAGGTCGGCCTCGAGCCGCAGCGCATCGGCGTAGCTCAGCTGCGCCGCCGTGTCGATCGCGCGCCGCGTGTCGGCGAGCGCCTTCGTCGGCATCGCGGCGAGCCGCTGCGCGAGCGCCTTCACGGTGTCGGCGAACGCGTCGTCGTCGACGCACTGCCAGATCAGGCCCATCGCCTGCGCGTCGGCGGCGCTGAGCTTGTCGCCCGTCATCGCGAGCGCCAGCGCGCGCGCGCGGCCGACCAGGTGCGGCAGCAGCCAGGTGCCGCCGCAGTCGGGGATCAGCCCGATCTTCGAGAACGCCTGGATGAAGCTCGCCGAGCGCGCCGCGACGACGATGTCGCAGCCGAGCGCGAAGTTGGCGCCGGCCCCGGCGGCCACGCCGTTGACCGCGGCGATCACCGGCACCGGCATCGAGCGCACGCGCAGCGCGAGCGGCCGGTACAGCCGCTCGATGACCTCACCGACGTCGACGTCGTCGCCGGCCATCCCGGCGTCATTGAGGTCCTGGCCGGCACAGAAGCCGCGGCCGGCGCCGGTGACGACGACGCAGCGCACCGCGGCGTCGTTCGCCGCCGCGTCGAGCGCGGCGCGCAGCTCGGCGTGCATCGCGGCGGTGAAGCTGTTGAGGGCGTGCGGGCGGTTCAGCGTCAGCGTGCGCACCGCGCCGTCGGTCGCGGCGAGCACCAGCGGTTCACTCATCGGGACGTCTCCTGCGGGGTCGGGTGCCGGATCGTACCGGCACGGCCGCCGCGCCGGCATCGGCATCGACCGCAGCTTCGGCCTCGGCGAGGATGCGCGCGAGGCGGTCCTTCAGCTTCTCGGTCGTCAGCTGCTCGCGCAGCCGCTCGACCATCAGCGGCAGCGCGAACGGGCTCGGTGCGGCGAGCTCGACGAAGTCCCGCGGCGCGGCGGCCATGCGGCGCAGCACGGCCTCGAGCCGGCCGATCTCGAGCTCCTGCGCGAGCACCTCCTGCTCGGCCTGCGCGAGCAGCAGGTTGCCGGCGTCGTACCGGCGGAACACCTCGTAGAACAGGCTGGAGGAGGCCTGCAGCTGGCGCAGGCTCTTCGGCGCGCCGTGGTAACCGCTGAAGACCAGCCCGGCCACGCGCGCGATCTCGCGGAAGCGCCGCTGCGCGAGCGCGCCGCTGCCCAGGCTCGCGAGCACGTCGGCCAGCAGGTTGGCCGTCGAGAACAGCGAGCCGTCGTGCAGCGGCGCGAGGTCCAGCGGCTTCGCGGCGACGATCTCGAGCCCGTAGTCGTTGATCGACAGCGAGTACGTGTTCGGCGCGGTGCGCGCCAGGCGCCACGCGAGCAGCTGCGCGAGGCCGCCGTGCACGAGGCGCCCGCCGAACGGGTAGAGGAACAGGTGCTCGCCCTCGCGCGAGCGGTAGCGCTCGACGAGCAGCCGGCCGGCGCGCGGCAGCTTCGAGCGCTGCTGCTGCGTCGCGAGCATCGGCGCGGCGGCCGCGATCTCGGGCTCTGCGCGGTCGACGAGGTCGCCGCGCGCGAAGCCTTCGAGCAGTGCCTGTACGGCGTCGGCCATCTCGCTCGACAGCGGCATCTTGCTGCCGGCCCACGACGGCACGATGCCCTTGGGCTTCGTCGCCCGGCGCACGTAGGCCGTCATCTCCTGCGTGCGCACGTATTCGAGCACGCGGCCGGCGAACACGAAGTGGTCGCCGGGCTTCAGCCGCGCGATGAAGCCCTCCTCGATCGTGCCGATCGTGCCGCCCGAGAGCCATTTGACCTGCATCGACGCGTCGCTGACGATCGTGCCGACCTGCAGCCGGTGGCGGTGCGCGATGCCGCGGTCGACGACGCGGTACACGCCGTCGTCGCCGCGCTGCACGCGGTGGTACTCGGGGTACGCCGCGAGGCTCGCGCCGCCCTGCACGACGAAGGCGAGCGCCCAGTCGAACTCGTCGCGCGTCAGACCACGGTACGCCGGCGCGGTGCGCACCTCGTCGAACAGCGCGTCGGGCTCGAAGCCGCCGCCGAGCGCGACGGTGACCAGGTGCTGCACCAGCACGTCGAGCGGCTTGTCGGGGTTCGCGCGCGACTCGACGCGGCCGGCGAGCGCCGCGCGGCGCGCCGCCGCGGCCTCGACGAGCTCGAGCGTGTTGGTCGGCACCAGCGTCACGCGGCTCGCGCGCCCGGGCGCATGGCCGCTGCGCCCGGCGCGCTGCAGCAGGCGCGCCACCCCCTTCGCGCTGCCGATCTGCAGCACGCGCTCGACGGGCAGGAAGTCGACGCCGAGGTCGAGCGACGACGTGGCCACCACCGCCTTCAGCCGCCCGTCCTTGAGCCCGAGCTCGACCCACTCGCGCACCGCCTTGTCGAGCGATCCGTGGTGCAGCGCGACGACGCCGGCCCAGTCGGGCCGCGCCTCGAGCAGCAGCTGGTACCAGATCTCGGCCTGGCTGCGCGTGTTCGTGAACACCAGCGTCGTCGACGAACGCTCGATCTCGTCGACGACCGGCGGCAGCATCTGCGCGCCGAGGTGCCCGCCCCAGCTGAAGCGCCCGGGCTCGTGCGGCAGCAGCGTGTCGATCACGAGTGGCTTGTCGAGCCGGCCCTGCACGAGCACGCCGCGGTCGTCGCCGACGAGCGTGGCCATCGCCTCATCGAGGTTGCCCAGCGTCGCGCTGAGTCCCCAGGTGACGAGCGCCGGGTTCCAGCGCTTCAGGCGCGCGAGCGCGAGCTGCACCTGCACGCCGCGCTTGTTGCCGATCAGCTCGTGCCACTCGTCGACGACGACGGTGTGCACGCCGGCCAGGCGCTCGCGCGCATCGGCGCGCGTGAGCAGCAGGCTCAGCGACTCGGGCGTCGTGACGAGCGCAGCGGGCAGCCGGCGGTCCTGGCGCGTGCGCTCGGCGGCGGGCGTGTCGCCGGTGCGCAGGCCGACGGTCCACGCTGGCGCGAGGTCCGCCAGCGGCTCGCGCAGTGCGCGCACCGTGTCGGCCGCGAGCGCGCGCATCGGCGTGAGCCACAACACCCCCAGCGGCGGCGCCGCGCCGCGCATCGGCACGCCGAGTGCGGCGGCGCGCTGCAGCGCGCCGAGCCACGCGGCGTGGGTCTTTCCGCTGCCGGTCGTCGCGTGCAGCAGGCCGCTGGCGCCCGCGGCCATCGCGGCCCAGACGCGGCGCTGGAAGTCGAACGGCGTCCAGCCGCGCGCGGCGAACCAGGCTTCGGCGCTCACGGTCGGCACCGACAAAGGCGCACGCGACGCCCGTGCGATGCGCGCGGCGCGGACCCGCGCGTCAGTTGCCGGCGGTGCGGTCGCGCGGGGGCTCGCGGCCCCCACTTCGCACTTCGCGCGCCTCGACGTCGATCACGTCGCCCGGCATGTCGCGGCGCGCGCGGCCGGCCTGTGGCTGCGGCGCGGCGCGGCGGGCGCGAAACATCCAGCGGCCGTCGGGGAACGGCACCAGCGTCGGCCGCCGCCCGGTCAGCAGCGACCACAGCAGCAGCACCGCCGAGGCAATCAGTGCTGCGATCATCGCGCTGACGAAGAACAAGGCCCCGGCGACGATCAGCACGATCCGCGCGAGCAGCGCAAGCACACCGCCGACCACACCGGCGACCCCCCGACGTTGGCGCGACTTGCCCATCCGCATTCGACGCCCCGACCCGCGGCCGGTTCCCGGCGCGAGTGGGCCTCGGCGGCTGGCGCGCATGCCGCCCGCCCGCCGTCATGGCCCGGCGGGCGCACCGAGGCGCAGCCCGACGCGCGCGATGCGCCCGCCGTCTAGGGCGCGCACGCTGAACTGCGCGCCGGCCCACTCCGTCGTGTCGCCGACCACCGGCGGGCGGCCGAGCCGCCACGCGAGCCAGCCGGCGAGGTCGCGTGGCCCCTCCTCGGGCAGCGGCAGGCCGTAGAAGCTGCACAGGTCGGCCAGCGGGGTACCACCGTCGAGCACGAAGTCGCCGAACAGCGCGCGGTGCGCCGGCTCGTCGGCGACGTCGGGCAGGTTGACGCCGAAGCGCTGCGCGGCCCAGCGCATCGTCGTGCCCTGCAGCAGCAGCGACGCGAGCACGACGACGAACGCGACGTCGAACAGCAGCCGCGCCTGCGGCACGCCGGCGACCATCGGGAACACCGCCAGCACGATCGGCACCGCGCCGCGCAGCCCGACCCACGAGACGAACGCGATCTCGGCGGCCTTGAACCGCAGCGGCGCGAGGCACAGCCACACCGCCACCGGCCGCGCGACGAGCATCAGCACCGCAGCCACGCCGAGCGCCGGCAGCAGATGGTCCATCAGGCGTGTCGGCGTCACGAGCAGCCCCAGCAGCAGGAACATCGCCGCCTGCGCGAGCCACGCGTAGCCGTCCATCGCCGCGAGCGCGCTGAGCACGAGCGCCTCGGCGCGGTGGCGCACGACCAGCCCGTACAGGTACACCGCGAGGAACCCCGAGCCGCCCGCCATGTTCGCGCCGGCGAACACCGCCACCCCCGACGACAGCAGCAGCAGCGCGCCGAGCGCCTCGAACTCGCCGACGAGGCGGATGCGGTTGAGCAGGCTGCCGACGATCCAGCCGCCGGCCAGCCCCACGACGAGGCCGCCACCGGCCTGCTGCGCGAACAGCAGCGCCAGCGACGCCGCGTCCTGGCCCTGCGGTGTCGTGATCCAGGCGATCAGCATCATCGTCAGGAACACGGCCATCGGGTCGTTGATGCCCGACTCGATCTCCAGCGTCGTGGCCATGCGCTCGTTCAGGCGCAGCTGGCTGGTGCGCATCAGCGAGAACACCGCGGCCGCGTCGGTCGAACCGACGATCGCGCCGGCGAGCAGCCCGAGGCGCCAGTCGACGCCGAGCAGCCACGCCGCGGCCGCGCCGGTGAGAGCGGCGCTGACGACGACGCCCACCGTGGCCAGCCCCAGCGCCGGCTTCAGCCCGGTGCGGAAAGTGCCCAGCGCCGTGCGCAGCCCGCCGTCGAGCAGGATCACCGCCAGCGCCGCGTTGCCGACCCAGAACGCGAGGCGGAAGTCGTCGAACTCGACGCCGCCGGGCCCGTCCTCGCCGACGAGCATGCCGGCGCCGAGGAACACGAGCAGGAACGAGAACCCGGCGCGCGCCGAGAACAGCCCGGTGAGCACGCTGGCGAACACCAGCGCCCCGGCCACGAACAGCACGAGGTTCAGGACGTCCACGCCGCCTCCGGCGTTGCCGCCCGCGCGGTCTGCGCACCGACGATCCAGCCCTCGACCGGGTCGACGTCGGCCGGCAGCCCGTAGCCCGGCTGGCGCGACGCCCACGCCACCTCGACGAGGCACAGCACGGCGTCGAGCCGGTCGCCCGAGGCGTCGGCCGTCAGCGCGTCGCGCTGCGCGTGCGTGAGCTTCAGCCGCAGGCCCAGCGGCGAGCGTCCCTGCTCGAGCGCGTCGACGAGGTCCTTGCGCGCGATCAGCGTGTCGGCGCCGTCGCGGTTCTTGTACGGGCGCCGGCCGATCAGCGCATGCGCGAGCCAGCCGGGATAGGCCTCGAGCGCGACGCGCGCAGTGTCGCCGGCGCACAGGCCGGGCACGTCGACACCGGCGGCCACGAGCCGCGCAAAGCCCTCGTAGTACATGAAACCCACCGGCACGTAGCGCGTCTGCAGCGGACTCGTCGAGCTGACACCGGGCAGCGCGGTGTCGGTCGCGCGGTGCAGCAGGCGCCGGCCGGGCGGGCGGGCGTTGCCCCACGCGTCGATCAGGGCGCGCCAGGCCATGCGCGTCTCACAGCGGCGGTGCAGCTCGGCAATCACCGAGCGCGCGTCGCCGCCGAGCGCGAGCGCGTCGACGAACGCGCGCGGCAGCCCGAACGGGAAGTCGAACGCACCGAGCCACGGCCCCGGTGCCGCGAGCAGCGCCTCGAAGCCGGCCAGCGTCGTGATCTCCTGCAGCGACTGCAGACGCAGCACGTCGCCCGCCCGCGTGCCGTGCGCGGCCACGATCGGCTTGCGCCGGCCGGGCGCGCAGGTGAAGTCGACGCCGAGCAACGAGGGCGGAACGGGCGGGGGGTGCATCGGGGCATTGTCGGGTCTTGCGCCGCCGCACGCCGCTACAGTGGCCCCCCATGGACGCGAACCCGGTCCTCGTCGACGTGTGGCGCGGCACGCTCGTCGAGTCGCGCCACCGCGGCGCGCTGACGGTCGTCGACGCCGACGGCCGCGTCGTCGTCGCGCTCGGCGACGTCGAGCGGCCGGTGTTCCCGCGCTCGGCGGTCAAGCTGCTGCAGGCGCTGCCGCTCGTGGCCAGCGGCGCGGCCGACCGCTTCGGCCTCACCGACGACGAGCTCGCGCTCGCGTGCGCATCGCACAGCGGCGAGCCGGCGCACGTGCGCACCGCGGCCACGATGCTGGCCAAGGCCGGGCTCGACGCCGGTGCACTCGAGTGCGGCGTGCACTGGCCATCGCGCGAGGCGGTGCAGCGCGCGATGGCGGCGGCCGGCGAGGCGCCGGGCGCGCTGCACAACAACTGCTCGGGCAAGCACGCCGGCTTCGTCTGCCTCGGCTGCCTGATGGCCGCGGCGCGCGGTGCCGACGCGCGCGCGTTCGTGCGCGGCTACGTGCAGCGCGACCACCCGGTGATGCGCGAGGTGACCGCGGCGCTGCAGGCGGCCACCGGCTTCGACCCGGCCACGGCGCCGGTGGGCACCGACGGCTGCTCGATCCCGACCTACGGCATCGCGCTGTCGCAGCTGGCGCTGGGCTTCGCGCGCGTGGCCACCGGCACGGGCCTGTCGGCCGCGCACGCCGCCGCGGCGCGGCGTCTGCGCCGCGCCGTCGCCAGCGCGCCGTTCATGGTCGCCGGGACCGACCGCTTCGACACGCGCGTGATGCAGCGCCTGGGCGAGCGCGTGTGCTGCAAGGTCGGCGCCGAGGGCGTGTACTGCGCCGCGCTGCCTGCGCGCGGGCTCGGCGTCGCGCTCAAGGTCGACGACGGCGCGACGCGCGCCGCCGAGGTGGCGATGGCCGCGGTGATCGACGCGCTGGTGACGCTCGACGGCGACGAGCGCGCGTTCATGCGCGGCCTGGCCGAAGTGAAGCTCGTCAACTGGAACGGGCTCGAGGTCGGTGCGCTGCGTGCGACCGACGCGCTGCGCGAGGCGCTGGCCGCCGCGGTCTGACAGCCTCGCATCCGCGCGCCACTTCGGGTCCCGTCACCCCTTTGCCCATCGCGCGCCGATGCGACGGGCTTCCCCTTGAACACGGGCATCGCCGGCCGCGCGTGTCACAGCCGCTTCACCAACCGCCTACAGCATCACGCCCCGATGTCAACCACCAGGAGCGTGCATGTCCTCACAGAACCCCGATTTTTCGCGTCGCCGACTGCTGCAGGGCAGCGGTGCCGCCGTCGCCGCGGCCTTCGGCGGGCCGATCGCCGCACTGGCCACGCGTGTGGCCGAAGCCTCGGTCGCACCGTCGTGCCAGGCGGCCACCGCCTCGGCGCTGATCGACAGCCCCTATGGCCCGACGGCCCCCGTCGCCGACCTGACCACCGGGCTGGAGCTGATCGAGCTGCCGCCGGGGTTCAGCTACAAGAGCTACGGCTGGACCGGCGACACCATGTCTGACGGCCTGGTCACGCCGGGTGCACACGACGGCATGGGTGTCGTCGTCTCGCGCCGCGTCGGCCGCAGCCAGGAAATCATCCTCGTGCGCAACCATGAGCGCTCGACCAGCAGCAACGCCGCCAACATCGTCGGCGCAGGGCGCAACAGCGTCAGCAAGTACGACACCGGCACGACGGCGGGCGTGTACCAGATCGGCGGCAACACGAACCTGGTCTGGCGCGACGGCAACTGGGTCGGCAGCTTCGCCAGCCTCGGCGGGCTGAATCGGCCCTGCGCCGGCGGCGCGACGACGTGGGGCTCGTGGCTGAGCAACGAGGAGATCCGTTCCAACAGCGTCAGCACGACGGGCAAGCGGCACGGCTACATCTTCGAGGTGCCCGCCGACATCAGCCTGCGCGCCGCCAACCCCGAACCCATCGTCGCGATGGGCCGCATGGCGCACGAGGCCAGCGCGCTCGACCCCGAAACCGGCTACTGGTACCTGACCGAAGACCAGGGCAATGCGAACACGCTGTACCGCTTCCGCCCGCACAACCTGCAAGGCGGGCTGGATTCGCTGCACGCCGGCGGCACGCTGCAGGGGCTGGCAGTGCGCGGCGTGGCGAATGCCGACCTGCGCATGACCACGCTGTGCCAGGAGTACATCTGCGAGTGGGTCGACATCGCCGATCCCGACCTCGATGGCGCGACCGTGTTCTCGTCGGCCACCGGCGGCAACGTCTCGATGAGCGGCCCGTTCCGCCAGGCCTGGGCCAACGGCGCGGCGACCTTCGGTGCGAACGAAGGCTGCTGGGTCGCCAACGGCGTCGTCTACTTCACCGACAAACAGGTCAGCACCAGCGCGCCGGGCGCACGCGCCGGCCGCATCTGGGCGCTGCACCTGGCGTCGATGACGCTCAAAGCCATCTTCGTCAGCAACAGCCTGCAGGTCGGCAACTCGCCCGACAACATCTGCATCAGCCCGCGCGGGGGCCTGATGTTCTGCGAGGACGGCGGCACCAGCGGGCCGGGCAACGTGCCGGCGATCACGTCGCAACACCTGAAGGTGCTGCATCCCAACGGCAGCAGCTACGTGTTCGCGAAGCACAACTTCAACTTCACCAGCGCGCAGCTGACCGCCGTGGGCAAGAGCGGCTCGCTCGCCGGCGACCGTCGCAACACGGAGTGGGCCGGATGCGTGTTCAGCCCCGACGGCCGCGTGCTGTTCGTCAACCTCTATACCCCCGGGATCACGCTGGCGATCACGGGCCCGTGGGAACGCGGCACGCTGTGAGCATCCTTCTCGTCAGGACCCTCGAACCATGATCATGAGACTCCACTCCCTCGCACTGGCCGCCGCGCTGGCGGCGGCCGCCGCGCCGGCCTCGGCGCTGGTGCTGGTGCAATCGCAGACGGTCGGCGCGACCGCCGTCGCCGATTTCAGCGCACCCGGACAGCTGGCCTTCGACGTCGACTTCCGCAACACTGCCCCAGTCACGCTGACCTTCCGCGTCGAGGCGGACGACCTGCTCGCACCGCTGGCCTTCGACGCGGTGCTGCTCGCGCCCGGCACCGGCTTCGACGTGCTGGGCTTCGCGCTGCACGGCGCGAGCTTCCAGAGCATCGGTTCCGTGACGCCGCAGTTCGGCGGCCGCATCGATCGCATCGTCGTCGGGAGCGACTTCGCCAACGTCTACTTCGCAGCGCCGGAGTTCCTCGGCGTCGAGGTGGGGGACGCGTTCGGACCGCCGTCGTCGAAGACCGACTGGACGCTGTCACTGGCCGGTCTGAAGGTTGGTGACACCTTCCGCATCACGGTCGCGACGAACGCCGTGCCCGAGCCCGCGACGCTGGCGATGGCGCTGACCGGCCTCGGGCTGCTGGGCTGGTCGCGCCGCGCAGGCCGCGCGACGTCGACGAACGCCTGATCGGGGGCTGGCATGCCGCGCAGCCGCTGACCGCGCGGCTGCGCGGACGGTTGCCGGCGCCGCGCTGCGACGGTATCGTTGATCGTGAACAGGGCGGGCGACGCCATCGCGATGTCGCCCGTCCCGGCCGACCCGAACCGGAGGGCGAGCAGTGACGATGCGCCCCTGCACCCCCAAGCCCATCGCACGCGCACTGTGTGCCGCCGTGTTCGCGCTCTCGTTCCTGCCTGCACAGGCAGCATGGGTCGACCACACGTTCACGGTGCACTTTGGCGACCTCGGTCCGCTGGCCGGGCGCACGGGACAGATCACGGTCACGCTGGACGCAGTCGCCACGCCCCGAGACCCCGGCATGACTTTGCTGCAGGTGCTGGGCTACGCGAGCACCGACCTCGCCTACCGGTCGGATCTCGGTCTCGAGGATGCGTTTGCGCGGCTGCTCGGCCGCGACGGGGAGGGTGAACCGACCGGCATCGTCGTCGGGCAATGCGAGCCGTCGCTCGAGTGCCGCCTCGACGTGCCGACCGACGAGCCGGTGTCGGTGCCTTTCTACCTGCGGCTGTTCGATAACGTCAACGAGTTCGTCTATCTCACCGGCGACGCCAACGCCGGCTACACCCGCCAGGACGGCCGCATCATCGATTGGCAGCGCGATGTGCGCGCCATGCCGGCCCCGGGCGCGGCGGCGACCCTGCTTGCCGCCGTGATGGGCTGGGCCGGCGCGGCCGCAGCCAGCGACCGGCGACGACGCCACGCGCGCACGGCACCACGCGACTGAGTGAATCGAAGGCCGTTGCGCCTACAGGTTCAGAACACGCCCAGCACGATGCCGCTGGCCAGCGCCGCACCGAGTTCGGCGCAGCGTGCGCGATTGGCCTCGCCGATGCGCTTGGGCGCCGCGATCGCCGCAGGCGTCTGCGCGTGCGTGCACACGACGAGCGGCGGCGCCACCGCGCGCAGGCGCCAGCCGGTGGCGATGCGCTCGAGCTGGCGCGCGGCCCCCGTGCCATCGCTGCCGGCGCACACCAGCGCCGCGTACGGGCGACCCTCGACGCGGCCGAGCACCGGGTAGTAGCAGCGGTCGAAGAAGTCTTTCATCAGCCCGGCCATTGAGGCCAGCATCTCGGGCGTCGCGAAGAGGTAGCCGTCGGCGGCGAGCACGTCGGCGGGGCCGGTGTCGACGGCACGCTGCAGCCGCACCGCGAGCGCCGGCTCGGCCGCGCCGGCGGCCTCTGCCGCGGCGCGTGCCATCTGCGCCGTGCCGCCGGTGTGCGAGTGGTAGACGATCAGCAGCGTGCGGGGCGTGGCCATGCGCGAGCATAGCCAGCGGCGGGCGGCTGACGATCGGCGCATGGCCGATGTCGCCCCGCCTGCCGGCGCCGTGTTCACGCTGCACCGCGGCACGATGCCGCTCGTCGTCAGCGTACCGCACTGCGGGCGCGAACTGCCTCCTGGCGGACTGCGCGAGCGGCGGTGCTGCGGGCGCTCGACGTCGAAGACACCGACTGGCACCCCGATCGCCTGGGCTGAACCGCCCCGGGAATCGAGGAAGCTTCTTCGTTCGAGCAGATGCAGCCGACATGAGGGAGTCCTCCGAAGTCTTCCCCGAAGGCCGTCGAGCGTGCGGTGCACATGGTGTTCGAGACCAAGGACCCGTCCCCGTCCCAGGGGACGGCCCTCGAGTCCATCGCGGGCGAGATCGGCTGCCCCGCCGGGACCCCTGCGTGATGGCCCTACGGCGGCCGAGCAGCAGCGCCTCGAGGAGCCCGAGCACGAGCTGCACCGCGCCAACGAGATCCTGAAGCTGGCCTGCGGCGCCCTTGCCGGATCGATCCCGCCCCAGGCCTTGTACGAGTCCGCCGAGCAGTACCGCGATCGCTTCGGGGTTGAACCCGTCGAGCGGCTGATGCGTGCCCGCAGCTGGCGTGGTGTCGTCGCGGCAAGGCCGTGCGCGCGACGGTGCCGGATGCGAAGGTGCCGTACCCGCTGGACCGTGTCAGCCGCCCGCTCAGGGCCAAGCGGCCGATTCACCGGCGTGGGCCGGGGAAGGCGCACGAAGCCGTCGAGCCCCTTGAGTGGTTCGCGTGATGGCCGCCCCAAGCCGCTACCATAGCGTGCCCAAAAGCGCTGGGGATCGCACTTGCGATCGACAGCGTACAGACTCTCGCGGTATGGGGACGCTGGCGGTCATTTGTTTGCTCACCTGTTCGGTCGCCATCATGGCCTTGCGCCCCTTTTCACGCGCCGTCGGCCTGCTCGACCGCCCTGGGGGACGCAAGACGCACGAGGGTCACGTCCCGCTCGTCGGGGGGCTGGGCATGTTCATCGCCGTCGCGGTCGGTATGTGGCTGATGCCCGCGACGGATATTCATACCCCCCTCCTGATCGGTGCCTGCGCGCTTCTCGTCGGTGTAGGCGTTGTCGACGATCGTTTCGACATTGCTGCACGGGGTCGGCTCATCGTCCAGCTGGTGGCCGCGCTGATCGTCATCCTGGCGCTTGGGACCGACTTGGCACTGTCGTTCGGCCGCGCGTTCGGCACCTCGCAGGCACTGGTCCTTTCCGGTTTGCCAGCCATTGCGGCATCGCTGCTGCTGATTGGAGGCGCGATCAACGCGTTCAACATGATCGACGGCATGGACGGACTGGCCGGCAGCATGGCCTTCATCGCCCTCGCAGGGTTCGGCTGGCTGGCCACGCATGCGCACGACGCCTATACGGCACAAGTCTGCTTCATCGCGCTGGGAGCCACCGCGGGGTTCCTGATGTTCAATCTCCCGCTCGTCGTCAACCGTCCCTGGCGGGTTTTCATGGGCGATGCGGGCAGCACACTGCTCGGCTTCCTGACCGCAATCGTGGCCCTGCGGCTGACGCAGGGTCCCGCAGCGGTCGCCCCGGTGACCGTGCTCTGGCTGGCCGCACTGCCGGTCTGCGACCTACTGGTCACCGTGCTGCGACGCATCCTCGGCGGCCGCTCGCCATTCCATGCCGACCGCGGCCACTTCCATCATCGCCTGGCAGATGCCGGACTCACGGCACCCGCGACACTGCTCGTCCTGTGCGTCACGGCCGCGTGCCTCGCGCTCGCCGGCCTGTGGATGCACGCCGTGCGGGTCCCGGAAGCGCTCCAGCTCGGCGCGTTCTTCGGTGTGATGGCGCTGCTCGCCTTTGCTTCATCGACGGCCTCACGCTGGACGGCATTCCTGCCGGCCTGGAGCCAAAAAGAAAGGTAATTCCTAAGCAAACCGGACCAAATCTGAGAGGATTTGGTCATGGAGCGATGTCCCGGATGTGCAGGTTGTCGGCACTATCGCCTG